>NZ_AXCB01000005.1:0-207854 GCF_000475375.1 Marinobacter sp. EVN1
CTTTTGTTAAGGGACACTAGTCAGATCCGGATCATGCGGGCCTCAAGAAGAAGGTTCGGGCCGAGCTTGGCCACCCGGACCTGTTCCGGATTCAGGCCCAGGTCTTCCAGGGTCTCATGGATGTCGTCCAGTGCATCGTCTTTCGGTGCCGCCAGCAACAGCTCCCGAACTGACTCCAGAACCATCTTCACCGGCACCGTCATAAAGTAGACCGAAATCACCAGCATCATTACCGGGTCGGCATACACGGCCAGCTCCGCCCAATGACTGCGTTCCAGCAGCCAGGCCGCGCCAAAACCAATCATTACGGCAGCGCTTAGGGCACTGTCCATCAGCCACTGGCGCTGTTCCGCCTGCACCAGCCCCGAACCATTGCGCAGACTTGACCACCGTAGATACGCCCAGACCGCCAGACACCCCACCACGTTCACCGCACCAAAGATCATTGCCATGTCCGCCGCCACGGCACGGCCGCCCTGAAGCAGCGACACCACTGCCGATACCAGCGACAAGATACACACCACTGCAATCACCAGACCTTTCACAGCGATCACTAGCGGCTCCACGGCCCCCATCCCGAATGGGTAATCGTCATTGGCCGGCCGGCGAACCAGGCGGGCGGCATAGAGTGACAGGAGCGACAACCCGAGGCTGATCAGGGAATAGGCACCATCGAAGAGAATAACCAGGGAATCGACCCAAAGACCCCAGGTAATACCGGCGAGCGCAAACAGGCCCGCGCCCACTGCTGATAAAGTCAGCGCCAGGTTTTCCCGCGCCAGAGAAGTAAACATTTTGACCTCCTGAGAATTGCTGCCATATTAGCGGCATCATTCAACAGGTGTGAGTCGCTGAGCGACGGAAAATCCGTCGCAAAGAGCAAACCATGAAAACGTCACAGATCAAGACCTTCCTCTCGGTTGTCCGCAATGGCAGCGTGGCCGCGGCAGCCCGGGAGCTGAACCGCAGCCGCACCACCGTCAGTACCGTGCTGGCGTCCCTGGAGGATGAACTGGGGGTGGAGCTGTTTGAACGCAGCGGCAATCAACTGCACCTGACGGCCATCGGCCAGTCCATCCTGACCGACTGCCGGCGATTCGACCAGGTTGCCAGCCAGATCAGGGCTCGCTGCCAGCACCACCTGAGTGGTGCCGAATCGGTCCTGCGCATTGCCCGGGACGATGCCATTCCGGAAGATATCTGGCGCGACATTCTGCGCCGGCTGAAACAACGCTTCCCCCAGACCAGCCTGTCGGTTTACCTTGCCTCGCCCCGGGAACTGGCGCCGCTGGTTCGCAGCCAGTCCGTGGATGTGGCCTATGGCCTGATGCCGGAATTGCTGAACGAAGGTTATCAATGGTTTCGGGAACTGGCTGATGTGCGCATGCTCACCGTGGCAGCTCCGGACCACCCCCTGAGCCAACTGAAACGGGTCACTCAGGACGACCTGGTCAGCCACACGGAAATCACCCTGGCCTACATGCTCGATGCCCAACTGGTGGCCGAATCCCCGGAAACCGCCAACTACCTCGCCTTTACCCAATACGAACTGATGCGTGATGCGGTGATTGATGGCGCCGGCTGGGCGGATTTACCCTTACCCCTGATTGCTGAGGCATTGCGCAAGGAACAGCTGAAAACCATCCACCACCGCAGCGCCCGCTGGTGGAAAGTGTTCAGTGCGCTGGAGTCGGAGCAGGCGCAAGGGGGCGCCGTGGTGGGCTGGCTCGCCAACGAACTGGAAGCCTATCTGGAAACCCTGGCCTGATCGGGAGACTGAGGTCCTTCCGGACTCTCCGGACGGACATCCGCAGGCGCATCGTCATCACATTTCCGGCAATCCAGCTTAACCCCCAACATGGATTGCCGACCTTCCACCGTGACAACCCAGGGCCGGTTTACCCAGGGCGAATCATGTCGCACGTGCTGGTTATGGCCACACGCCAGCTGCGCTACCCAGTGGTTTTCCCCGTCTTTGTGATAGCCGCTGATGGGTTGTTTCATGCCGAAACCTCTCTGTTCGATCGGCCCACCCAGGCCGACCACGAGTATATTGCCAACGCCACCCAGATCATCACAAAGCTCACCAGTTTGGCGGTGCTAAGCGGCTCATGGAAGATATAAAGCGCGATCAGAAACTGGATCGTGGGGTTGATGTACATAAGAAAGCCCACGGTAGAAAGCTTCAAACGGCGCGCAGCCCCGGCAAAAGCCAGCAGCGGGATGGCGGTCACCGCGCCACTGGAGGCCAGTAACAATGCGCTGTAGGTGCTGTCCGAAAAGTGCGACAGCCCCTGCGATGACAGCCAGGCCAGGGTCAGCAAGCCCAACGGCAGCAATAACAGCGTTTCAACAAACAGACCGGAAAGGCCATCAAGTTCGACTTTCTTGCGCATCAGGCCATAGGTGCCGAAGCTGAACGCCAGTACCAGCGTAATCCACGGCAGCTCGCCCAGCAGAAACAGCTGATAGAGAATCGCAACCGCCGCCAGACCCACCGCCGCGGCCTGCAGCCGGGAAATACGCTCACCCAGGATCAGCAGCCCCATGGCCACATTTACCAACGGCGTCAGGAAATAGCCCAGACTGGCCTGCAACACATGGCGGGTTTCCACGGCATAAATATAGATACCCCAGTTCAGGGCAATAAACACGGCACAACCCAGCACATACCCCAGCCGGCGCGGCTTTCGCAGTGCCGCCACCACCGGCGGCCAGCGCTTGAGTATCGAGATGACCACGGCCAGAAACAGGCAGGACCAGATCACCCGATGGATCAGCACCTCCCAGGAAGGGATCCCCTTGAACAGGGCAAAATACAGGGGAAAGCTTCCCCACAGGGTGTAGGCGCCTAACCCGTAGACCACGCCTTTGGTGGTGTCATTCAGCGGTTTCATAGCTTCCTCATTGTCAGGCCCGTCAATCTAGCACAAACCCGCTGGGCAAAGGCTCATGCCTTAGTCACAGACAACCTATAGGTGACTCACCCGTGGTAAATGCCGTAACCTGAAAAGACACACCCACGCTCAAAGGGAACTGCCATGAAGACTGCCCACGACCTTGTTGCCGAAGCCAAAAAAGAGATTCAGGAGGTGCCGCTGGCCAACGCCGAGGCGGCCATTAAAAATGCCGATTTGCTGCTGGATGTGCGGGACGCCGATGAATACCGCTCCAGCCATATTCCGGGCGCCGTGAATATTTCCCGGGGCATGCTCGAATTCAAGTTCACCAACGACCCCGCGCTGGAGAACCGGCAGATGAAAATTGTGCTCTACTGCAAAACCTCCGGCCGTGCAGCACTCAGCGCCAAAGCGCTGAAAGAGATGGGCTATATGAACGTACAATCCATTGAAGGCGGCTTTGACGCCTGGCTGGAAGCGGGTAAAGAGGTCGCTCAGCCGGATCTGCCGAAATTCGAATAGAACGTTTAAAGACAACAGGCCTTGAACTTGCGACCACTGCCACAGGGGCAGGGGTCGTTTCGACCGGGCTTCAGCACTCCCTCGCGGGTTTCGCCCTCACGGTAGAACCAGCGGCCATTCTCTTTGCTGAAGTCTGATCGCTCTTCCAGATAACCCCAACCACCACCGGCACGATAGACCGCCCGGAAGTGAACCCGGCCCGTGTCGACACCGGCACTGGAGGAGAGTATCTGCAGCGAAACCCATTCCGGTGAGCCGGAAAGATCCAGTTCCGCCGGCCGGGTCTCCGGATGCCAGGTCTCGAGCAGATAATCGGCATCCTTCACCACAAAGGCACTGAACCGGGAACGCATCAACGCCTCCGGTGTGGTGGCAGGCGCGCCTGCATGGCAGGGCTGACAACACAGCAGGTAGGCTTTCCCGCTACCGCAGGGGCAGTTTTCCCCGGACACCTTCATCCCTTTCCAAACCCTCATGAAGCCAGAATTTCGTTGGCCCGGCTGTCCGGCCAACGTAGGTAATGTCCGCAAACCTTACACGCTTTTGCAGACAGCATCGTATGACAAAAGCCATACTGGAAATTAAACTGAATAAAAAGCAGACAGCGCACACCCCATGAAATCCGGCATTCCGTCACTGAATCTGCCCGTTCACCGGGATCAGACACCGCCAGCCACCGAGGAAACACCCCCGGAAGGTCTTCAGGCCGTACTCGATAATCTGGATGCCCTGGTGTACGTCTCCGATTTTACAACACACGATCTGCTGTACATGAACGCTTACGGCCGGCAGATCTGGGGTGACATTGGCAACCGAAAATGCTGGCAAGTGCTTCAGGACGGTGACGGCCCGTGCAGCTTCTGCACCAATCACCTGCTGGTCAATGATCAGGGCGAGCCCAACAAACCCCATGTCTGGGAGTTCCAGAATCAACTGGACCAACGATGGTACCAGTGCCGTGACCAGGCGATCCGCTGGACCGATGGCCGCCTGGTGAGGTTGGAGATTGCCACTGATATTACCGAACGTAAACAGATGGAGCTGGAGCTGCGGGCAGCCCACGAAAAAGCCAGGGCGGCAGCGCTGGAGGATGAACTTACCGGGCTGTATAACCGACGCGCGTTCTTCGAGTTCGGAGAGCAACTGCTGAACCAGTCTGCCAGGCATCAGACACCACTGACTCTGGTCATGATGGATCTGGATCACTTCAAGA
This sequence comes from Marinobacter sp. EVN1, assembly GCF_000475375.1. Classification (NCBI taxonomy): domain Bacteria; kingdom Pseudomonadati; phylum Pseudomonadota; class Gammaproteobacteria; order Pseudomonadales; family Marinobacteraceae; genus Marinobacter; species Marinobacter sp. EVN1. The sequence continues at coordinate 4,636 of NZ_AXCB01000005.1, forward strand.
TCATCAACGACACCTACGGTCACCAGGCGGGCGATGAAGTGTTGAAGCAGGTCAGCGGGCTACTGAAAGCCCGGATTCGGGATTGCGATATTGTGGCCAGAATGGGCGGAGAGGAATTCGCCATTCTGCTACCGGACACCGACATGACGATGGCACACGTGTTGGCGAGCCGCTTGCTGGCCTTGCTTTGTAATCTGGTGGTGTCTTACGAGAAAAGCAGAATCTCGCCGTCGGCAAGTATCGGAATCAGTAGCCTGGGAAACGGCGACCGCAGACTGGAAGATCTGATGTGTCGCGCAGACGAGGCCATGTACCAGTCCAAGGCCAGAGGAAGAAGCAGAGTGACACTGGCCACCTAAACCCAGGACGGCCTCGCTAACGGCCCTCCTCGGTATACCGGATGAGATACTCTTCAATCAATTCTTCCAGCCTGCCCTGCTCCGTCAACTCCAGCAACCTGGCTGCAAAAGCCTCTCGCAAGGCTTTGCTATTGCAGCGGGAAAGCTTCGGAAACGCGAAGAACAGGCCTTCTCTGCTCACAGGGGGCTCCAGCGCCACAAAGTCATTCGACATGCCATACCGGGCCAGCTTCGCCCGCCCCTGCAACAACTCGTACAGTACATAATCGATACGACCGATATCGGCCATCAGGTAGGACTGGTGAATGGAGCGGACGCCGAGGATATCCAGGTGATCGGCGGCAAAGCTGTCGAATCGCTCACCGAAACTGTTGTCGATCAGGGTGCTGCCTTGTTTCCCCTCCAGGTCCGGCCAGTGCCGATACTCAAACATCCTTCGCCGCGGCACCCAGACATTGGTATCGAGGTGCATCATTGGCGGCAGAATATAATCCAGGTAGCCCAATCTTTCTGCCGTGATAAAGGCCCCGGCCACCAGATCGATCTCCCCCAACTCTGCCAACCGCTGCACCCGCGCCCAGGACCCAATATTGCGGACATTGACCTTGATACCCAGGGGCTCCACCAACTCCCGCAGGAAATGAGGAACCGCGCCATTTAAAAGATCCGGCGACTCCACGCTCGGCCATAGGAGAGGCGGATACTCCGGATTACCACTCACTCTCAGCGTTGAACACTCAGACAAAGGGGCAGCTCGCAGACCAAAGGATGCGCATAGCAAAAAGAGCAACGCATACCAGAACTTGTGCGCTTTCGAAGACACCCTGTTACAACGAATTTTCAGCACAGTGAAACCTTCCCGTGAGGAATAACCTCATGGCATTTAGTTAACATCCTCAACTATTTTAAGTGTAGCAGGGCGACAGTCCCGGCAAACGATTTTCTTTTGATATTAATCAAGGATGGCGAGCTTATTTCGCAAATCGACGCGCAAGGTCGGAATCAGGGAGCCATCGCTCCCTGTTTTCTTACGAGCGGCGGGTTACCGCCATGGTCAACCTGGAAATGCAGGTCACCTTGCCTTGATCGTTTTCCAGGCGGATTTCCCATACTTGCGTTGCACTGCCGATGTGTATGGCCTTCGCCGTGCCATAGACCCATCCCCCGGTAACAGGCCGAATATGATTGGCATTAATATCCAGCCCCACAGCGACCGTATTCTTATCTTTCAGGCAACAGTTGGCAGCCATGCTGCCCAGCGTTTCCGCCAACACGACGGAGGAACCACCATGCAGGATCCCGAATGGCTGGACGGTGCGCTCATCCACCGGCATCCGGCCTTTCACATAATCGTCACCGATTTCGAGGTATTCAATGCCCATATGACTGACCGCGGTGTTTTTGCTGGCCTCTGTCATTTGCTCAAGATTAGGGGTAACCGTCCAGATCGACATCGTGCAACTCCTCAGATTGAACTTTCGTTTCTTATAGCTGTCAGGAATGAGTCTATACAGGTAGCATGCTTATAACCACGCCTTTATAGAGCATTTTTGCATTATCACCAATCACACCAAGAGAGGGACCTGGAATGAATAAACGTTTTGTTTCCGTTGCGGTGCTTGCGGCCGCGATCTCAACCCCGACCGTGGCCCAGATGAGCGTGGAAGACCAGATCGAAACCCGCCAGGCCGCCTACCAGTTTGCGTCCTGGAACATGGGCAAAATCAAGGCCCAGACCGTGGATGGCTCCGCAGCGTTTGACCAGAACCAGGTTGCCGCAGCCGCCAAAGCCATTGCAGCCGTGGCCAACTCCGGCATGAGCGTGCTTTACAGCCGTGACAGCGCCAATGACCGGGCCGAGAACACCCGCCTCAAGCCCAACTTCTTTGAGGAGCCGATGAAGGTTCAGGAAATTGCGGTCAGCTTCGTCCGTGAAGCCAACGCACTGCAGGAACTGGCTGCAGCCGGCGACCAAGCCGCGATTGCACGCCAGTTCGCCAAAGTCGGTGAAACCTGCAAGGCTTGCCACGACAACTTCCGCGCCAAGTAGGCCAAGGGGCTTACCAACCCAGATTCTGGGGCGGTGGCGGCGGTGGCGGAATCAGTCCGCCACTAGCCGCCCAGACCACAGCAACGGCAATCGCCAGTGCAATGATCATTGCCAGCCAGCCACCGCCGCTGGCGTCTTTCAGCTCTGAGCTCTGAACCTGCTTTCGGCCAGTCACCATCGGCTTTACCAGATTATCCTTACGCACGTGGGTGTAAAACAGCACCGCCAGGACATGAAGGGCAACCACGGCGTACAGCCCCCATTCCATGAGACGGTGCCAGCTGCTCAGGGTATCGCTCCAGCCCGACGACACCAGCCGGTAGAGTGGGCCGTTAAAGGCAATTTCATCATTGGAAAATAAACCGGTAACAGCCTGAAAACCGAACAGTCCCAGTAACAACAGCACCGACCAGGCACCAAGGGGATTGTGGCCTGCGCCCTGCCACTGGCCCCTAAGATAACGGATCATCGCCCCTGGCCCCGATATAAACTGACTGAAGCGCGCGTAAGTGGAGCCCACCAGCCCCCAGACCACCCGGAACGCCAGCAAGCCAACAACCGCCAGTCCAAAACGCTCATGCCAGGCCATCCAGCCAGCGCCCAGTTTGACCGTCACCACTGCCCCAACCACAGCAATTACCAGCAACCAGTGGAACAGCCGGGTGGGGAGATCCCACAATCGAATCGTCTTCATACCAGTTCCTTTGCCAAAACCTGTCAAACGATCACAGACAAAGGTAAGCACCCTAAGTTCCTTTTAGCAGGGGAGCATCGGTATAAACCATGGAAATCGATCAATAGGCTTTTTGTTCCTGGTACTTCAGCACAAGGTCTTCCCGAATCCCCTCGCGTTCAATCAATTTCAGGGCTGCCCTTATATCTTCTGCATACCGGCGGGCAGGAGACTGGTTCGAAACCGCAATCCAGGAGCGGTCACCCGGCACGAAGAACGGTGAAATGTTCGCTTCTATACCCTGGGCTCTCAGCGTATACAAACCAACCAGCTCGGGGGCCACCACGACATCAACCCGCCCTCTTTGAAGCATCATCATCAGGTTTTCGTAGTGGGCCGCAGACTCTTTATGCAGAGCCTGATCGTTGTCAAACCGGGTAAAGTAACGGGCGCCCTCCAGAATACCGATGACTTTTCCCGGCAGATCGCTGTATCGCTCAATACGGTTACTCTCGCTCACGTAGAAAAACAGACGCCGCTCCGGCGGAAAAGCCGGAGCCACGAAGGTCATGAATTCTTCCCGTTCTTCGGTACGCAGCGGCCCCAGCATGACATCCACCTCACCCCTGCGCATCAGCAGCAGGATGCGCCGGAATGGCGCCTCCCGGTACTGCACACGCCAGCCTAGCCGGTCGGCAATTTCTTCGAATAGCTCAAGATAAAGACCGGATTTTTGCGACGGCTCGAGAATACGGTAGGGCGGCGAGTGGTCAACGCCAACGGTCACCGTCAGTGGCTCTACTGTTTCAGTGCCCTGTTGTGAAAGAACACCAGGCGCCCAAAGCAGCATCAGAATGCCGGCAAGCACGCCTTTCAAGGCAATCCACCTCATATAAATCCGTCCTGGTCCATGACGTTACATGTGCGATAACTACCCTCGCAGTATAGCCGTTAATGAGCATCCAATATGCCAGTGCTAACGTACTGACGGTTGAAAACCGAGCGATCATCACAATTTGATGTAGTGAGACGAACGAAATACACCCGGACTCCCGACAGGAGGGTCGACTGGTATGAAGATTCTGATGGTACTAACCTCCCACGACCAGATGGGCGACACCGGCCATAAAACCGGTTTCTGGCTGGAAGAATTCACTGCGCCGTTCTACGTATTCAAAGACGCAGGCGCCGACATCACCCTCGCATCCCCTAAAGGCGGCCAGCCACCGGTTGACCCGAACAGCGAGGCTGAAGATGCACTGACCGAGTCCACCCGGCGGTTCAGTGAAGACACCCATGCCCGGGAAATGCTGGCCAGCACCAGAAAACTGGCCGACGTGGACATGAATCAGTACGACGCCATCTTCTACCCCGGTGGCCATGGCCCGCTGTGGGATCTGGCCGAGGACGACAAGTCGATAGCCCTGATCAAAACCGCTTACGAGCAGGACAAGGTGATCGGCGCCGTATGCCATGCTCCTGCCGTGTTCAAGAATGTGTTCATAAAACCGGACCAGAACATCGTGGGCGGCCGCGAAGTCACCGGTTTCAGCAACACCGAAGAAGACGCTGTGCAGCTCACCAATATTGTGCCCTTCCTGCTGGAAGACATGCTCAAGCAGAACAACGCCCGTTACAGCCGGGGCGATGACTGGGCACCGCACATTGTGGTGGACGGCAAGCTGATTACCGGCCAGAACCCGGCGTCTTCCGAAGGCGCTGCCAAGGCTGTGCTGCAGGCCCTGCAGCAAGACTGACGTCCCGATTGGGCTGGCGCCTGCCAGCCCAATTCTATTTCCCGCCGTTGAGCACCCGGTAACAACCGTAACCGATCACCACCCCCCAGAACGCCGACGACAATCCGAACAGCGATAATCCGGACGCGGTCACCAGAAAGGTGATCAGCGACGCCTCCCGGTGACTGACCTCCTCCAGTGCGGCAAACAGGTTATTGGCAATAGCCCCCAGCAATGCCAGGCCCGCCAGCACCGCCACAAAGGCCGAAGGCAATGAAGTAAACAAGGCGACAATGGTGCCGGCAAACAGTGCTCCCACCAGATAGAACACGCCATTAAATACCCCGGCCACATAACGCTTGTCCGGGTTTTCATGAGCATCCTCGCCCGTGCAGATCGCGGCGGTAATGGCCGCCACCACCGTGGTAATGCCGCCGAACAGCGCCATGGGCAGGGACACAAGGCTGGCCACCGCAATCACCGGCTTGGCTTTCACCCGATAGCCGGCGCCCCGGAGAATGGCCATGCCGGGAAGGAACTGGCCCGTCAGGCTCACCAGCACCAGGGGAATGGCCAGGCTGAGGGTCGCGCCAAAGCTCCATTCCGGTGTGATGAGTCTGGGCACCGCCAGGTTCAGGCGTACACCGGCCAGGGAGGCATCCTCCAGCACTACCGCCAGGATGATCCCGGCCATCAGCAAAAGCACCAAAGTGTATTTCGGTGTAAAGCGACGAAACACCACATAGGCAACCAGCATGCCGATGGCCAGGGCCGGCGTGGTTTCAATGGCAGCAAAGGCGCCCAGACCAAACTGAAACAGGATGCCCGCCATCATACCCGCCGCCACCCCTTTGGGAATGACGCGCACAAACGCATCGAAGGTGCCGGAAACACCAATGACAAAGATAATCAGCGCGGCGGTGATGTACGCCCCCACGGCTTCGTTAAGCGAAAGCTCCGGAAACAGCACCACCAGCAGCGCCGTACCCGGCGCCGACCAGGCCGTGACTATAGGTGCTTTGAGCCATATCGACAGGAAAATTCCCGAAACCGCCGCTCCCATGGAGATGGCCCAGACCCAGGAGGTCATCATCTCCGGCGACACATTCGCTGCCGCTCCGGCCTGGAAGAAAATCGCCAAAGGCCCGGCATAGGACACCAGCACCGCCAGAAATCCTGCGGCAACCGCAGACACAGACAAGTCCCGAAACAACTGGGGCATGTTCAGCTCCTTGTTATTGAGTTCTGTTTGAGCTGTGTAACAGCAAAAAAGCCCCGGTCACGATCGTGCCGGGGCAAAGAGGGGTCCGAATGACTGACTGTCCCTCAAACCTCAACGCTGATTCATCAGTTACTGGTTGCCAGGCTCACCTCTGCGTTCTCACGCTCCCGCGCCGGGCCAAATTGCCGGCCCACCAGGGCAATAGCGACGGTGGCAATGGCGCCGGGAATCGCCAGGGCCAGGAAATTCATATGGTGCGGCAAGGCCAGAGCCAGCAGCGTACCGCCAATCATGGGCCCGACAATGGCGCCATTACGGCCAATGCCCGATGCCCAGCCCAGACCGGTGGAGCGGATACTGGTGGGGTAGTACTGGGCCACATAGGCGTAGAGCAGGATCTGCGAGCCAATGGTGGTGGCACCGGCCACGCCCATCAGGGTATACAGAAACCACATCGGACTTTCATAGCCGAGCATGACCAGCGACACCGAGGCCAGAATAAAGAAGCTGACCAGCACCGTGCGCAGGGACAATCGATCTGCCAGCCAGCCGCCGCCCACAGCGCCGAAGATCGCACCGATGTTCAACACCATCAGGAACATCAGGCTGGAGCTCAGCTCATAGCCGGCCAGAGACATCAGCTTTGGCAACCAGGAGCCCAGAGCATAGACCATCAGCAGGCAGCAGAAGAAGGCAATCCAGAACATTACGGTGCTGAAGGCACGACCGCCCCGGAACAATTCCAGAACCGGCGCCTTGCTCTCGGTCGTAGCCGGCACGGTCAGGGTATCCATTTCGCTGATGTCGTGTACCGGTGCCACTTTCTGCAGGATGCTGCGAGCCTCCCCTTCACGCTTCTGTGCCATCAGAAAAGCCACGGATTCCGGCAGGAACTTCATCATCAGCGGCAACAGCAGCAGGGGCACCGCAGCGAGATAGAACATGATTTCCCAGCCAAAATTCGGCACGATCCAGATGCCCAGACCCGCTGACATCATGCCACCGAGGGCATAACCGGAAAACATCAGTGCCACCAGGGTACTACGGCTCTTTTTAGGCGAGTACTCGCTCATCAGCGAGACCACATTGGGCATCACCCCGCCAATACCCAAACCGGCGATAAAGCGTAGAATACCGAACTGCCAGGGCGTGGTGGCGAAGCCGTTAATGACGGTGGTGAGACTGAACAGCACCACACACATCAGGATGGTTTTCTTGCGCCCGAGCCGATCAGAGAGCATGCCAAAGCCCATGGCTCCGAACATCATGCCAAACAGGGCACTGCTGCCCAGCAGCCCGGCCACATAGGGGTTCAGGTTCCACTGCTCCATCAGTAGTGGCAGTACCACGCCGTAGATCACCAGGTCATAGCCATCAAAAATGATGATCAGGGTGCACCAGAACAACACCTTCCAGTGGAATCTGGTAAAGGTGGCGTTATCGATAACGTCGTTGACGTCTATATTTCTCATGGGTCTGTCACTCCATATCTTGTTTTTGTCGGAGGTTGGGTTGAATGCCCGTCAGCCGCAGTCGCCCCCGGCCACGGGCAGGATGGTTCCGGTGATATAGTTGGCAGCATCGGATGCCAGGAACAGGATCGGCTGCGCCTGCTCATCCAGGGTGCTGTAGCGGTGCATGAAGCTGCTGGCATTGGTCTGGTCAATCAGGGTCTGATACCAGACTTTTTCCTGTTCGCCCTGCGCCTCGGTGTTCCGTGGCGTCAGCCGGGGAGGTGCTTCGGTGCCACCCGGCGCGGTGGCGTTCACCCGGATGCCGTGCTCGGCATACTCAAACGCCAGGTTCACGGTCATGGCGTTCACCCCACCCTTGGCGGCGCCGTAGGGCACCCGCATCAGACCACGGGTGGCCACCGATGACACGTTCACGATGGCACCCCCTTTCTGCTCCACCATGTAGGGCAGAACGGCGCGGCAGCACCACAGGGTCGGGAACAACGAACGCTGGATTTCCTTCTGAATCTGCTCCGGCTGGTAATGCTCGAAGGGCTGAGCCCAAATGGTGCCACCGACGTTGTTGATCAGGATGTCGATGCGGCCATACTGCTCGTGGGCTTGGGCCATCACCCTTTCTGCGCCTTCCCAGGTTACCAGGTTGGCCTGCACGGCCAGGGCTTCAACTCCCTGGTCGCGCAGCTCGCCAGCAACGCCCTGCACGTAGTCCGCGATGTCCACCAGTACAAGACGGGCACCTTCGTCGGCGGCCAGTTCGGCCACCCGCCGGCCAATGCCCTGGGCGGCCCCCGTCACTACCATCACCTTGTCGGTGAAGCGCGGGCTCATGCCACTTTCTCCTCAACGGCCGATACGCTGGGGGTGAACTTCTCGTAGTGGAACGAGTTGGGCTCAATTCCCTGTTCCCGGAAATAACCCAGCACCGCATCGACCATCGGAGGTGGCCCACACAGGTAAACGTCCACATCACCATCGTTGATGGGGGCGTCTTCCATGTGGTTGGTCACATAACCCTTGCGTGGGTGCATGCTTTCGTCGCTGGCCACCACGGTCTTGAAGGTGAAGTTGTCTATGGCTTCGGCAAATGCTTCCAAAGCTGCCAGTCCCACCAGGTCATCGTCGTTGGTGACGCCGTAGATCATGTGAGTGGGCTGCTCGCAGCCCTTTTCCTTCAGGCTTTCGAGCATGGCCAGGAACGGCGCCAGGCCGGTACCACCGGCCAGCATCAGCACCGGGCGCTGCACCGGACGCAGGTAAAACACGCCCATGGGGCCGGTCAGGGTGACCTTGTCACCAGTCTTGGCCTTGCCTACCAGCCAGGAGCTCATCAGGCCCCCGGGCACGTTGCGGATCAGGAAGCTCAGTTCGCGGCTGCTGGGGCGGGAGCTGAACGAGTAGGCGCGGGTTTCCTCGGTACCCGGCACCTGAATGTTCACATACTGGCCCGGCAGGAAGCCGATATCCGCATCTGCGGTGATCTTCAGCTCGATGGCGGTCGGGGAAATCAGGTTGACCTCGCCCACAGTACCGGTCACGGACTCGTTACCGGCCTTGCTGCACAGCGATGCAGCGGCCGGAATTTCCACCACACAGTCGCTGGAGGGCACCATCTGACAGGTCAGCACCATGCCCTGCTCGGCTTCCTCGTCAGACAGCGCCTCGTCGATGTACTCGTCACCCATATCGAACTCGCCCTGGTGGCAGGAACCCTTGCAGGTTCCGCAGACACCGTCGGAACAGTCCATGGGCAGGTTGATCTGGGCCCGGTAGGCGGCGTCGAGTACGGTTTCACCTTCGTTGCAGGTGATCACACGGGTAACGCCGTCTTCAAAATTAAGCGCGATGTTGTAACTCATGATGATGCTCTCCCCATCAATTACAGGTGATAGATATCAATCACCTGATTGATGTAGTCGTTTTTCAGAACCACTTTCTTCCCGGTGATCAGCGGCTGTTCGCCACTGCAGTCGAGGGTGTAGAAAGACACGCCGAAGAAGCTCTGGGTTTTGTGGTAGCGGTGGCTGTTGGTCTGCCAGTTGAACCGGATTTTCACGGTGTCGCCGTCCCGCTCCAGGATTTCGAGGTTGCTGGTCAGGTGCACGGTGCGCGGTTCCGGAATGGAACTGGCGCCGGAACGCTCGGTTTTCAGTCGGTAGACGCGATCTTCCAGGCCGTTACGGTTCGGGTAGTAGATCAGCGAGATCTCAGCCTGCGGGTCCTCGGTCAACTCGTCGTTGTCGTCCCAGGCCGGCATCCAGTAGGTGGCATCTTCGTGGTAGCACTTCAGCCACTCATCCCACTGGCGGTCATCCAGCAAACGGGCTTCCCGGTAGATAAAGGCCTGGATCTGCTCGTATGACATGCTCATGCGGAAGCCTCCTCTGACAGCGAAATAAAGCGTGCGCGCTCGGTTTCAATGGCCTTGGTCATCTCCTCCACCCAGTGCTGGTGATGGGTGACGTAAAGACCTTCGTCTTCCGGTTTGGCGCCACTGAGAATCGGCTTCATATCGATGCGCTTGGCCCAGTCGTCGGCACCTTCTATCCAGTGCTGTGCACCACGGCTCATGTCATTCCACTTCACCCCCTTGGCGTAGTAACCCTCCTGACAGCCCCGGAATTCTTCCAGGTCGTCCGGGGTGCCCATGCCGGAGACGTTGAAGAAGTCTTCGTACTGGCGAATGCGCTTGGCACGGTTCTCGGCAGATTCACCCTTGGGCGCCCAGCAGTAGATGGTGATCTCGGTCTTGTTAACGTCGATCGGGCGCAGTACCCGGATCTGGGTGGAGAACTGGTCCATCACGTACACGTTCGGGTACAGGCACAGGTTTTTGGTGGTGCGCACGATAAAGTCAGCCTTCGCCTCACCCACTTCCTGTTCGAGGCGCTCCAGCTGGTTGTAGACCGGGCGTACTTCCGGATTGGTCAGGCGGGTCCACAGCATCATGTGGCCGTTGTCGAAGGAGTAGAAGCCGCCTTCGTTAGACCAGCTCTTGGCGTCCACCGCCTCGGTGCCACCCTTCTCATAGTTGCGCTGGCCCATGGTAGACAGGTAATTCCAGTGCACAGTGCTGACGTGGTAACCGTCGGCGCCGTTTTCGGCAGTCAGCTTCCAGTTACCCTCGTAGGTGTAGGTAGACGCGCCGCGCAGAATCTCCAGGCCTTCCGGCGCCTGGTCGACGATGGCATCCAGCACCTTGGTGGTTTCGCCCAGATACTCTTCCAGCGGCAGCACGTCGGCATTCAGGCTGCCAAACAGGAAGCCGCGATAGTTTTCAAACTTCGGCAGCTGTTTCAGGTCGTGGGAGCCGTCCACGTTGAAGCTGTCCGGGTAACCACCTTTCTTCTGATCCTTGGCCTTCAGCAGCTTGCCGTCGTTCTTGAAGGTCCAGCCGTGGAACGGGCAGGTGAAGGAGGTCTTGTTGCCGCGCTTTTTGCGGCACAGGGTGGCACCGCGGTGGGTACAGGTGTTCAGAATCGCCTTGAGCTCGCCATCCTTGGTCCGGGTGATGATCACCGGCTGACGACCCACCGTGGTGGTGTAGTAGTCGCCCGGATTCTCAATCTGGCTTTCATGAGCCAGGAAAATCCAGTTGCCTTCGAAGATGTGTTTCATCTCCAGCTCAAACAGCTCCTCGTCGGTGAAGATGCTGCGATCACAGCGGTAGTGGCCGGTGGTCGGGTCGGCTTCTACCGCCCCACGGATCTGCTTTTCAAGTCTGTCGAGTTGGCGAGTCATGTTCGTCACTCCCTCTTGTTGTTGTGACTACCGTTTTTTCGGGCGCGAGGGGCCCCGGTGCCGGCCCGCATGTACGGGCCGGTCGGATCACAAAACGTGTCAATTAAAGGTTGATGGCTTAAGCGGCTTCGCCTTCCAGCGCACGCTTGCGCTCGTGGCGGCTCTGCAGCTCTGGCTTGTCGGTGGAGACCAGTTGGATGTTGAATTCCACTTTGGTGAACGGTTTGTTCAGGCCATACCCCTCGGCCTGCGCCGGGTCGTCAATGCGGTTGGCTTCGACTACCAGCTCTTCGCGGGTTGCGAAGGCAAAGTCGTCGTAGGTGTACTCGTCACCCGCCAGGTTGATCTGGGTGGTCAGGTGCTTGAAGCCGGACTTGGAGATAAAGAAGTGGATATGGGCCGGGCGGTTGCCATGGCGACCAAGCAGGTTCAGCAGCGCCTGGGTGGAACCTTCGGGCGGGCAGCCGTAGCCAGCCGGGATGATGGACTGCGCGGTGTAACGGCCGTTTTCATCGGTGCGAATACGGCGGCGCAGGTTGTACTCGCTCTGGGACTGATCAAAGTAGGAGTAGTTGCCCATGGTATTCGCGTGCCAGACATCCACCACCGCGTTGACCAGCGGATTACCATTCTCGTCCGTCACCTGGCCGGTCAGGATCATGGTCTCGGCGTTTTCATCCGAGCCGTCGTCCATGCGGGCAAAACCTTCGCTCATGGGCGCACCGGCCACGTACAGCGGGCCTTCGATGGTGCGCGGCGTGCCGCCCGCCAGGCCGGCCTGCTCGTCTTCGGCGTCCATGCGGATGTCCAGGTATTTGTCCATACCCAGGCCCGGGGCCAGCAGGGCCGCCTCGCCGTTCTTACCCAGGTCGCCAACGTAATACACAGCCTGCCAGAACTCTTCCGGAGTCACATCGAAGTCTTCAATCAGCTGGAAAACATCGTGCATGAAACGGTGAACAATCTTCTTCACCCGCTCGTTTCCACCGTCCTGGTTGAAGCCGGCGACTTTCTCCAGCAGGTCCTTCACATCGGCTGTTTGCATGGTTTTAACGGTCATGGTGGTTCTCCTCAGTATTATTCTTGTTGCTCAAATCAGGTCATCAGATGGCAACGGTGTGTTTGCGTTCAGCGATCATCCTCATGGATCGACGACGGGTGCCGGCACAGGGGCGCGACGGTGATGTCCATATAGGGGAACAAAGGCAGGTTGCTGATCAGGTCCTGCAGCTCGGCGTTGTCGGCCACATCAAAAATGCTGACGTTGGCGTAGCTGCCAGCCACCCGCCACAGGTGACGCCACTTGCCCTGCTGCTGCAGGTCCTGGGCGTAGGCTTTCTCCCGGGCCTTGACGTCTGCCGCCACGTCGGCGGGCATGTCGTGAGGGATATTCACCTTCATCTCGACTTTGAACAGCATGTGCATTCCTCCGTTTACTGAATCTTTGTCGGCTCAGGCCTTGCGGCGATACCGGGCCAGCTTGTCTTCATCGATTTCGATGCCGAGGCCCGGGCCCTGCGGCAGGTCAACGCCGTTGTTATGGAAATGCAGCGGCTTGGCCACGATGTCGTCTTTCATCAACAGCGGGCCGAACATCTCGGTGCCCCAGTGCAGGGTTTCCAGGGTCGACCAGGCATGCAGAGAAGCGGCGGTGCCGATGGTGCCTTCCAGCAGGGTGCCGCCGTACAGTCCAATACCGGCAGCCTGGGCCACCGCGGCCTGTTTCAGTGCCTGTACCGGTCCACCGGCCTTGGCGATTTTCATGGCCACGGCACCGGAGAAACCGGCAGCGGCCAGGTTGTAAAGATCTTTGGCATCGGCCACGGCCTCGTCGGCCAGAATGGGCAGATGGAATTTCTCAGACAGACGCACCAGCGCGGCGTGATCCTTCATCGGCGTTGGCTGCTCTACCAGGTCGATACCAGCCGACTGCAATTCGGCCATGCCTTTGGCCGCAGTCGCTTCGTCCCAGGCCTGGTTGACATCCACACGGACACTGGCGCTGTCACCCACGGCTTCTTTAATAGCCGCCACATGACGCACATCGTCCATCACCGGACGGGCACCGATCTTGAGCTTGAAGTCACAGTGACGACGGGTTTCGATCAGCCCCAGGGCTTCTTCGATGTCTTTTCGGGTATCACCGCTGGCCAGGGTCCAGAGCACCGGAACATGCTGATGCAGGGCCCCGCCGAGCAGTTCTGAGACCGGGCGATTCAATCGCTTGCCCTGCAGGTCCAGCAGCGCGGTCTCGATGGCTGACTTGGCCAGGTTGTTACCGCGGGTCGAGCGGTCTAACATTACCCTCAGGGTATTGATGTTGCCGGCAGGCTGGTTAATCAGTTGCGGTTTGAAATAGGTTTCAATCGTAAGCTTTACGCTTTCGGGACTTTCCGGGCCGTAGGCCAGACCACCGATGGTGGTCGCCTCACCGAGACCTTCCAGGCCATCAGAATCCTTCACCCGCACAATCACCATGGTCTGAACCCCCATGGTTGTCATGGATAGCTTGTGCGGGCGGATGGTCGGGATATCGACCAGGATCGCTTCGATGGACTGAATGGTGGCTGACATGGCTGCTCCGAATCGCTAGGTAAAAATCCTGTGATTCGAACACTACGAAGTTTCACCAGCGTGAACCAATATTGATTAAGTAATAACCGATACCCTGGAGGTATGGATGGAGCTGAGACACTTGCGCTACTTCGTCGCAGTGGCCGAAGCCGGCAACCTGACCCGCGCTGCCGAAAAACTGTTTATTGCCCAGCCACCCCTGACCCGGGCCATCAAGCAGCTGGAAGAAGAAGTGGGCGTGGAATTGTTCATTCGCAAGCCCCGCGGCCTGGAGCTGACCACCGGGGGTGAATACTTTCTGGAACAGGCCAAGCAAGTGCTGGACAAGGTTAACGCCACCGTCGATGACACCCGCCGGATTGCGCGGCACCGGAAAACTCTGTTTTCGATTGGCTTCGTGCCCTCAGTCTTTTACGGCCAGCTGCCGCTGATGGTGCGACGGCTGCGGCAGAACAAGAATCTGGAAATCGTGCTGCACGAGCTGAAAACCCGGGAACAGGTTGAAGCCTTGAAAGCGGGCAAGATCGATATCGGCTTTGGCCGTCTGAACATTCAGGACCCGGACGTCGAGCAGGAACTTCTCTTCGACGAACCGATGATTGCAGCGGTGCCAGCCGACCATCCGCTTACTCGGCATCCACCTTCAATGAAAGAGCTCTCAGAGGTGCCTATGATCACCTTTCCAGCGGGTGCCGGGCCGAACTTTTCAGACATTACCCAGGGCCTGTTTCACCGCCGCGGCCTCAGGGTGAATGTGATACAACAGGTCAATGATGTTCAGACGGCGCTGTCGCTGGTGGCCTCTGACATGGGCTTCACCCTGGTGCCAGAGCAGGTGCGCCGTCTGCAACGGGAAGGTGTGGATTACATGCCGCTGGAAGACGACAATATCACCACGCCGGTGATCGCTTCCCGTCGGCGCGGCGAGAACCCGAATGCGGTCATGCGCCTGACCAACACCATACTGGCAGAACTGGTTGAGAACCGGCTGACCGGCCGTTACCCGTAATCAGCGAGCCGTCTGCCGAACCTTGTCGGCCACCAACTGCAGCCTGGGCAAATAGGTATTGAGCAGGGTATCCATATCGACACGGGCCGCGTTGGTACTGATATTCAACGCACCCAACAGTTCTCCGCTGGCGGTAAACACAGGCACCGCCACCGATCTCAGGCCCAGATCCAGTTCCTGATCCACAATGGCATAGCCCTGCTCGCGCACCTTGCTGATTTCTTCACGCAAAGCGTTCCTGTCCGTTAGCGACGACGAGGTGTAGCGTTCAAGCCTGATCCGTTCAAGACAGGCTTCAAGCTCCGGTTCCGGTAACTGCGCCAGCAATACCCGCCCCATAGAGGTATAGGCCGCTGGCAGTCGGGTACCCACCGACAGTGTAATCGCCATCAGCCGGTGGCGCGCGGCCGAACGCACGACATACACCACCTCATCGCCATCCAGCACCGCCAGCGAAGACGACTCTCCCAGCTCCGCCGTGATGTCTTCCAGGTACTGCTGGATCACCGCCCGGTACTGATTGGAGGCCTGATAGGCATAACCCAGCTGCAGTACCCGGGGCGTCAACTCGAACTGCCGGCCGCTACGCTTCACAAATCCCAGAGCGTGGAGGGTCAGCAAAAACCGTCTGGCCTTGGCGCGATCCATATCCGTACGCGCCGCCACTTCGCTCAGGGTCATTCTGGGGTGGTCGGCGTCAAATGCCTGCAGCACCTCCAACCCCGAGGCCAGCGCTCCAACATAATCCCGGTCCCCCGGCTTCAGTATCGATTCGTCCATTCCGGCTCCTTCGCCCTGCAAAGCTCGATATCCGAGCATGGTAACAGCTGGTTCGCACTCCGAACATCCGTGCATTTTTGCCAACTGGTGAAAATTTGTACTTGACGACCCAAAACCAATCGCGCCATTATGTTCGCATATTAAACTTATGTTCGTGTTACGAACTAATCACAGAAGTGACACAGGAGGCACTGCGATGGCCGAGTTTCTTCCCCTCAAGGAAGCGGTGAGCAAATACATCAATAACGGTGACACCGTGGCGATGGAAGGCTTCACTCACCTGATACCGTTTGCTGCGGGCCACGAAATCATCCGCCAGGAAAAGCGCGATCTGACTCTGATCCGCATGACCCCGGACCTGGTTTACGACCAGATGATCGGCGCCGGCTGCGCGAAAAAGCTGATTTTTTCCTGGGGCGGCAACCCCGGCGTGGGTTCCCTGCATCGACTGCGTGACGCGGTGGAAAAAGGCTGGCCTAACAAGCTGGAGATCCTGGAGCACAGCCACGCCGCCATGGCCAACGCCTATGAAGCCGGAGCGGCCGGCCTGCCGCTGGCCGTCTTGCGCGGCTATGTGGGGAGCGACCTGCCCAAGGTGAATGACCAGATCAAGTTCATCGAATGCCCGTTCACCGGAGAGCGCCTGGCAGCGATACCCTCCATTCGCCCGGATGTAGCGGTAATCCACGCCCAGCGGGCTGATCGCAAGGGCAACGTGCTGATTGAAGGCATTGTTGGCATTCAGAAAGAGGTCGTCCTGGCCGCCAGGCGCAGCATCGTCACCGTTGAGGAAATCGTGGACGACCTGGGCGCGTCGGTAAATGCCTGCGTGCTCCCGTCCTGGGCGATCACCGCCATTGCCGAGGCCCCCCAAGGCGCCAAGCCGTCCTATGCCCTGGGCTACTACGACCGTGACAACGCTTTCTACAAGGACTGGGACGGCATCGCCCGCGACCGCGAGACCTTCCAGGCCTGGCTGAAAGAGAACGTTTTCGAGAAAGGAGCTGCGTGATGAGCCTTGAATTTACCGCTTCCGAAATGATGAGCGTCACCGCTGCCCGGGCGCTGACCAACGACATGACCTGCTTTGTGGGTATCGGCCTGCCCAGCGAGGCCGCCAACCTGGCGCGCCTGACCCACGCCCCGGATGTCACATTGATCTACGAATCCGGCACCTTGCAGACCAAGCCGGACGTGCTGCCTTTATCCATCGGCGACGGCGAGCTGTGCGAATCAGCCCTGACCACCGTCTCCGTACCTGAAATGTTCCGCTACTGGCTGCAGGGCGGCCATATCAGCGTCGGCTTCCTGGGCACCGCACAGATCGACCGCTACGCCAACCTGAACACCACTCTGATCGGCGACTACCGCGAGCCCAGGATTCGCCTGCCCGGTGGCGGTGGCGCCCCGGAGATTGCCACTAACGCCAAGGAAGTGTTCATTACCGTGAAGCACTCCAGGCGCACCTTCGTGAAGGACGTGGACTTCGTGACCACCGTCGGCTTCGGCCGTGACGGCAAGGCCCGGGACAAGGTACCGAACATCGGCCGCGGCCCCACCGTGGTGATCACCGACTTGTGCATCCTCAAGCCGGATCCGGAGACCAAGGAGCTGGTGGTCACCTCCCTGCACCCGAATGTGACCCGGGAAGACGTGATCGAGGCCACCGGCTGGGAAATCCGCTTCGCGGACCAGTTGGAAACCACCCCGGCACCAACTGCCGAAGAACTGGAAGTACTGCGAGACCTGAAAGCTCGCACCAATGCTCATCACGCTTCAACTCAATCTGGCCAACAGTAAGGTGCACCATGACTGACGTATTTCTTTGCCACCCCCGCCGTTCCGCCATCGGCCGCTTTGGCGGCACCCTGGCCAGCGTGCGCCCGGACGACCTGGCGGCGCATATCTTCAAGGCCGTGCTTGAGCAGGCTCCGGAACTGGACCCCGTCGCCATCGACGAAGTGATGATGGGCAGTGCCAACCAGGCCGGTGAAGATAACCGCAACGTCGCCCGCATGTCGGCGTTGCTCGCAGGCCTGCCCACCTCCGTACCCGGCACCACCCTGAACCGGCTGTGCGGTTCCGGCATGGACGCCGTGGGCACCGCCTTCCGCGCCATCCGCGCCGGTGAAATGGAGCTGGTATTGGCCGGTGGCGTGGAGTCCATGTCCCGTGCTCCGTACGTGATGGGGAAGGCTGACAGCGCCTTTTCCCGCGGCCAGAAAATCGAAGACACCACCATCGGCTGGCGCTTCGTGAACCCGCTGATGAAAAAACAGTACGGTGTGGACTCCATGCCCGAGACGGCGGAGAACGTGGCCGAACAGTACAACATCTCCCGCGAAGATCAGGATCTGTTCGCGTTTCGCTCCCAACAGAAGACCGCCCGGGCACAGCAGGAAGGCGTCTTTGCCGAAGAGATCGTGCCGGTATCTATTCCACGCCGCAAGCAAGACCCGCTGGTGTTTGACACCGACGAGCATCCCCGCGCCAGCACTCTTGAAAAACTCGCCGCCTTGCCCGCGCCGTTCCGGGAGAACGGCAGTGTGACCGCCGGCAACGCCTCTGGCGTCAACGACGGCGCCGCCGCCATGCTGGTCGCCAGCGAAGCCGCGGTTAAGCAGCATGGCCTCAAGCCCATGGCCAAAATCCTGGGCATGGCCACGGCCGGTGTGGAACCACGCATCATGGGCATTGGCCCGGTACCGGCGGTTCAGAAGCTGCTGAAGAAGCAGGGCATCAGCCTGAATGACATCGACGTGATCGAGCTCAACGAAGCTTTTGCCGCCCAGGGCCTGGCCGTGCTGCGTGAACTGGGCATTGCCGATGACGACCCCCGGGTAAACCCGAACGGCGGCGCCATCGCCCTTGGCCACCCGCTGGGCATGTCTGGCGCGCGCCTGCTGCAGACTGCGGCGCACCAGCTGCAGCGCACCGGTGGTCGCTATGCCCTGTGCACCATGTGTGTGGGTGTGGGTCAGGGTATTGCTACACTGATCGAACGGGTCTGACCGGGCCCGGCTTGAGGAGAAAACATGGCATTTCTGAATTACAACAATCGCACCATTTGCTATCGCCTGCTCGGTGATTGCGAAAAGCCATTGTTGGTGCTGGCACACCCTCTGGGCATGACCCAGGGGGTGTGGGACGACATGCTCACGACACTGCTGGAGCGTTTCCGCGTACTGACCTGGGATCTGCCGGGCCATGGCGCCAGTGCTGCCTGGCCGCAATCCGCCGGAGACATCACCCCGGAAGACCTGGCCCAGGAAGCCCTGGTTCTGGCAAAAGAGGCGGGCAGCACCCGTTTTCATTTTGCCGGCACATCCATAGGCGGCGTTATCGGCCAGCAGCTGGTTGCCGAGCACACTGACCGGCTGATTTCCGCGGTTCTCACCAACACCGGCGCCATCATTGGCACACCGGAAGCATGGGGACAACGCGCTGCCAATGTTCGGGAGAAAGGCCTGGCAGCCATGGCCGGAGAGATCGTGCCCCGCTGGTTCGGACCGAACGCCAGCCGGGAACAGCCGGCGCTGCTGGACGGCTGGAAAGTCATCATGGGGCGGGGCGACGCCAACAGCTATGCCCTGTTGTGCGAAATGCTGGGTAAAGCCGACTTCCGGGAGAGGCTACGGGGCCACAAGTTACCCTTATTGCTGATTGGTGGTTCAGAGGATCTGGCAACACCGCCGGAGTCCCTGAAAGCACTGGCCCAGTTCAGCGGCGCGCCAGAGCCGGTTATTCTGGACGGTATCGGGCACGTGCCTTCCGTTGAATGCCCTCTGATTCTCGCCTCGCAACTCCTGCAAAGCCTGGATTAACCGGGGGCGGGCGAACGCCCGCTCCCCGGGAACTCTGGTTCACTTCTGTCCCATGCCAGGTCAGAAGTGAATCACCGACCGGATGCTCTTGCCCTCGTGCATCAGGTCAAACGCCTTGTTGATGTCTTCCAGCTTCATTTCGTGGGTGATAAACACATCCAGCGGGATCTCACCTTTCTCGGCTTTTTCCACATAGGATGGCAGCTCGGTACGGCCTTTCACGCCACCAAAAGCGGAACCGCGCCAGACCCGGCCGGTTACCAACTGGAACGGGCGGGTACTGATTTCTTCACCGGCACCGGCCACTCCGATGATGGTGCTTTCACCCCATCCCTTGTGACAGGCTTCCAGCGCCGCACGCATCAGCTTCACGTTGCCCACACACTCGAAGGTATAGTCGGCACCGCCGTCGGTCATCTCGATGATGACTTCCTGGAGCGGTTTGTCGTAGTCGTTGGGGTTAACCACATCGGTAGCACCCAACTGCTTGGCAATGTCGAACTTGCCGGGGTTGATATCGATCGCAATGATGCGCCCGGCCTTGGCCATGGTCGCGCCGATGATGGCCGCCAGGCCGATGCCGCCCAGGCCAAAGATGGCGACCGTGGCGCCTTCTTCAACCTTGGCAGTGTTAAGCACCGCGCCAATCCCGGTGGTTACCCCACAGCCCAGCAGGCACACCTTGTCGAGCGGGGCTTCCTTGGGGATTTTGGCCAGGGAGATTTCCGGCAGTACGGTGTACTCTGAAAACGTGGAACAGCCCATGTAGTGATACAGCAGCTGGCCCTTGTAGGAGAACCGGGAGGTGCCGTCTGGCATCACACCCTTGCCCTGGGTTTCGCGCACCGCGCCACACAGGTTGGTCTTGCCGGAGGTGCAGAACTTGCATTTACCGCATTCGGCGGTGTACAGCGGGATCACGTGGTCACCCACTTCCAGGTCGGTCACACCCGGCCCTACGGCTTCAACAATGCCGCCGCCCTCGTGGCCGAGAATGGTCGGAAACAGGCCTTCGGGGTCGGCGCCGGACAGAGTGTAGGCATCGGTATGGCACACGCCGGTGGCCACGATCTTCACCAGTACTTCGCCTTCTTTGGGCGGCGCCACATCCACTTCCACAATTTCCAGCGGTTTGTTGGCCTCAAACGCCACAGCTGCGCGGGACTTGATCACGTTCACTCTCCTGTCGTCCGGTTCGGTCGGCCAGCGCCGACATTGATACTGTTCACAACTCTAGCACGGCTCAGAGCCGTCCGGGCTTTAGCGTCCTATGTCATCAATAGCGGCCAGTACCGCTCTGGCGCCATCGCGGATTTCGGCGATCACCGCCTCGGCATCCTCGGATTGCCGGCGACCTTCCACCGCCACATCCAGAACCTCGGCAATCTGGGTTTCCACGCCACCAGACAGCTCCAGAATGGTGTGAATCACATCGGCAATTTCATCGGTGGCGGTGCCTGTTCTGGCCGCCAGCTTTCGCACTTCGTCGGCCACCACGGCAAAGCCGCGGCCATGCTCTCCGGCCCGGGCGGCCTCAATGGCCGCATTCAAGGCCAACAGGTTGGTCTGATCCGCGACGCCGGCAATGGTATCGACCATTTTCTCGATGCTTTGCGACCGCTCATTCAGGTCGGCAATCAGGGCCCGGGCTTTATCCACGCCCGCTTCAATGCGTTCGGCGGTAGTTTTCGACTGTCGAAGCGCCTCATCCGCCTTGCCGATGATGTTGGCGGTCTGGGTGGCAGTGGATGACGCCACCGCTGCCGCATCCTGGGTCTGCAGTGCCTTTTCCACCCGTTCGGTGATGTCACTGGCAAACTTGATCACTTTAATGACACGACCACCCTCGTCCATTATCGGGTTGTAGCTGGCTTCCAGCCACAGATCACTGCCGTCTGAGCGCAGACGGTGAAAACGACCACTGCGGAACTGGCCACTCGCTAGCTGCTTCCAGAAATCGGGATTTTCCCGGTAAAAACCGGGATCACAGAACATCCGGTGATGCTTGCCCTCAACCTGACTCAGACGGTAACCGGTCGCGGCAAGGAAATTGGCATTGGCGGTGATGATGGTACCGTCCGGCTCGAACTCGATGATCGCCATTGAGCGGTCGACGGACTCAAAGACCGCCTGCTGGTCCCGCAAGTGCTCCTGTTTCTCAGTGACATCCGAGGCAATTGTCATTACCCGCTGAACCCGGCCATCATCCCCGTGCACCGGAAAATAGGTTGCCTCCAGCCAGAGTTGACGGCCATCCTTGCGCCGGCGCCGGAAGGTATCCGTCTGCGCCTGGCCGGCCCGGAGCGCATCCCAGAACTTCCGGTATTCCGCCGAGTTTGCCACTTCACGATCACAGAACAGGCTGTGGTGTTTTCCCACCACCTCTTCCCGGCGGTAGCCCACCACCTCAAGGAAACGGTCATTTACATCCACGATCAACCCGTCCGTGGTAAATTCAATGGTCGCCACCGCGTGGCGGATAGCGCTGTATACAGCCTGGCATTGGCTGGCAAGCGCCTGGCAATCGGCCATGTCTTGCTTTTTCTTTCGGGTCAGGAACATCGTCGTTTACTCTTGCACAGGTCAAAAAGCCACGGACATCCTGTTCTGTGGGTTAGAAGCTCGTTTTGGGCGGCACGTTCCGGAGAATCGTTCTCGTACCGACACGCATATGCATGCGTGCATTATTCAGGGAAACCAAATCCGCACGCAGACGTAAAAATCCGTACAGTCAGTCGTATTCAGAGGGGCATTTACGTTGCATACACTTTACTGGTTTACCCGAGACCTTCGTTTGCACGACAACCCGGCCTTGCTGGCCGCGGCCCGTTCCGACATGCTGTTGTGTGTCTTTGTCGTAGACCCGCGCTGGTTTACCGGTGACCGGTTTCAGTGCCGTGCACTGGGTGATCATCGTTGGCGCTTCCTGTGGCAAAGTCTGATGGCACTGGAACGGAGCCTGCGGCCCCTGGGGCAACGACTTCATATCGCCTGGGGCGAACCGGAAATCGTTCTGCCAGAGCTGGCCCGGGAGCACGACGTGCAGCGTTTGATCCGCTCACGCCTACCCGGCACCGAAGAAGCCGCGCAGTGGCAGGCCCTCAAAACCCGCCTGCCGGAAGTGACGTTTCAGCAGTTCGAAACCTTGGGCATGTTTTCGGAAGGCCAGCTTCCCATGGAACTGGCAGAGCTGCCCGATACCTTCTCGCAATTCCGCAAGCAGGTGGAGAAAGCTGAGCAACCGGACCACACCCTCAGGATTCGAACCGTCAGCGCACTGCCACCACCCCCGGGATTCCCCGAAGATAACCGGGGCCAGTGCCCGCCGATACCGGAACCGATACATCGGTCACCATTCACCGGCGGTGAGGAAGCCGGCCTGGCACAGCTGCAAGCCTTCGTATTCGGACAACATCGCATTGCCAACTACAAGGAAACCCGCAATGCGCTGGACGACTGGGGCTCATCCTCCAAGTTCTCCCCCTGGCTGGCGAACGGCTGCCTGTCAGCTCGGGAGGTGGTTGCCGCCATCGAACAATACGAACGTCAGCACACCCGTAACGATTCGACCTACTGGCTCTGGTTTGAGCTGCTCTGGCGCGAGTATTTCTACTGGTATGCCCTTAAACACGGGGGGCGGTTGTTTAGCCGCGATGGCGTGCAACGTAAACGCCGCCCGGTGACCTTCTATGGCCATCGATTCAAGGCCTGGTGCGAGGGCAATACCCAGTATCCGATAGTCAACGCGGCCATGAATCAGTTACGGGAAACCGGCTACATCAGTAATCGCGCACGCCAACTGGTGGCCAGCTGCCTGATCAATGAACTGGAACTGGACTGGCGTTACGGTGCTGCCTGGTTCGAACAGCAACTGGTGGATTACGACGTGGCCAGTAACTACGGAAACTGGCAGTATCTGGCCGGCGTCGGCGCCGATCCCCGCGGGCTTCGGCAGTTCAATCTGGACAAGCAGGCGCAACAGTACGATCCTGAGGGAGCCTTCGCACATCGTTGGCAGGGAGAGGCTCAACAACCAGTGGGCCTGCATACCGTAGACGCAGCAGACTGGCCAATATCATGACAATACCTGTTAGCCAACCAGAAAGAGTACTGGCCCGGATTCTGGATACCAGCCAGCCAGACACCCTTCTGTATTGCGGCGACACCGCCAGCCGGGTCAGCGAGGTGTGGCACGGGCAACGGGAAGCCGTTCGCTTGCTGGCGCTGGACACCGCGGACCCGAACGCCCGGCTGCCACTGGATTCCGTGCCCGACCTGGCCATTATCACCGACACCCTGGAACATCTCCCCTACGAAGAAGGGGCGCTTTTACTGGGACAGTTACGCAACTATGGCACCCACCAGATTGCGGTACTGGTGCCCCAAACCACAGACTGGGGCTTTACCGACTTCATCGCCCTGGGCTTTCAGCGTCATGCCGATATCGAAAGCGAGAACGGCGCACTCACGCTCTATACCTACAATCTGGATACTTACAATCATAAACGGGCCTGGAACAATCCCGATAACTGGGCCAATCCGGAAATGTGGGGAAAAGCGTGGTGGTAGATACAAATTCGAAATCCTTGAAGCCCAGTACAATCCGAATCGGTACCCGTTACCGTGCGAGCCGGCTCGATGGGCCCTATGATGCGGTAGTGATCGGCTCCGGTATCGGCGGTCTGACCACCGCCGCCTGCCTGTCCAAAGCCGGCTACAAAGTACTGGTGTTGGAACAGCATTACACCGCCGGTGGCTACACCCACAGCTACGCCCGTAATGGCTACGAGTGGGATGTGGGCGTGCACTACATAGGCGACATGGGCGCGCGCCACACCCTCGGCCGCCGGCTGTTCGATTACATCACCGACGGCAAGCTCGAATGGGCTCCGATGGATGAGAACTACGACCGGTTCTTTCTGGGCGACAAAGTGGTCAACCTCAGGGCCGGCAAGGAAGGCCTGAGGCACTCGCTACTGGCGTCCTTCCCGGACGAAGAAGAGGCCATCGACCGTTACCTGGCTCTGCTCGGCAAAGTGGCCGATGGCATGCAATGGTATACCCTGTCCAAACTCTCGCCCGCGCTGGCTGCGCCACTGGTTTCCAGAGGGTTGAAAACGGTACTGCCGGACTGTTTCAACCGCACCACCTATGACGTATTGCGGGAACTCACCGCCAACGAAGAGCTGATTGGCGCCATTACCGGTCAGTGGGGCGATTGCGGGGTGACCCCGAAACAGTCGAGCTTCATGGTGCACGCGCTCATTGCCAAACATTACCTGTACGGTGGTTTCTACCCGGTGGGCGGTGCCTCGGAAATTGCCAAAACCATCATCCCGGTGATTCAGTCCGGCGGTGGTGACGTGCTCACCTACGCCGACGTGAGAGAGATCCTGGTCGAAAAGGGCAAAGCCGTGGGTGTGCGCATGGCCGATGGCCATGATATCCGGTCGCCGCTGGTGATCAGCAACGCCGGTGTGATCAATACTTTCGAACGGCTTTTACCCGAGTCTGTCGCAGACAGCATTGGCTATCCTGGCAGCCGGGAACACATCAAACCCTCAATGCCCCATATCGGCCTGTATATAGGCCTGAAAGGCACGCCCGACCAGCTCGGCTTGCCGCGCACCAACTTCTGGATTTATCCGAGCGCCGACCACGATGGCAACGTGGAGCAATTCCTGAAAGATCCCCGGAACACCTCTTTCCCGGTAGTCTACATCTCGTTCCCGGCAGCCAAAGACCCGGACTACCAGAACCGCTGGCCCGGAACCTCCACCATCGAGATTGTGGCGCCCACCACCTGGGAAATGTTCGAGCCGTGGCAGGGCTCCACCTGGGGCAAACGGGGCGAGGATTATGCGGCTCTGAAGGCTCGGATCACCGAGCAGCTTCTGGAAGTCATGTACGAAAAACTGCCCCAGCTTCGAGGTAAAGTAGACTATGTGGAAACCTCCACACCACTGTCGACCGCCTGGTTCTGCCGCTATGAGCAGGGTGAGCTGTACGGGCTGGACCACACGCCAGAACGTTTCGAGCAACGCTGGCTGAGGCCGAAAACCGACATCCCCGGACTGTACCTGACCGGGCAGGATATTCTTACCTGTGGCGTGGTCGGGGCAATGATCGGCGGGCTGGTTACAACCCTGGCCGTTCGCGGCCTGAAAGGCGCGGGGTTGGCCAAGCGCATTTTCGTGGGTTAAGCGTGGCCAGAGCACTGTGTACCCGCTGCGGCCTGCACCCGAACACCTGCGTATGCGAGGTTTGCGAGCAGGTCGACAACCGCCATCGCGTCATCATTTTGCAGCACCCGTCAGAAGTCGGTCACAGCAAGGGTACTGTGCGAGTACTTCAGCAGTGTCTGACCCGGCTGGAGGTACTGGTCGGCGAGAGCCCTGAGTCGTTTTCCGGTCAAGGCTTGGAGCGCCTGTTAACCGGAACCCGCACCGGACTGCTGTTTCCATGTGCTGACAGTCAGCCCGTGGAGAGCAACGCGGCAGCCCAGATCGACCAGTGGCTGGTTCTGGACGGCACCTGGCGTAAAGCCGCTAAAATCCTGCACCTGAACCCGCAGCTCCGGCAGTTGCCCTGCTTTCATTTCGCTGATCCACCGGCTTCGCGTTACCGTATCCGAAAGGCCCCAAAGGCCGGGCAACTCTCAACCGCAGAAGCCGTCGCCTACCTTTTTACATTGACCGAGCCGGCCACAGATACCGAGCCATTACTCAGAGCTCAGGACGTACTGATTCGAAAACGGCTGGCCTTCGTTCCGGACCACCACAAAACCAAAGACCATGA
Organism: Marinobacter sp. EVN1; assembly: GCF_000475375.1. Classification (NCBI taxonomy): domain Bacteria; kingdom Pseudomonadati; phylum Pseudomonadota; class Gammaproteobacteria; order Pseudomonadales; family Marinobacteraceae; genus Marinobacter; species Marinobacter sp. EVN1. Next base: position 30,874 of record NZ_AXCB01000005.1, read on the forward strand.
AGCGCCCGATCCTGAACTCCCAGGAAGTCTCACGAATTATTGAAATGGCCTGGGAAGGTGACGAACCAGCACGATTTCGTTATGTTGAGGCAATCGCTGAGCAAAGTGGTGACAATGTATGGCATGGATCTCAGATAAAACGGCTGCAAACGAGTTGAAAGAGCAAAGTGCCAAGGTTCACAGAGGCGACCTTGAGGTTCTGCTTGAACGACAGAAGGCCGTTGAAGAGAAAGTCAAAAACAGCGGCAGGCTGAATCGTTTCTCTACCGATATCAAGCTGATGTTCTCGCTCATTCGCGATTACTGGTACGGCCACTACCGGGCCATACCCTGGAAGTCCATCGCTGCGGTAGCCGGAGCGTTGCTGTACGTGCTGAATCCGCTGGACCTGATTCCGGATCTGATCTTCGGCTTCGGCCTGGTTGATGATGCCGGTGTGGTTGCCTTGTGCCTTAAACTGGTCGAATCCGATCTGCACCGCTACGCTGCATGGAAGGAGCTTCACTCATCATAGGATGAGGGACCAACCGGGCATTGATTAATAATCAACCAGGGAGTATTCTCCCGCCCCCTTAATCGTCACCTGCACAGTTCTGGAGTTACTGTGGATTTCGCCACCCTTATCGGCCTCGTCGGCGCCATTCTTCTGATTTCTTCGGCCATTATCCTGGGCGCATCGCCAGGCATGTTCATCAATCCGCCATCCCTGCTGATTGTGATTGGCGGTACCTTGCTGGTAGTACTGGCCAAGTTCAGTCTTGCCCAGTTTTTTGACGCCTTCAAGGTGGCAGCCCGAGCGTTCAAATTCAAACTGCCCGAAACTCAGGCCAGCATCGAAGAACTGGTGGAGATTGCCAGCATCGCGCGAAAAGAGGGCGTTCTTGGTATCGAAGGGAGGGAGGTCAGTAGTCCATTCCTGGGCCAGGGTATTCAGATGCTGGTGGACGGACAGGACGGCAACACCATCAAGCAGCTCCTCAACAAGGAACGCCTGATGACACTGGAACACAACCGGTCGGGCGCAAAAGTGTTCACCGCCATGGCAGATGTGGCTCCGGCCATGGGTATGATTGGCACGCTGATTGGCCTGGTGCAGATGCTGTCCAACATGGAAGATCCCAAGTCTATCGGGCCGGCCATGGCCGTAGCCCTGCTGACCACGCTCTACGGCGCCATGATCGCCACAATGATCGCTACCCCCATTGCCGACAAGCTGTCCCTGCGCATGACGGAGGAGGCCCGCATGCAATCGCTCTATATTGATGCCCTCGTCGCCATCCAGGAAGGCACCAACCCGCGCATTATCGAGCAGATGCTGTCCAGCTATCTTTCGCCCAAAGAGCGGGCCAGAAACGGCGATGCGGAAACGGCAGGCGGTTAAACATGGATGATTTGCCAGAAGAGGAAAAGCCCGGGATTCCTGCGTGGGTTGTCACATTTGCCGACCTGATGTCGCTGCTGATGTGCTTTTTCGTATTGCTCCTGTCGTTTTCGGAAATCGACGCCCAGAAGTTCAAACAGATCGCCGGTGAACTCTCCAAGGCCTTCGGGGTGCAGCGGGAAGTGCCTGCGCTTGAGATCCCTCAGGGCACCAGCCCGATCTTCGACAAGTTTTCGCCGGCGCCGCCAGAGCCCACTGTGGTCAATGAAGTCAAACAGACCACCACCGACGTACAGCCCGAAATCCAGACTCTGAAAAGCCCCGAAGAGAAAGCCATTGAGGAATCCATCCAGGAACAGATGGACGCCAACATGGCCCGGATTCTTGAAGTGCTGGAACCGGCGATTCTGGATGGCCGGATCAACGTCTCGGAAGATCAGCGCCGCATCATCATTCGCATTGAGGAGAAGGGCTCGTTTGCCTCAGGTTCAGCCCAACTGACCTGGGAATTCGAAGGCCTGCTTCTGGATATGGCGGAGGTTCTGGCCGACATGCCCGGAGACCTCGCCATTGAAGGCCATACCGATAACGTGCCCATCCGCACCGAACGTTTCTACAGTAACTGGGACCTGTCCGCAGCCCGTGCCGCCGCGGTGGCTAATGTTCTGCTGGCTCGGGAGCAGGTGACTCCGGACCGCATCCGGGTGACCGGTCTGGCCGACACCGAACCACGGGTACCCAACACCTCGCCGGAAAACCGAGCCAAGAACCGACGGGTTGAAATCGTTATCGATCTGTCAGAGCCCATGGAAGAGCAGGAACTGCGCCTTCGCGAGCTGATTCGTTCCGAAAGCGAGTCGCAGGAAGCCATTATTGGCATTGAGCCCGGTCGGGATACGCCCAGCGAGATTACCTGGTAGTAAAACCTTGCCTCGCGCCCTATCCAGATTGGTGCACAAGCCCTTGATGCGCACGCCTCTGGTGCGCTTTGACGCAGATAAATACCTCCCTCGGCGCCCTCAGGTTCTCCAACCCCCCTGCAGTACTTGATATGCATTGTTTTGGAACAGCACTTGCTTAAGTCGCACCCCAACAATGCACAACGGCTCATCAGAAGCCGCGTAATCAAAACACTCAGGAGAAAAACCCGTGGATATCACGAGTGCCGTACACACCCTGACCGAGAGCGCCAACACGCTCTTCATTCTGATTGGCGCCATTATGGTGCTGGCCATGCACGCCGGCTTTGCGTTCCTGGAAGTGGGCACTGTTCGCCATAAAAATCAGGTCAATGCCCTGGTTAAAATCATGACCGACTTCGGCATATCCGCAGTCGCCTATTTTTTCATCGGCTACTACATCGCCTATGGCGGGCACTTTCTCAATGGCGCCGCCGAACTCACCTCCGCCAACGGCTATGAACTGGTCAAATTTTTCTTCCTGATGACCTTCGCCGCGGCCATTCCGGCGATCGTTTCCGGCGGTATCGCAGAGCGTGCCCGCTTCTACCCCATGCTGATTGCCTCGGGCCTGATCGTGGCCTTCGTCTATCCTTTCTTTGAGGGCCTGATCTGGAACGGGAACTTTGGTTTCCAGGCCTGGCTGGAGAACCAGTTTGGTGCGTCCTTCCATGATTTCGCCGGCTCCGTTGTGGTGCATGCTGTCGGTGGCTGGATTGCTCTCGCTGCGGTGCTGCTGCTCGGCGCCCGCACCGGTCGCTATCGCAACGGTCGGGTCGTGGCCTTTGCCCCTTCCAACATTCCGTTTCTCGCCCTCGGCGCCTGGATTCTGACCGTGGGCTGGTTCGGTTTTAACGTCATGTCGGCCCAGACTCTGGACGGCATCAGTGGCCTGGTTGCGGTCAACAGCCTGATGGCCATGGTGGGGGGTATTCTGGTTTCCATGCTGCTCGGCCGCAAAGACCCTGGCTTCATTCACAACGGTCCGCTGGCCGGACTGGTGGCGGTGTGCGCCGGCTCAGACCTGATGCACCCCGTCGGCGCCCTGATTACCGGGGGCGTGGCCGGCGCCATCTTTGTCTACCTGTTCGAGTGGGCACAGGCGAAAATCGAGCGGCTGGATGATGTTCTGGGTGTCTGGCCCTTGCATGGCGTATGCGGTGTCTGGGGCGCCATTGCCTGCGGTATCTTCGGCCAGGAAGCGCTCGGGGGCCTGGGTGGCGTCAGCCTGATGTCGCAGATTATTGGCTCGGTGGCCGGTGTGATCGTGGCCTTTGCCGGCGGGCTCATCGTTTACGGTGCCATCAAAACCATTAGCGGCCTGAGACTGACAGAGGAAGAAGAGTTCAACGGTGCCGACCTCAGCATTCACCGTATCGGTGCCAATGCCGTTGAGTGAGTTTCCGGGCCTTATTGTGCCTGGTAACCGGTAAGCTCCATGTAACCCACGCCGGAATGGCTTCCGGTGACGGAAACCGGGCTCTCCCAATACGGATAGAGCCCGGAATTCCGGTAATCCCCTGCCGGCGCGGAGACCTCAAGGTTCACGTCGAAAGCCGGAAGGGTTATCTGCCAACGGCGCGGATAACCGGCTGGCTGGCCCACAGAGGTCAGCCCGATCTGTTCCGGCCCCAGCGCCACCGGCTCGCCCGTGGCTGGAATCCAAGTACCCGAGCGGAACGCCTGTTGTGTTTCCCGCAACTGGAACAGCATCAGCTTGTCCCCCGAATCCAGATGCAGGGCAAACCAGTCCCAGCCCTGCTGTCCGGCTTTGAGAAACTGGCTGCTCCACTCCCGGTCGAACCACCCAGTGCCCGCCACCGTCAACGTGTCACCCTCAAGGGTAACCGTTCCCTCAATTTTCAGATCTACCAGGCTGAAGTACATGGAGCCTTCGCCACTGGCGGATTTGGCGCTGAAACCGTCGTCACCATGAGCCACAGGATCACCTTGCGGCTGCAACAACAGATCGTAGGACCAGTGTTCTGTAGCGACCGACAGCCGCCAGCCAACGTGTCCGCTCGCTGGCCTCAGGTGCCAGTGATCCAGCCAGACTGAAAAGGGTTGGGCGGTGGCCCCGGCATGCCCGACGTCACCCCTGGCCAGCTTTTCGGCAAAGCGGTGCTGACCGCTGTAGCTCACCGCTGCGTGAGCCATCCAGGCAGCCTCCAGAGGCCAAAGTGCCGGCTTCGGCGGTTCGGATTCAACGGACCTCGGGGTCAAGGCCTGCCGGAACTGCGTCCATTGCAGACCCAGCGGCCCGCCGTTTTCGGTTTCCAGATTCGCGGTGAGATACCACCATTCAATGCGGTGCTGGGGATGAGGGCCGAAATCGGCGGGGAAGGACAGCCGGTCTCCGGGCCCGGGCTGCAGGAACTGAATCTCATGCTCAGATTCCGCCACACCGGCAAGGCCTGCGAATCCGCTCGGCTGTTCTGCTCGATCACAGGCGGTGAGTAGCAGCGCCAGAAGTACGATAACGAAACGATTCATCGTTCCCCTCCCTGCAGCCCGTGTGCGGACTCCGGCGCCGAGGCCGGGCGACGCAGCTGCAGGCGCATCAGCAAGGCAATGCTGAGGCCGATGATCAGAGCCAACACGGCCAGCTCGATCCAGAACCCCGGGTACACCGCCATCGGCAGTGACCAGCCAAAAGCCAGCGGATTGATGCGCTGGACCAGAATCCAGGTGAGCCACACGCCAAGTGGCAGTGCACAAACCAATACCGCAAAAATCAGAGCCAGGGAGACCCGGGTGAGCTGAGTCGCGGCCTGGCGTTGGGGCATACCCCAGACGATCAGCAGGCGAAAATACCAGGCGCGAGTAGAGAGAAAGACCCACACCATCAGCAACAACGCGGCGGCGGCCAGAATCAGCGTGAGGGTAGTCATGGCCCGGGTCAGCAAGAAGGTCTGATCAAAAACATCAGTGGCCAGGGTCCGGATGGCCTGGTTATCCCTCACGGTCAGCTGAGGGGTATGCCAAAGCCGGGCCAGTTGCGCCTCAACCACTTTGATCTCTTCGATGCCCGCGCTTATCGACAGGCTTCGAAAGCGGGCTTCAAAGTCCTCGGGCAAGAGACTCGCCGGCACCAGCACCTCACCGGAGGGCCGCCCGTAATCCGGATAAACGGCCAGCACCGGAGCCTGTAACCGACGGGCGCCAAGCCTGACAATGAGACGGTCGCCTACTGCAAGCTGTTGCCTTCTGGCCAACTGCTCATTGACCATTAGCCCCTCACCCCTCGCCAACGCCTGCCAGGGCGTTTCTGTTTGCGCCAGCAGGCGCCAGTTTTGCACCAGGTGACTGACCGGCCCGAGCGCAAACACATCGACAGGCACCGGCTCCCTGCCTGATGCTGCCTGCACGCTGGCCCGCCCACGAATCACCTGATGCCACAATTCCGGGCTCACCAGCTCCGGCTTTGCCGCCAGCCAGCTTACGGCAGCGGTGATATCCGCCCCTTGCGGTACTTCAATGTAGTAATCCGCTTCCAGCCGTTGCCCCAGCCACTGGTCAAAGGTGTCCTCGAACGTGGTTACCAGGGCATGAACCGCCAGCACCAGTGCCAAGGCAAACTGCAGGGCCACCAGCGGTAACGCCAGCCGACGCACCAGGACTGCGACTTCCTGTAGACGCCAGCGAATCAGCGGATCCCCGGTGTTACGGGCCAGCCAGCGGACAACCCCGGCAATCGCCAGCGGGGCCAGCCAACCGGCAGCGAGAAAAACCAGTGCCACCGCCAGGAACAGCCAGATCAGAGTTGGTGCCCACAGAGATACTGCCAGCCCCAGGGCCAGTAGCACCGCAAAAAATGCCGGTTGCACCCGAGTCAGGAGCGACCCCAACGAGTCCCGAACGCCCGCCAGGCAAGCGGCCACGATCACCGCCACCATGGTCAGGGTTGGCAGCCACCAGTCCTCCCCTCCACCGGCATAGAGCGGACGGTCGAACAGGCCTTCCAGGGCCTGCCCAAAGCCATCTGCCAAAACCAGTGACAGCGCCCGCCCCAACCAAACCCCGGGCAGTATGCACACCAACGCCAGCAGCAGGTTTTCCACCAGCAACAGTCGGCTGAGCTGGCTCCTGTTCACGCCATAGCGATACAGCAAAGCCAGGCTTTCCCGGCGTTGAGCCAGACCCAGAAGGAACACACTGCGCAACAACAACGAGGTAATCAGCAGGACCAGCACTCCGAGCGCATCCAGGTTGAGCAGAAAACTGTCACCCAGCTCTGCCGTGTCCGGCGCAACGGCGAATGCCTGATAGCGGTAGCCCGCCGGTGGTGGCGTCTGACCGTCGGCTTGCGACACCAGCAGAACCAGGGCCGATGCTTCGGCTGAGGCCTGGGCGGCGGCTTCGCTGATATCGACGAAGGGCTTGCCATCGAGTTCGCCCTGCCAGGGTGCTGGCGTGTGTTCCGGCTCGGCAAAGCAATGGGCCGCCAGCGGATCAATGCCCACCAGCCGGCCGCGCCCCGGTACCAGCACTTCCTGCCATGGCATCACGCACAGGCCCTGGCGTCGAAGGGTGACAAAATCCTGCACCGAGACCGGCTGGCCGTCCTCACGCACCACTTGCTGGCGCTCGGCGACAGCGCTCTCGCTCTGTTCAAGGCTGGCCCTGGCCTGGCTGGTGAGGTGATGTATTCCAGTCCAGAGCGCGGTGGCAAGCAGGATCATGGCGGCCAGCGCGGCCAGCTGCAGGGGGTGACGACGATAATGACTGAACAATGCGATGCGGGGAGACATAGGTCTTCAGGGCCCGCCCTGGTGCCCGAGGTCCAACTGATGAAGGCAACGGGCTGCCAGGTCCGCATCGTGGGTAGCCAGCACTAGCCCACAACCATGGCGGGCCTGGAGTTCGAACAACTCATCGGCGACAGTCTCAGCCGTCCTCCGGTCCAGGCTACCGGTCGGGTCATCCGCCAGAATCAGTGCCGGCCGGGTAACAAATACCATGGCCAGCGCAGCCCGCTGGCGTTGGCCACCGGAAACCTGATCCGGATAACGCTGGCCCAGCTCACCAATGCCCAACCTCTGGAGCCAGTCGCCAGCGCTGGTGTCGTCCCGGCCAGCCAGGCGCGCTCGCAACCGGATATTATCCAGCAGGGACAGGGTCGGCATCAGGTTGGCATCCTGAAAGACCACGCCGAGTCGGCTCTGCCTCAATTCGCACCAGGTCCGCTCCAGGGCCTTGCCCGTTGGCGCGCCATCCCCGGCCAAAGGCTGTCCCAACATCGCCAGCCGACCGGAACCGGGAGATTCCAGACCACAAAGAACATTCAGCAGCGTGCTTTTCCCGGAACCGGACGGGCCGGTGAGCGCCAGCGACTCGCCTCGCCCCAGATGCACACTCAGTTCCCGCAACACGGTCACATGCTGGTCGCCGCTCTCGAACTGTTTACTCAGACCGGTGACACTGATCAGGTTATCGGCCATGTTTTCTCCCGGTATTCAGTCGGCAGCCCCCAGAGGTTCTGCCGCACCGTTCCTGCGTTGGGCACGCCATTCCCGGAATTGCTCGACCCAGGACAACAGCGCTGGAATCACCAGCAGCACCAGGAAGGTGGACAGTCCCAAGCCAAAGGCAATCGACGTTGCCATGGGAATCAGGAACTGGGCCTGCAACGACGTTTCGAACAGCAGCGGTGTCAGCCCCCCGATGGTCGTCAAGGACGTCAGCAGCACCGCGCGAACCCGCTGCACGGCGGCCTCATTCAGGGCATCCGTGATGTCCAGCCCCTTCTGCCGTTGCTGATTGTAGAAAGCCACCAGAATAATGGCGTTATTCACCACGATACCGGACAGGCCGAACAACCCAAACAGCGACAGTATGGTGAGCTGCAGCCCCATGACCCAGTGGCCCAGGAGGGCACCGACCAGGGCAAAGGGAATAATCGCCATGACGATCAGGGGCAGACTCCAGGATGCAAACACCCAGGCCAGCACCACATACATCAGGGCCAGGCCGATAAGCAGCCCCGTTTGCATGTCCGCCATGGTTTCGCGTTGATCGGCCGAGCGGCCCTCAAAGCTGTAGCGCACACCGTGGCGACTGGCGATCTCCGGCAAAGGCCCGGACTGCAGGCTTTCAAGAATCTGGTCGGTGGTGGCAACCCGGGTATTCAGCGCCGAGGTGACCTCCACCGCAAGCTTGCCATCGGCATGGCGCAGGGCCTGGAATCCCTGGCGGTGGTCCAGGTTCATCACCTGGGTCAGCGGTACAAAACGGCCATCGGGGATGCGGATGGTCATGCGCTCCAGGGTGGAATATTGTTCCCGTTGCGCCCTCGGCAACTGCACCCGGACTTCCACCTCATCGCGACCATCCTGGTAGATCTGGGCGATCCGGCCATCAAATGCCGCCCGCAACTGTCGGCCCAGATCCACAGTGGTCAGCCCTAGAGCCTCACCATAAGGGCTGACCTGATAGAGCAACTGTTCCCGGCCCCAGGGCATATCGTCTTCCACATCCAGCACGCCCGGCAGGGTATCCAGTGCCTGTGCCACTTCATCCGCTGCCCGCTTCAGGGCCTCTGCGTCATCACCGGTCAGTCGCACATTGACATCTCGCCCGGGCGGGCCGGCCTGACGCTCGTTGATGTTCAGGGCATCGAGTCCGGCCGGCAGCGTCATACGGCTGCGCCATTCCCGAATGAACTCGGCATTGCGCACAGAACGGCTGTCCGAAGGCACCAGCTCCACCAGCATGGAGCCAAGCTCGTCATCGTTCCGGGAACTGCCCTCAGCCCCTTGAGTAGCGCCGTAGGTGGTCACGGCATGGAGTACGAGATCGCCACCCAGGGCCTCCTCCGTTTCAGTGAGTGAGCGCTGCATTTCCCGGATGAAGCGCGCCACCGTGTCCTTATCCGTGCCCGCCACAAAGCTGGCATTGGCGTAGAACACCGATGGTTCCGGCGTCGGGAAGAAATTGAACCCAAGCCGTCCACCGGCCAGCAGGCCGACGGTGACAATAGCCAACGCCAGTGCCGAGGCTACGGTCATGCCCCGGTGCTTCAGGCTGTAGCGAGAGAACCGGCGGAAAGGGCCGTCGCGGAAGGTATCGAACCGTTGCTCAAATTCCCGGCGCAAACGGGCCACGGCGTGAGGGCGTCGCTCTGGCTGATTCTCGGAAACCTTGCGGACAAAGGCATGGCGAAGATGGGCTGGCAAGACCACAAAACACTCCAACAGAGAGGCAATCAACACGCAGATCATCACCACCGGAATATCGCCCAGGATATTGCCTATTACACCTCCCACCACCAGCAGTGGCATGAACGCCGCCACCGTGGTCAGGGACGAAGCCAGTACTGGCCAGACCATACGCTTGGCAGCGCCTTCGGCGGCATAGATGGACTGCTCTCCCATACGGGCATGGGCGTCCGCGTCCTCCCCCACCACGATGGCATCGTCAACGATCACCCCCAGGGCCATGATCAGGGCAAACAGTGAAATCATGTTGATGGAGCCGCCGATCAGCCATAGCACCCCCAGGGCGGCGAGAAAGGCGGTGGGAATACCCACCGCCACCCAGGCGGCGACCCGCCCGGGAAGAAACAGGTAGAGCAGCCCCACCACCAGCACCAGACCACCCAGGCCGTTATTCACCAGCAGGGAAATCCGGTCTTCAATCAACTGCCAGGTTTCGTCGTAAACCTTGATATTTACGGTGGCCGGCAAGGTCGGGCGGGTATCCGTCAACCAGGACTCAAACACCCGCGCGGCGGTCAGGGAGTTGCCGTTTTCCGCCCGCTGAAGCTGCAGCTCTACGGCGGGCATGCCGTTGTTTTCCATGACCGTCTGGTTTTCGCGGGCTTCCTGGCGGATGATGGCTATGTCACCCAGTTGCATGCGGATGCGATCACCGCTGAGCACCGGAATGGTCTCGAAGGCCTGGGGGCTGCGTCGCTGCTCCACCGCCCTCAGCTCTCGGGTGGCATCCTGCTGAGCCATCATCCCCGCCGGCAGGTCACGGGACAGCGACGCCACCCGATCGGCAATCTGTTCCAGCGAAAGGCCCAGGGATTCCAGCCGCTCCACCGGCACATCAATACTGATCTGCTGCTCCGGCAGGCCCCGGAGCGTGACCCGGTCGATGCCCCGGTCCAGTAATTCGTCCTCAAACCGGTACACCAGCTGGCGCAACTCGGCCCGGTCGACATCACCGTAAACCAGCAGCCGGGCCACCGGTTCGTACCGTTCGACCCTGGCCACCTGCGGTTCTTCGGCATCCGCCGGCAAGTTGTTGAATTCGTCGACCTGCTGGCGCACGTCATCCACTGCCTGTATCGGGTCGGTGCCTTCATGGAATTCCAGGGTAATGGACGACACCCCCTGCGCCGACGTGGAGGTCATCTTCTTGAGGCCGTCGACGCTGCGCAGACGCTGCTCCAGCGGATCGGTAATACCGCGCTCCACATCCTCGGCCGACGCACCACTCCACACCACCCGCACGCTGACCACATCCAGGGCGAAAGTAGGGAAGAACTGGATATTCATGCGAGTCAGGGCCATTACGCCACCGAGCAACATCACCAGCATCACCAGATTGCCGGCCAACCGGTGATGGACAAAAAAGCCGATCACACCCTTTTTGCGACTCATGAGGCCGGTGCTCCCTTGCTATCCGCCAGCTTTACTTTCAGGCCGGTGATCGCATTGGGCAGGTGGGTGGTGATCAGGCGCATGCCCGGTTTCAGGTGTTCACTGGCTATCAACAACCGGCGCTCGCCATTCTCGCTGAGTGCCTCGCCAACCCGTTGCACCGTCACCCGCTGCATCCTGTTATCATCAGTCATGATGTAAACACTGTCGGCCCCGTACAGTGCACTGAAGGGTATGGGAATCAGGTTGTCCCTTGCTGGCCGCTGCAGCAGCAGTGGCTGCAAGGCCCCGGGCCGCAAGGCTCCCGATTCCCCGTTCAGCTCCAGCACCGCCTCGGTACCGGCCGGATCAGACAGGCCAGCAAACCGGACCAGCTCAAAGCGCTGGCCGGAATCCTCGGTGGTAGCCGTTAGTGTTGCCCCCTTGGCCAGGGCATCCACCAACTCGCCGAGATACATCTGCGGCACCCGCGCCCGGACTTCCAGCCCCTGTATCGGATAGATGCTCAACAACGCCTGATTGCGGGATACCTGATCGCCAGCCGCCACTTGCAGGTTGGTGACCATACCGTCAAAAGGCGCTGTTGATACCGCCCGCTCACCGTCCAGTTCTGCCGTGGTCAGACTGGCCCGGGCCTGCGACAACCGGGCTTCCAGGCTTTGCAGCCGGGCCGGATGCTCGGCTATGGCCCGCTCCCGGATACGAAGGGTCAACTCCGCCCTCGCCAGCGCATCGGTGGCAGCCTCAAGGCTTTCGCGGGAGGCCAGGTTACGCTCAACCAGCGACTGAATACGCTCAAACTGGCGACGGGCGTTGTCCAGAATGGCCTTTTCACTCTCCAGGGATCGCTGATCGTTGCGGTATCGCACCTGTTCGGACCGCACCTGCGCCTCCAGGTCGGCGACCTGGGCCCGGGCCTGGGCAAGTACCGGCTCGATATCGGCGGAATCCAGCGCGATCAGCAAGTCACCTTCGCTCACCTGCTGCCCTTCCCGTACCGGTAACCGGTCAATACGCCCGGCCAGAGTGGCGGTGATGGTCTGCAGATCCGGCGCTACTACCTCACCATACAGAGGCAACACCGGGGTCGCTCGAGTGGGCTTGACCTTCTGCACCTGCACCAGCCAGCTACGCTCGGTGGCGGATACTTCCGCCGGTTCCGGCCGGGTTGCCTTCAAAAGCAGGAAGCCGGCAATACCCAGGGCGATCATCAACAGGGGAAGCAGTTTTCTGGACATGGACAGTCAATACTCTGATTAAATGAAAGTGCGCGAAGGCAACGAATTTACTATACAATTTTCAACAGGTTCCGGATTACTCCGGCAGGTTTCCCGGCTTCAGGACCGACTCCGTTGGACGCCACTCACGATACTCTGATCAACGTCACCCTGCTGAACATCCTTCTGGTGTGTGCCGTTGTAGTGATACATAACGAAGTCCTGATCCGTTTGAGTAGCCTCTTGGGACGAATGCGGCAAAGCCACCACTTCCGCTTGATCGTCGCAGTGCTCGGCTGCCTTACCGCCCATGCTCTTCAGGTCTGGATATTTGCCACGGCCTTTTATTTCATGCACCATGCCGAGGGCTGGGGCCAGCTAACAGGCAACTTCAGCGGCACCATGCTGGACTGTGCCTATTTTTCTTTCACCACCTTCACCACCCTGGGCTATGGCGATATCGAGGCGATTGGCCAACTCCGGTACCTTACTGGCATTGAAGCGCTTACTGGTTTTCTGTTGATTACCTGGAGCGCGTCCTTCCTGTTCCTGGAAATGCAGCGCTACTGGCCAACCCGGTAGCAAATGACCCGGCGTCAAATCCACCGGCAACGCGCAAGTGTGTAGTACAGAAGCGGAACCACCAGAACCGTCAGCAAAGTGGACATGGCCAGGCCAAAGACCAGCGATATCGCCAGGCCGTTAAAAATCGGATCGTTCAGAATAAAGTAAGCACCCACCATCGCCGAGATCGCCGTCAACGCGATGGGTTTGATGCGCACCGCGCCCGCCAGGACCACCGCTTCGTCCAGCTCTACGCCTTCGTCGATCAGCTGCCGGATAAACACCACCAGCAGGATCGAGTTGCGCACGATGATCCCGGCCAGGGCAATCATGCCAATCATGCTGGTGGCGGTGAACTCGCGCCCCAGCAGCGCATGGCCGGGCATGATGCCGATCAGGGTCAGCGGTATGGGCGCCATGATCACCAGCGGCAGAATATAGGAACGGAACTGCGCCACCAGCAGAACGAAGATCATAAACACACCCACGCTGTAAGCCGCGCCCATGTCCCGGAAGGTTTCGTAGGTGATCTGCCATTCGCCGTCCCATTTCAGGGTGCCCTTCTCCGGCAATGGGGGCTGGTCGATGAAATACTGCTCCGGGGCCCCCGCTTGCTGGTTCAGACGCTCGACCATGGCAAACATGCCATACAGCGGCGAATCTATCTCCCCCGCCATGTCCGCCGTCACATAGGTCACCGGCAGCAGATCCTTGTGGTAGATCGCGCCCATCCAGTCGGCTTCGCGAACGTCGGCAATGCTTGCCAGGGGGACCAGTGCGCCGCTGCGGCTCCGCACCTTCAGCGATAACAGCACCGATGGCTGGGCCTTGTCGCCTTCACCCAGAATCACCCGTATCGGAACAGGGTATTTGGCATGATCATCATGCAGGAAGCTGACCCCGGTTCCCCCCAGGGCGGTCTGCAGGGCACCGACCACCTGGGCCTGGGAAACACCAAGGCGTGCCGCACGGTCCCGATCCACCACCACTTCCCACTGCCGTGTGGGTGCCTCCAGGGTGGTGTCGATATCCACCAAGCCATCGACGCTGGTCATGCCTTCGGCCACTTGCCGGGCCAGCTCTGCCCGGCGGGTTTCATCCACCGCATAGATCTCGGCCACCACGGGTGAGAGTACCGGCGGCCCGGGTGGCACTTCGACAATCTTCACACTGGCTCCGTACCGGTCACCGATTTCGGTCAGTGGGTCCCGGAGGGATTGTGCAATCGTATGGGACGACCGGTCCCGACTCTCTTCATCCATGAGATTGATCTGTATATCCCCGTGGTAGGGATCGCCACGCAGGTAATACTGCCGCACCAGGCCATTGAAATTGATGGGTGAGGCGGTGCCGGCGTAGGTTTGCCAGTTGGCCACTTCGTCCACCGTTTCCAGGTAGCTGCCCATATCCAGCAACACCCGCTGGGTCTGCTCCATGGGCGTGCGCTCGGGCATGTCGACCACAACCTGAAGTTCCGACTTGTTGTCGAACGGCAGCATCTTCAGGATCACCGCCTGGAACACCGGCAATGACGAAGCCACGAGGGTAAGACCCACCACCCCCAGTGCCAGCAAACGGCGCCGCCAGGGATGATCCCCCAGGAATGGCCCGAGCACGGTCCGGAAAATTCGCAGGGATAACGGGCTGACGCCATCCGCAGAGCTGGACGCCTCCTCGGCTTCGGCAGCCTGCTGCCCCTTCTTGTGTTTGAGAAGCCTGAAAGCCAGCTAGGGGGCCACCACGAAGGCGACAACCTGGGACAGCACCATACCCGCGGAGGCATTGATCGGAATCGGGCTCATGTAGGGGCCCATCAGGCCACTGACAAACGCCATCGGAATCAGCGCCGCCATGATGGTGAGACTGGCCATGATGGTAGGCGTGCCCACTTCATCCACGGCCACCGGGATGATGTCCTTGACCGCACGACGGGAGTTCTGGATCCGGCGATTGATGTTCTCGGTGATGACGATGCCGTCGTCCACCAGGATGCCGATGGAGAATATCAGCGCGAACAGGGACACCCGGTTCAGGGTAAATCCCCATGCCCAGGAGAACACCAGGGTCAGCAGCAGGGTAATCAGAACCGCGATGCCGACAATCAGGGCCTGGCGCCAGCCCATGGCCGCCAGCACCAGCAGCACAACGCACAAAGTGGCGGAGATCAGATCGGTAATCAGTTTGCGGGCTTTCTGGGAGGCGGTTACGCCATAGTCCCGGGTGACCAGCACTTCCACCGATTCCGGCAGGGCCCGGTTGCGCAGCTGGTCCAGACGCTCTTCAATGGCCGTGGTGATATTGATGGCGTTCTCGCCCGGCTTCTTGGCGATGGCCAGGGTAACTGCCGGATAAACCTCGCCGGGCTGGCCAGCCACGCCGGCTTCCCGGGGCGGCCCGAATCCGGTCATTACACTCTGGTCCGCCACGGTGCCTCCCCGGCGGACCTGCGCCACGTCCTCCAGGTACACCGCGGAGCCATTGTGCATGCCCACGACAAGGCGCCGGACATCCTCCACGGTTTCCAGCAGCGTTCCGGCCTGGACCGGTATCGACAGGTTGTCCCGGGCAATCCGTGCCTCCTGGCTGCTGGTGTTGGCCGCCATCAGGGCGTTCCGGATGTCATCGATGGTGAGGTTGAACCCCGCCAGCAACGCCGGATCGAACCGGATATCGACCCGATCCGGGATCCCGCCGGTGGTATAGACATCCCGGGTGCCGGGGACCCGTTTCAGGGCGACTTCCAGCATGTGCGCCAGGCGAGTCAGTTCCTCCCCCGTATGCCCGTTGACCGGATCATAGAGAGTGAGTGTCATCACCGGGACATCATCAATGCCCTTGGGCTTGACCACCGGCTGGGCAGCGCCCAGGTTGGGCGGCAACCAGTCCTGGTTGGAATACACCTGATTGTAGAGCCTGACCAGGGCTTCCTGCCGCGGGATGCCCACCTCGAACTGCACCGTGATCACCGCCTGGCCCTGGCGGGACACGGAATAGACATGCTCGACGCCCTTGATCTCGCCCATCACCTGTTCGGCCGGCGTGGCGATCGCGCTTTCCACCTCCCGGGTGCTGGCGCCCGGAAACGCCACCATGATATCGGCCATAGTGACGTCAATCTGGGGTTCTTCCTCTTTGGGTGTGACCACCACGGCCAGGATGCCCAGAATGATTGCCAGGATAGCCAGCAGTGGTGTCAGGTGGTTATTCTGAAAAACCCGGGCAATGGCACCGGATGGACCAACGGGCGGCAGATCACTGCTCACGGATTCGACTCCTCGCCCGAGTCTTCAACCGGATTCAGACGATCGCTGCCCACCAGTTCGGCAGGGTTCGACACCACACGCTCGCCTTCGCTGAGGCCGGCCAGGATCTCGAGCCTGCCGTTATCCCGCATCCCCGTGCGTACCTGGCGCAGGCGGGGCTGATCCTGATTGTCCAGTACAAAGACGGCCCTGAGTTCGCTGCGCTGAATCAGGCTGCTGGCCGGCACCCACAGTGCCTTCCGGCTGGCAACCGGCACACTGACTTTCACCAGCATGCCCGGAAACAGGGAACCATTGGGCTCACTCAGGCGCATCCGCAGCCGGAAGGTATGGGTTTGCGGGTTGGCATAGGGATAGAACGTCATCTCGCCGGTCTCCAGCACCCGGCCATCGGGCAGGGTCACGGTGGCCTGGCGCTGACTGCGTGCAACATCGGCGTATTTCTGGGGAAGGTCCACCACCACCCGCAGTTGTTCAAGGGACAGACCGCTGAGCAAAGGCTGGCCGGGGCTCACAGACTCACCAAGCTCGACATGCCGTTCGGTGAGAATGCCGCCATAGGGGGCGATAATACGAGTGTAGTCCAGCTGCTTGCGTGCTTCGGCCACGGTCGCTTCCGCCCTTTCCACCCTGGCCTGGGCAGCGCTCAGATTATTGCGAGCCTGGTCGAATTCCTGCCGCGACACCAGGCCCCGTTCATGAATGGCTTCGATTCTTTGATACTGCTGACGGGCATCCTCCAATCCGGAACGGGCTTCCTGCAGTCCGGCTTCGGCCTGGTTGAGCCGGGCCTGCTGTTCGCTGTCTTCCAGGCGCACGATCAGATCACCGGCGGCAACGGAATCATCCACATCAAAGGGCAGCTCCACCACCGTACCGCTGGTCTGGGCGGATACGGTACTCTGCTGAACCGCTTCAATAACACCATCAAGAAGGGCGGTTTCCTGCAGGGTGGCCCGCGTTACCGCCTGCGTTTCCACGGTCTCAGCCGATAAAGCGGAACTGATCAGTATCAGAAGCAGCCCCCGGATCGCCTGAACACACTTACCCATCTTCATTATTCCTTTAAAGAATTACTTGATAACCAAGTGTAGCATTACCCCTGACACCCTTCAGTCTAGTTGCTGTCCTTGCGAACCGGGTTTGATCAACGACAAAAAAACCCCGGATGGAGTGACCTCCACCCGGGGTATAAATGTCACCCGCCGGCTATGAGAAGCGGGCAACCGCCATAATCCTTTTACCACCGGGCCGTAAGCGCTGCGCGCAAGGTGCGCCCCGGCTCATTGACCCGGAACACCCCGCTGTCGGCCAGGTTGTCCTTACTGACATGGTTCGCCCAGGTATTGTCGAACAGGTTATCCACTGCCCAGGTCAGGCTCAGATTGGCCATGAGCGGATGGGTTCCGGACAGGTTGAATACGCCGTATCCCGGTGAAGTGCTGGGGTCCAGTCCGGATTCCAGGTCTACCCGATCCTGGCGACGGGCCAGTTGCCATTCGGCTTCCAGGGTGTGGCCCTGGTAGTGCCAGCCCAGCGTCTGGATAAACTGGATGGGCGGAATCCGCGGCAGCGCCTTGTCGGCATCGCGGTTTTCGCCGCGCACCGAGGCCAGCTTGCTGGTGCTGCTCCAGGTACCGTTGGTCCATCCCAGCATGCCCTCTACGCCGAGCAGGCGGGCGCTGATATTTTCGTAGCGGGTATCCGTGGTGTTGTTGGGATTGCGGATGTCAAAGCGGTAAACATAGTCATCCACCTGGTCCACCCAGATAGCCGGGCGCCAGCTCCACTCTCCCTGGTTGCCGGGCAGGCTGACTTCCAGCTTGTGGTGTTTTTCGGTATCCAGACCCGGATTCCCGATCCAACTGCTTTTCATGGTCTTTCGAGCAACATAGCGCTCATTCACGCTGGGGGAGCGCACGCTGTGGCTGGCCGTAACCTCAAGGGCCTGGACCGGAGAAACACGCCATTCTCCGGTCAGGAAACCGCTTACGTTGTCATCGTTGGCTTCGGTATCGCTTGCACCATAGGCCGAGGCGTAAAGCCCGGAAGGGGAGAACGTCATCATACCGCCGGCCATCGGAGTAAACGTCTGATCGGCGCGGGTGGCATCCATTTCCACACGGTCATAACGGATGCCGGCACCGAGGCGGGCGTTGGCGCGGATCTGGTGGAAGGCTTCCACAAACACACCTACCCGGTCTCGCTCAACGCCCGGCCACATCAAAGAGGCCTCGTGGTCGAGATTCATGCCGTTGTACATGGTGGCGTCCCACTCATTGCTTTCCACATCCACACCAAAGGCAATATCTTTGGTGTAGTTGATGGTCTGATCCAGCACCAGTCGGGCGCCCCGGGTACGGGTTTCCGAGTTGGTCTGCATTTTCATGGGCATACCCATATTTACCGGCGGCTCACGCAGGCTGAAATTATCCATCACGTGATCCACATCTGCCTGCCAGGCCATCAGGTTCCAGCCGCCGCTGGCGACCGGCGCTCCCAGCTCCAGCCGGTACAGGTCGGTATCCGTTTTCGGTGCATCCATACCCCGGCCGGGAAACTTTACATCCCGCTCTTCCTGGCGGCTGACCAGGCCCTTGATGTAGAAGCCATTATCAGCGGTCCAGGCAGCATCCACCCGGCCTTCAGAGTTTTTGTAGGCGCTACGGACTTCGTTACCGTCGCCGTCTTCATAGTCGTCGGCTTCGTCGTAGCCGCCAGCGAGGCGGATAAACGTTTCCTTGTCACCGACCGCCACGCTGCCATTCACCAGCTTGCCTTCGCCATTGTCGGCACCGCCGACGGTCAGGTGGCCGGTTGTGCGGTTGTCATCAGCAAATTCCGGGGCGGCGGTGGTGGCGACCACCTGGCCGCCGGCAATCGGGCCCCAGCGCAGGGTGCGGTTGCTGGTGCGCACTTCCAGCACCGGCGCCAGCGCTGTGCTCAAACGGCTGGTGGGCGGATCCATCCGGCTCGGGCAGGCACCTTCCACCCGCATGCCGTCAAGCAGCACCTCAACCCGTTCTTCGTTCTGGCCACGGATCACCGGGTCCAGACCACGGCCACCCATGCGCGACAGCGAAACCCCGGCATCCGAGGACAACCGCTGTACTGGCTCGGTCTGAACGGCCGCCGCCGACAGTCGGGCGGCTTCGGCCGACTGACCTTCGGTCACCCGGATCAACATCAGGGCATCGGTTTCAGACTGGGCATGGGCAAGAGGGGCGACAGCACAGCCGGCCATCACAAGGCTGATACAGCGAGCCAGGTGGGTCTTTCTCATCATGGTGTGGCGGGTCCTTGGAGCGTTTGGATCAGGTGTTTCGTGAATTAGCCGGAATTGTATGCCGCTTCTTTTTCACTGGCTTGAGACACAATGTCGCACCCCCTTGGGGGTATCTCCGTCGGGCAGGCCGCCGGGCTTTGCAGCGGATTCACTTGCCAACTACCGCACCGCTGTGGTGCAATCACTGCCCTTTTTTTGGGCACCGCATTTCCCTGCGACCTTCAATACGCGTATTCCGAGGGCATGACACCATGACTGCAAAACTCGACGAAAAGCTGGAACCGATCTTTCGGGACGTACTTCATCGCAACCCGGGTGAGAAAGAATTCCACCAGGCGGTTCACGAAGTACTGGAAACCCTGGGGCCCGTGCTGGTGAAGTACCCGGAGTTCGCGGACAAGAAGATCATCCAGCGCATCTGCGAACCCGAGCGCCAGATCATCTTCCGTGTGCCCTGGCAGGACGACAGCGGTGAGATCCACATCAACCGAGCCTTCCGTGTCGAGTTCAACAGTGCTCTTGGCCCCTATAAAGGTGGCATGCGTTTCCACCCATCTGTTTACCTCGGCATCATCAAGTTTCTGGGCTTCGAACAGATCTTCAAGAATGCCCTGACCGGACTGCCCATCGGCGGTGGTAAAGGCGGCAGCGACTTCGACCCGAAAGGCAAGTCGGACGACGAAATCATGCGTTTCTGCCAGAGCCTGATGACCGAACTGTACCGCCATCTGGGCGAGTACACCGACGTTCCCGCCGGTGACATCGGCGTCGGTGGCCGCGAGATCGGCTACCTGTTCGGCCAATACAAGCGCATCACCAACCGCTACGAATCCGGCGTATTCACCGGCAAAGGCCTGGACTGGGGCGGCAGTCGCGCCCGTACCGAGGCCACCGGTTACGGCACCGTGTTCTTCACCCACGAAATGCTCAAGGCTCGTGGTGACTCCCTGGAAGGCAAGACCGTGGTGGTGTCAGGCTCCGGCAACGTAGCCATCTATGCCATCGAAAAATGCCACGAACTGGGCGCCAAGGTAATTGCCTGCTCCGACTCCCAGGGCATGATCGTGCATGAGAAGGGCATTGACCTGCAGACGGTCAAGCGCATCAAGGAAGTGGAGCGCCGCCGCATCAGCGCCTACACTGAATACCACAAAGACGCCAGGTACGTGGAAGACGGCAACATCTGGAGCGTTCCGTGTGATGTGGCCCTGCCTTGCGCCACCCAGAACGAACTCAACGGCAGCGATGCCAAGACCCTGGTGGAAAACGGCTGTATCGCAGTTGCCGAAGGCGCCAACATGCCGACCACGCCGGAAGGCATCATCATCTTCCAGGACGCCAAGATTGCTTACGGCCCGGGCAAGGCCGCTAACGCCGGTGGTGTTGCAACTTCCGCCCTGGAAATGCAGCAGAACGCCAGCCGCGATTCCTGGACTTTCGATTACACCCAGAAGCGCCTTGAGGAAATCATGATCGATATCCACAAGAACTGTTACGAGACCGCCGCAGAGTTTGGCGCTCAGGGTAACTATGTGCTGGGCGCGAACATCACCGGGTTCCTTCGCGTAGCCAAGGCTATGACCGCCATGGGCGTGATCTGATCACGCCATGACGCACCAGCAGCCTCAGCAGACCACAGACCGGGTGTCCACCGGACTGCCCGGTCTGGATGAGGTGCTGGATGGCCTGCGAATCGGCGACAATGTTGTCTGGCGGGTCTCCGATCTGGACGATTACCGCCGATTCGTTCTTCCCTTTCTGGATGCTGCCGCCGACGCCGGCCGGCAGATCATCTATCTCCGCTTCGGCGAGCATCCGCCGATCATTGACCAGCACCCTGCGGTGCGCACCATCACTATTGATGCCCTCGGCGGTTTCGAGAGTTTTACCAGCCGGGTCTGGCACCTGATCGAACAACATGGCCGCGGCGCCTTCTACGTTTGCGACAGCCTGAGTGAGCTACTCAATGCCTGGGCCACCGACGCCATGGTGGGCAATTTTTTCCGGGTAGTGTGTCCCTTCCTGTTCGAACTGGATACCGTCGCCTGGTTCACCCTGCACCCGGACCGACACTCCCGGATGACCCTGGACCGGATTCGCCAGACCACCCAGGTGCTGATTGATGTACACCGCCACGGCGACGATGTGCAGATTCATCCCATCAAGGCCTGGCGCCGGCAATCACCGACCATGTTCCTGCCCCATCGGGAACAGGCTGGCCAGTTCTGGCCGATTACCGACAGCAGCGATGCCACCCGCTTGCAGGCCTCGCTGGAATCCGGGCACCTGCATCGCCAGCCACTGCTGGATTACTGGGACAGACTGTTCCAGGAAGTCAGCCGGGCCGTTTTTGAACAGGACCAGACCTGCATGCCTGATCTGCAGGAGCAGGTTCTGCAGGTGATGATCAGCCGCGACCCCAAGATTCTGGAACTGGCCCGGCGCTACCTGACTCTGGAGGATCTGCTCACCATTCGCAGCCGTCTGGTTGGCAGCGGTTATATTGGCGGCAAGGCCACAGGCATGCTGATTGCCCGGAACATTCTGCTGAAAGATGCGCCTGAACTCTGGCAGCCGAATCTGGAACCCCACGATTCCAGCTACCTGGGCACCGACGCCTACTACGCATTTCTGGTCCACAACGGCCTGTGGCCGGCAATCATGCGACAACGCTCACCAGAAGGTTATCTCAGTGAAGCACCCTCTCTTCGCAAGGCCATCCTGACCGGGCAATTCCCGGCGGAAGTCCGTTCGGAGCTGGAACGCCTGCTTGACCATTACGGCCAGTATCCCATCCTGGTGCGCTCATCCAGCCTGCAGGAGGATGGTTTCGGCAACGCCTTTGCCGGCAAATACGACAGTGTCTTCCTGATCAACCAGGGGGCACCGGAACAGCGACTGGCGGAGCTGGAAAATGCCATCCGCCAGGTCTACGCCTCGTCCATGAGTGACGACGCTCTGGTGTACCGTAAACAAAGAGGCCTGGATCAGCGCGAGGAACCCATGGCCCTGCTGATCCAGCGGGTAAATGGCCGTTTCCATGGCCGCTATTACCTGCCCGATGCCGCGGGCGTTGGCGTGTCCAGAAACACCTTTGCCTGGGACAGCACCATGAACCCGAAAGCGGGCATGGTCCGCCTGGTTATGGGGCTGGGCACCCGGGCCGTAGACCGGATTGAAGGCGACCACGCCTGCGTGATGGCGCTGGATCATCCCGGCCGGCAACCTTTCCGCAACCCGGACGAACACTATCGATTCTCCCAACATCTGGTGGACCTGCTCGACCTGCAGGAGGGCCATCTGGAAACCCGACCCCTGAGCCAGTTACTGGACACCGTTCAAGATCTGCCCATGGCCCAGATGGGCGAAATCGACCGGGCCGCCAGTACCCGGGCGGAACAGATTGGGCTGCCAGGGCCGGTCTGGCGACTGACCTTCCGGCCGCTGGTTCAGTTCAGCTCATTCATTCAGCGGCTGTCATCTCTGTTATCTACCCTGGAGGCCGGCTATCAGCATCCCGTGGATGTCGAGTTCACCCTGCATATTGATGAACAGGGCGAACCCTCCTTCAATCTGGTTCAGTGCCGGCCACTGGCCACGATTGGTGAAACCGGTCCGGTCACACTGCCGGAACATCTGCCCGCGGAGCGAGAGATTTTCCGCACCCAGGGCCACTTCATGGGCGGCAACATCAATCTGGCGATTACGCGGATTATCCGTATAGATGCGGCGATCTACGCCAACCTGAATATCAATCAGCGTTACGATGTGGCCCGACGTGTCGGCGAGGTGGTTCGGGAATCCAGCGCCAGCACCCTGCTGATCGGTCCCGGACGTTGGGGCACCAGCAGCCCGGAGCTGGGCGTTCCGGTCAGGTTTGCCGATATTGCCGGCGTCAGTGCCTTGGTGGAGGTATCGGAGAATGCCGGCGACATGGTGCCGGATCTGTCCTACGGTTCCCATTTCTTCCAGGATCTGGTGGAAACCGGTATTGCCTATGTGGCGCTGTTTCCTGAATCAGACCAGTGCCGCTACCGACCTGACCTTCTGCCCGGCGAAATCTCCCAGCCTGACAACGCCAGTGACATTGAGCGCGCCGTCCGGGTATATGTCACCGACCAGACACCCCTGCAACTGACCGGTGATGTGGTTCGGCAGGAACTGGTGTGCTACCGGCCGGTTGACCCGAAGCAATAGCCAGAGGTTTTTCGCCCCGGCACCGACAACACGCTGCTAGAATGCCCTCATGGAATGGCTGACACACTCACAGACCGGTTTTCGGCAGGCCGCCCGCTACCTTCTGGGCATGCGCCTGGCCATTATTGTCACCTTGCTGGTGGCGGTCGCGGTTGCCGAAACCACCATCACCCTTGCTCATCGGGCCGAGGCGCTGCTGCTGTGCCTGCTATACGGTGTACTGGCCACGCTCGGATGGTTATGGTTCAGCCGACGCCCGCCCGCCTCGGCGGTTTTTGTCAGCCTTACCCTGGCAGCCGATCTGGTACTGATCGGGTTCTGGCTTTACCTTACCGGAGGCTACACCAACCCTCTGGTCTCGCTCCTGCTGCTGCCGATTGCGGTCGCCATTATCCTGGTGCCTGGGCGCCACAGTATCGTCCTGACAGTATCCGGCGTTCTGGTGTATACCGCCCTGGTGCTCTGGCATACGCCCGCCATTGAACATCAGCATCACGGCGGCGACCTGGCCCAGCTACATCTGGTGGGTATGTGGGTGACCTTTGCCCTGACTGCCACCATCCTGCTCCTGGTAGTGGGCACTCTGGCCCGCCAGCTCAGAGCACAGCAATCCCAGCTTGGACAGTTCCGGGAAAACCGGCTTCGCGACGAACAGATTATTTCTCTGGGCCTGTCCGCCGCGGCCGTCGCCCATCGTCTCGGAACGCCCCTGAACACCATGACGTTACTGCTGGATGAAATTCGCTCTGCCACTTCTAATCAGGGCGACAAGCATCTGGAGGATGATCTGAGCATGATGCAACAGCAGCTGGCACTGTGCAGTGGCCATCTCCAGCAGCTGACCCAGGCGGCCGTCGAAGCCCGCAACGCAAAACTGGAAAACCTGCCGGTGTCCGCCTGGCTCAAACGGCTTCGGGAGTCTGCAACCTTGCTCTGGCCCGCCGGGCCGATACGCTGGGCAGACGATTGTCCCGAGGCCATGGTTGCGGTAGATGCCACCCTCGATCAGGCGGTACTGAACCTGCTCGCCAACGCCCTCACCGCCAGCCCGCAATGGGTCGCCGTCAGTTGCCAGAGGGCCGACAATGCACGGGTCGAGATCATCGTCGAAGACCACGGCGATGGTCTGGAAAGTGCCTTTGCCGGTGCGCCGGGCGAAGACGTGGTGGATTCCCGCAACGGCCTGGGTGTGGGGCTGTTTCTGTCCAACGCCACCATACAGCGACTGGGCGGCCACCTTCGTGCCCGGGTGAGCGATCAGGGCACCACCATGGTGATCGACCTTCCGATGTCTGACGCACCTTCTACGGGAGTTATCTGAACATGACAGACGGCGAATGCTGGTTGCTGATTGATGACGATGAGAGCTTTCTGCAGGTACTAAGTCGCTCTCTTGCACGACAGGGCGTGGAGAGCGCGACGGCCAGTAACCGGGCGGATGCGCTCCGGGCCCTTGGCGAGAAGCACTTTAACCGCTGCGTGCTGGACCTGAATCTGGCGGGTGAGAGCGGCCTGCAATTACTGCCAGAACTGCTGCAGGTTGATGACAATCTGGAGGTCCTGGTGCTGACCGGTTACGGCAGTATCGCGACAGCGGTAGAAGCCATGCGCCGTGGCGCCATGAACTACCTGTGCAAACCGGTCACCGTAAGCCAGCTGATTCACGGTTTTGAGCCCATTGAAGGCGCCCCCGAACTGCGCCAGGAACCGCCGTCGGTGGAGGAAATGGAGTGGGAGCATATCCAGCGGGTGTTGAATGAGCATGAAGGCAACATATCAGCAACCGCCCGGGCCCTGAACATGCACCGGCGTACACTTCAGCGCAAACTGCAAAAACATTCCCGCTGGCGGCAATAGTGCCTCGATTGTCATCGAACCGTAAAAAGTCGTTACGAATTGACGATGATCAATTCTCTGAAACCAAGGTCGAATGCCTTCCAGCCCCGGATGAGGTAGCATCCCTCGCACCTCTCATTGCAATATACGGATAACAAGTACACGGAAAATGCGGAGGTTGCGGGTAGCCATCATTGCCATTCCCGCGAACAGTTCTCACATGGAGAGGAGGAAGCCGAAAGCCACCGTTAACCGGAACACCTGATCTATGCCCAACACCCCGGACTCTCCCCAGCCTGCTTCGGATATCGATCCGAAACGACTGGCCCTGGTCGCCACCGCCAGCCGTAACATGGCACTGATACTGGATGCCGGCGGCTGCATCGAATGGGTCAACCAGGCGTTCGAGGAGCATACTGGCTACTCGCTGAGTGCAGTACGTGGAAAGCTTCCCAGCCAGGTTCTGGCCGGGCCGGACACGGATCCTGATACCGTCAGCCGAATATACCGCCACCTGTTCCGGGGCGAGGCGTTTGAAGAAGACATCCTGCACTATACCGCCAGCGGCGAACCCTACTGGGTACACACCTACTGCACACCGGTGGATGGCGCGGACGGCGTTGAACCCGGCTTCGTGGTGATCCAGACCAACATTTCTGACCGGAAAAACAGTGAACGCGGCCTGCGCATCGCTGCCAGCGTCTTTGATCGCAGTCACGAGGCGATTGTCATCACCGATCACCTCAACCACATTATCGATGTAAACCCTGCGTTTTCCCGGATTACCGGCTACAGCCGTCAGGAAGTACTCGGCCTCAACCCTTCCATTCTGAGCTCTGGCCGCCATTCCCGGGAATACTACCGTTCCATGTGGCAGTCCATCGAAAAGACCGACCACTGGCGCGGAGAGGTGTGGAATCGCCGCAAAAACGGTGAGGAATATGTGGAACTGCTATCCATCAGCCGGGTGCACCTGGAAGAACCCGGCAAACATTATTATGTGGCGGCGTTCTCCGATATCACAGCCTTGAAGAATCACGCCAAAGAGCTCGACCGGGCCGCGAATTACGACGACCTCACCGGTCTGCCCAACCGACAGCTGCTGGAAGAGCGGTTGCGATCCGCCAAGGCGCACTCGGACCGGCAGAAACGCTCACTCGCCATCTGCTATCTTGACCTGGACGGATTCAAGGGCATCAACGATGAACTCGGCCACGATTTCGGCGACGAGGCCCTCCGCATGGTGGCGGAACGGCTCACCAGAAGTCTCCGCAGCGGAGATACCGTCGCCCGGATCGGCGGCGATGAATTTGTTCTGCTGATTCAGAGCGAACATTCCGAGCCCCTGTATCAGCGTATCCTGACCTCGGTCAGTGAGCCTTTCGACATGGAGGGTAAAGAGGTAAATCTGACAGCCAGCCTCGGCGTCACCCTGTACCCGGAAGATGATACCGACGCCGAAGGCCTGATCCGCCATGCCGACCAGGCCATGTACGCTGCCAAAGAGAAAGGCCGCAACCAGTTTCATATTTTCGATCCCGGCCAATATGCCTTCCGCAAGGAACGTCGGAACCTGCTGATGGAGATTTCCCGCGCCCTGGAGAACGAGGAATTCGAACTCTACTTCCAGCCACAACTGCGCATGGCCGACTGCCAGGTGATTGCCTTCGAGGCCCTGATCCGCTGGAACCACCCCGAAAAAGGGCTGATTACCCCCGGTGCCTTTCTGCCGGCGGTGGCCAACAGTCACCTGGAGATCCCCCTGGGCCAATGGGTGCTGAAAGAGGCGATTCACCAGATGAACCGATGGCGGGAAGCCGGCGAAGCCCTGGCTGTCAGCATAAACATCAGCGCGCCCCACCTGATGGACCGGAAGTTTGCGGACTACCTGGAAGGCTATCTGCAAAGCCATCCAGAAGTGAGCCCCGGGCAAATCACCCTGGAAGTGCTGGAATCCACGGCGCTGGAAGACACCAAACGCGCCAGCAATGTGCTGGCGCGCTGCCAGTCTCTGGGGCTGCAGGTGGCGCTGGACGACTTTGGCACCGGCTTTTCCTCGTTGACCTACCTGCGCACCCTGCCCGTGGACGTCATCAAGATTGACAAGAGTTTCGTCCGCAACATGCTTACCGACGCCAATGACCGTGCCATCGTCGAAAGCGTCATTTTCCTCGCACAGCGTTTTGACCACCCCGTACTGGCCGAAGGGGTGGAAACGCTGGAGCACGCCACCGCACTGCGGGACATGGGCTGCAACCTGGTTCAGGGCTATGGTATCGCCCGGCCTATGCCGTCAGAGGAAGTACTGGACTGGCTGGACAACTGGCGTCAGAGAAGCCACTCCAACAGGGACATTCGTGAACTACAGACCGTTTCCGAGCAGGGTGACGGTATCTGAAAAAGGCCTTAGCGGTACCGGCTCTGGTCCAGCGTACTGAGCCGGTCCGGATGGAAAACCATCAGGCCAGTGACAAAGGTGCCGTTGATGAAGCCCTCCGGAATCATGAACAGCGGCAGATACCTCAGATACTCATGCACCAGTTCATCAAAACTGTAGGTACCGCTGCTCCATAGCATCAGGCACATCACAATGCCCGCCGCGGCAACCGACAGACCGGCTCCGAAAAAACCACAGAAGAAGATATAAGCGAAGAAGTTACGGAAGTTGCGCCGCCGTTCCCACAACATGATGCCATGGCTGACCAGTGCCGGGACCATCACCGTAATCAGACCGTTGGCGGCAAACATCAGTAATGGCTCGCGCCCGGTGATGACGGTGATCACCAGAGCCAGCAGGCCCGCCAGCACGGCCAGAGCCCAACCCAGCATCAGAGTAATCACCGTGATGCCAAAGATGTGAATCGCCAATCCTGGTGAAATACCTGCCCGCAACTGCCAGACAAAACCCAGAATCACCGCAGCACCGAAAAACGAATGCTGAAGAGCGTTATCCTTGCGCAAGGCGGACCAGTCGACAGAACGCACCGCGTTCAACAGAATCACCGCAAACAACACGGCGGTGATCAGCCATTGACTGGTGGAGAGCAGGTTGTCGGTCATTCCCATGGCGATTTACCGGTGCGGGTGCGATTGGAAATACGGGGCAGTGTCTACACATACCCCATACACCGTCAATGGGATCACACCCTTCAGGTCAAGCCGCCAACGCCGCCCGGTTCGTGAGCGCCTGCCAGGCTTCATAAGTGCTCAGGAAGATGCGTCCGCCCAGGTGTTCCAGCAACTCCGTGCCTTTGAGCCGGTCCATGACCGGGCCCTTGATTTCCGAGAAATGCAGACGCACCCCGGCGTCGCGCAGCCGTTCGTTAATCGCTTCCAGGCTTTCCAGGGCTGAGGCGTCAATAAGGTTCACCGCCGGACACACCAGCACCAGATCGGTCAGCTCCGGCTCCCGGGTAACCAGATCCATCACGGTTTCTTCAAGGAAACGGGCATTGGCGAAATACAGGCTTTCATCCACCCGCAGGAAGGTAACTTTGGGACAGAGTTCCACCTCATGGCGCAGCACGTTGCGGAAATGCTCGGTGCCCGGCACCCGGCCCACCACGGCGCTGTGGGGGCGACTGGTTCGGTACAGGAACAGGCCAATCGATAACGCCACCCCGGCAATGATACCGGCTTCGACACTGTGACCAAGGGTAAGCAGGATGGTCGCCAGCATGGCCCCGAAATCGGTACGGGAATATCGGAAAGTGCGGCCCAGTGCCGGCAGATCAATCAGGGTGATCACCGCCACAATAATGGTCGCCGCCAGCGTCGCCTGGGGCAACCAGGCTATGGCCGGAGTGAGGAACAGAGTGGCCAGGGCGATGCCCACCGCCGTGTAAGCGCCAGCCGCCGGTGTTTCTGCGCCGGCATCAAAGTTCACCACCGAACGGGAAAAGCCACCGGTAACCGGCATACCGCCCGACAGGCCGGACCCCAGGTTGGCGGTACCCAGACCAATCAGCTCCTGGTCCGGGTCAATGCGCTGGCGCCGTTTGGCCGCCAGGGTCTGACCCACCGAAACCGATTCCACGAAACCTACCACACTGATCAGCAAGGCGCTGACCGCCAGTTGGGACCACAGGCCAAGATCCAGACTGGGCATGGTGAAGGAAGGCAATCCTGACGGTACCTCACCGACCAGTCGCACCCCCTGCTCATCCAGCCGCAATGCCCAGGCAACCAGAGCGGTGACGAGCACCGCCAGAATGGGCGCGGTCTTGGTCAGGATATCAGCCGCCCGGGGCGCCAGGCCGAGTCGATGCAGTACCGGTTTCAGGTACCGGCGCGACCACAACAGGAACATCAAGGCCCCGCCCCCGATCAACAGCGTGGGCACGTTGGTATTGCCCAGGGAAACCAGTAACGAGTGACCAATATCCAGCAAGTTGTGGCCATTGGCCTGGATACCGAACAGGTGCTTGAGCTGGCTGGCGGCAATGACAATGCCCGAGGCGGTAATAAACCCGGATATCACCGGATGGCTCAGGAAGTTAGCCAGGAATCCCAGCCGCAGAACCCCCATCAGGGTCAGCATCAGGCCAGACATCACCGCCAGCAAGATAGCTCCAGCCAGATACTCAGCAGTGCCCGCCTCGGCCAGTGGCGCCAGAGCAGCCGCCGTCATCAGCGAGGCCACCGCCACCGGGCCAACAGAGAGGGTGCGACTGGTTCCGAACACCGCATAGATCACCAGTGGCAGGATGCTGGCGTACAACCCGACCTGCGCCGGGAGGCCTGCCAGCAGAGCGTACGCCAGGGACTGCGGAATCAGCATAACGGTGACAATGACGGCAGCCACCAGATCACTGGTGGCCTGGTCGCGACCGTAAGATGGCGCCCATTGCAGAATGGGCAGATAGCGTTTCAGATTCATGCGCGGCTCAGAACAGGTTGACCGGTACCTTCAGGTACACCTGGCCGTTGTCTTCTGCAGACGGCATATGGCCCGCCCGCATATTCACCTGCACCGACGGCAGGATCAGCCTCGGCATATCCAGCGTTGCATCCCGCTCGGTGCGCATCTTCACAAACTCCTCTTCCGACACACCATCGTGCACGTGCACATTAGCCAGGCGCTGCTCGGCCACGGTGGTCATGTGCTGGTATTCATCACGGTCGGGTGCCTTGTAATCATGACACAGGAAAATGCGAGTCTCCGGCGGCAACGCCAGAACTTTCTGGATGGACTGATACAGAACCCGGGCATCACCGCCCGGGAAATCACAGCGGGCCGTGCCGTAATCCGGCATAAACAGGGTATCGCCCACAAATGCGGCGTCGCCAATCACATAGGTGAGGCAGGCCGGTGTATGGCCGGGCGTATGTAGCACACGGCCTTCGAGGCTGCCGATCGCAAAGGTGTCGCCTTCCTCAAAGAGCCGGTCAAACTGACTGCCATCGCGGGCAAACTCGGTACCGGCGTTAAAGGCCTTGCCGAAAATTTCCTGTACCTGAATGATTTTTGCCCCGATACCGGTTTTGCCTCCAAGCTTTTCATGCAGGTAGGGAGCTGCTGACAGGTGATCCGCATGTACGTGAGTTTCCAGAATCCATTCCACGATCAGATCGTTCGCCTGAATGTACTGAATGATCTCGTCGGCCGAGCGCACATCGGTGCGGCCAGCGGCATAATCGAAATCCAGAACCGAATCCAGAATCGCACAGACCTGGCTGTCGGGATCGCGCACGACATAACTGAAGGTGTTAGTGGGTTCGTCAAAAAAATGCTGAACGATGGGCTGGGTCATGGTATTCACCTCTGAAGTCGCCAGTTCTTTAATCTGATCTAAGGATATACTGAAACGATATATAAGGTGAAATGCTGTTTTCTTATATGCGCGATAATCCCGATGCATCAACCAGGCAATCCCGGCCCCCATCCTTGGCCTGGTACAGCCTATCATCTGCCCTGGCAATCAGTGCCTCCGGGGTGGCCGGCTCGTCTGTCAGCTCCGACACGCACACCGCCCCGGCACTGACCGTAACGGTTAATGCCTTGCCGTCGACCAACCATTCCTCCTCCCTTACTGCTTCCATGATTCGCATCACCAGGGTTTGCACATCCCTCTCGGTTACCCCGGTAAAAACCACCAGAAATTCCTCACCCCCGAAGCGGGACACCACATCGGTGGTTCTGGTATGGGCAAGCAGGACGTCGGTAAATCGCATCAATACCTGATCACCTGCCAGGTGGCCCAGGTTGTCGTTTATCCGTTTGAAGTGATCAATATCGAACATGGCCAGGCAGAAACGGTCGCCATGGCGATTGCTGGCAGCAAGGATCTCGTCCAGCCGGGGCATCAGGTAACGACGGTTATGCAGTCCAGTCAGGGGATCACGAATCGACTGGTTAAGCAGGTCCTCTTCCAGCCGGTTGCGCTCCAACGCACCGGACAACAGACCAGAGACAATAATCAACAGATCCGCCATATCCCGCCGCCAACTCCGCCGGGATAACGAATCCACACCAAAGAAGCCCATCACCTGACCGCGGATCCGGACAGGGACGCAGAACATGGAACTGACTCCCTGCTGCTCCAGCAATGCCCGCTCATTTTCGGCCTCAGGCGGCAAATCCGCAGTGTCCTCAATGAACACCACCTGGCTCTGGCTCTCCATCAGGCGAATCTGTTGCTGCCACCAGCGGAAATCGTCAATCGGCACCGCCTGCTGATCCGCCATCAACGATGGCACACCCGGAGCACACCATTCGTGGGTATTGGTCATGGTGGCAAGGTCCGGCGAAAAGGCATAGACGTAAGCGCGATCAACGCTGAAGAAGGCGCCGATGGATCTGAGCAACTCATCAATGCAGTCATCGATGGAGCCAAATCCGAGATGAATGAACTCACTGGAAAGCCGGGCAATCAGCTTCTGGAAACCCGCCTGGAACGAGAATTCCGCTTCACTATCCCGAAGATGCTGCTCCAGCTCCTTGTAGTGCTGAATGTTGTGGAACTGGCCGTACCAGAGGGTGCTGCCGTCCGGTTGCCGCTCCGGCACGGAATGGGCCTCGTACCATTGGTACTCGCCATTCTTCATCCTCAGCCGGGCGCGGTAACACCAGGGTTGCAGCGTTCGCACCGAGTGCAGGATGCTCTCACCAACGCCGGCCGCATCGTCAGGATGAATGACCCGGAAAACCGAATCGGCATTTTCCCGGAGCTTTTGCGGCTCGACGCCGAACAGTTCTTTTACCTGGTCACTAACGTAGGGATAGCGGTGGGACTGGTGATCGGCACTGAGCCAATAGGTAAACAGCACGCCCGGCACGCCGGATGCCAGCTTCTGAAAAAACCGGGCCGACAGGCCCTCTGGCTGCTCATCGTCGGGCTGGCTTGCCATAAATGGCCGGTCTCCCTGCTATTGTCTACACTGGTTTTTTTAGTGTAGTCCAGCCCGACAGTCGCGGCGAATGCGCTTCAAAGGCTGTCCAGGCGGGCCTTTGCTTCCGCCCGACGGCCGGCATCCGCCACTTCACGACCAGGTCTCGACGGGGCTGCCAACACTTTTTCAAGATAGACCCGTGCCCGTTGAGGCTCGTCCTGCTCCGCCAGAAAATCTCCAAAGAAGTAATTGGCATCAATACCTTCCGGGTTGATTGCCAGCGATTTCTGCAGGTACTTCCGGGCCATCTCATCATCCCCGAACCCCAACGGCCAGCCCGGCACCTGATAATACAGGCTACCCAGTGAGGTATAGGCTGAGCCATCCAGCGCCTCCGGAGCGATCTTCAGGGCCGCTTCCAGGGAGGCCCGGGCCTCTTTCACCAGTCCCAGCGCACCCAGGCCGCCTTTGGCGCCGGCGTAGGTACTGAGCACAATACCCTGCCAGATCAGCGGTTCGGCACGGCCCGGATAATCAGCGACAAAGGTCTCGGCCTCTTTGGCCAGTGCCTCAAATGCCTTTTCCTTATCATCTTCGGGCAACTGATACTGGATCTGCGCCCAGCGTTGCTGGATTTGGGCCAGTTCAGCCCGCATGTCCTGAGCCCACAGGGGCATGGCCATGACCCCCGCCAACACCATTACGATCCACTTCATGACACCACTCCTGAATCCAGAAAGCGCCGGATCACCGGCAGTTGTTTTAACATGGCTTTATCCACAAGCTTCGGCAGGATGCCGTTGATCACCACAAACAGTTTTTCCGGCCAGCCGAGAAAACGTCGGCGTTCATCTTTTTCCATCGCCTGAAGAATCTGGGCTGCGACAGCTTCCGGTGCGTCCATGGCATTGCCCAGGGCACGGTTCAGCTCGTTCACCGGCGCCGGGTTCATAGCCGTGGCCGTGGCTCTGGGCGCTACGTACACCACCTGCACCGGGGTGTCCGCCAGCTCCCGACGCAGGGCTTCGCTGAAGCCGCGCAGGCCGAACTTGCTGGCGCAATAGGCGGTGTAGCCGGGAAACCCGATGCTGCCGAAGGTGGACCCCACCAACACCAGGGCGCCCACGCCGGCTTTACGGAAACGAGGCACAAAATGCCGGGCCACCAGCATAGCGGAACGCAGATTGACCATAAGCTGTGCATCCAGGTCGCTGACGGCCATGGCATCCAGCGCCGCAAACCGGTTCTGGCCGGCGCAATGAATTACACCATCAATATCGGGATACACCTCACTCAACTGTTGAAGCTGTCGATCCAGCTCCGGGCTGGCCAGCTCCAGGTGTACCGGAGAAACGCCGGCGCGCTTTTCCAGCCGCTCCGGATGTCGGGTCGCAACGATCACCCGGGCACCGCATTCCACCAGCGGCCCGATCAGGGCCTGGCCAATGCCACCGGTACCACCCAGCAGCAGGAAGGTACGGTCATGCAGCCTCATGACGTTGCTCCTTGCCATGGGCCCGCAGCGGAATACTGTGAAGCATATCGCCGTACAGGCGATACACCATGCGCGCGGCCTCGATGATGGCCTGCTGGTCCTCCGGATCGGTGATGTCGTTCATCAGGTTGCGGAAGAACTCAAAGTGGTCCTGATCCAGGGCGCCGTGAGAGTACAGATAACTGAACGCCTGATTGGGCAGGCCCAGCTGTTTCTGGATGGCTTCACCCAGGGGCGTGGCCAGCTCAATGGAGGTGCCCTCCAGCACCTGAACCATGCCAAAAAAAGCCGCCGGGTTACCCCGCTGGATGCGGTCATACAGGTAGGCCACCATCAACTCGATGGAGGTATCGGGCTGGCCATGACGAATGGCTTCCTTGTCTTCGCCGCAGGCTTCAAGGTCGTTGAGAATCCACTCGTGGTGGCCGTATTCTTCCTCGATGTATTCCACCAGTGCCTTGCGCACGAATTCCAGCCGTTCGGGCAGCCGGCCACCACAGGCCATCATCAGTGGCACGGTGTGCTTCACGTGGTGATAGGCCTGGGTCAGGAACCAGGTGTAACCCTCAAGATCAAAGCGACCCTCGCGGATAGCCTGAATCACCGGGGCTCCGGTGACATGGGCCCGGGCCTGTTCAGTTTCGGATTGCAGTCGGTCAAAAAATGCCATGTTTGAGTCTCCTGGCGTTGTCTGTCGGATAGAAGTGCCCGCAGGCACTGAGAGATTCATGAATAAGGGAAAGGATTCGGCCATGAGCCTGGGCAGGTCCGCCTGAATCTGGTGCCGCACCGGGCGACCGTTGGCCGTGATGTGGCCCTCGGCCTGGGTCAGCCGTTGCCGGCGCAGGTACACGGCCTGCAAGCGGGCATAATCCGGCAAACCGGCATTCAGCAACGTCAGGGCCGCACGTATATCGTCAGGGCTTCGGTTATCCGTGATCACCACCAAAGCACCGGGTTGTGGCTCACCATCGCCAAATACCACAGCCTGAGCAGCCCCCAATGCCTGGACCAGTTCACTTTCCAGCCATTCCGGGCTGATGTTCCGACCAAAGCTGGTAATCAACAGGTTCTTTGCCCGACCGTTGATAGCCAGAAAGCCCTCTGTGTCCTGGTCGCCCAGATCGCCGGTATCGAGCCAGTCATCGGCTTGCGGCTCATCACCGAGATATCCCAGATGGGTATTGCCCCGAACCAGAATCCGGTGTTCGTTATCCACCTTTACCTGCACATGTCCCAGGGGCCGGCCCACCGAGCCTTCTCGCTCGGCTCCGGGCACGTTCAGCGCCACCACCGAGCCACATTCGGACAAGCCGTAGCCCTCGTACAGAGGCAACCCAATCGACCGTCCCCGGGCCAACAGGTCCGGCGATACCCGGCCGCCGCCGACCGCCAGGAAGCGAAACGAATCCGTTGTCAGCAATCCCTGCTCGCCGGCATTGACCAGCGCCATCGCCAGCTCAGGCACCAGAATCACGGAATGGGGGTGATGCCGGTTCAGGCCGGCCACCAGCTGGCCGAGATCGAGGCCACTGCTGCCGGTCATGCCCAGGGTCTGCAACGGGGCAACCGTCACCGTGGCGCCCATCAGCAGGGGCAGGTAAACCCCGGCAATGTTCTCCAGCAGGGTTGCCAGCGGCAGAATGCACAGGTGTTGCTCCAGCTCCACACCTTCCAGCCGCTGCTGCAGCGCACCGGCGGTCGCCGCCAGCTGCTGCGCCGACAGGCACACGCCCTTGGGGGTACCAGTACTGCCGGAGGTGAAGGTAATCTTGGCGGTGTGTTCCGGCATCCAGGAGGCAGCAGGGGACACCGGCAAATGTCTCAGCCAGACGCCATGACCGATCATTTCCGCCTGTTCTGCTTCGCCACTGAATACCAGGGCATCCAGCCCGGCCCGCTGAATCAGGTGCTCGGTCTGGCTTCTGGAAAAAAACACCGGCACCGGTACACACACCACGTCCGCCATCAGACAAGCCAGGTCCGCAACCACCCAGGCCGGGGTGTTGTCGCCACACAGGCCTATGCGTTTCACGCCCAGGCTCCGCAACTGCTCGGCCACCAACTGCGCCGCCCGCCATAGCTGCTGATAACTGAAACTGGCGTCTGGCCCCTGCAGTGCAATGCGCTCCGGATGTTGCCGGACCCGCTGAGACAGGAGATCAGGCAAGGCGGCCATAGGCACCTCCCAGGTCCGCCTGCGGTTTATCCTCGACCGCAACAACCGGCTGCACCAGCTTCAGCAAGCCGGCGGCGCGCAAGGCCGCCATACCATCAGCGACCTTGATGGTCATCACCACTGGATGATGGTCGTAATAGCGACCCCAACCAGCGCCGCCATCCGGCAATTTTGAAGGGTCGGCATCCGCCAGCACCTGCGTGGCGATGCCGAGCCGATGGAAACTGTTGCGCAACTGGTCGGTACCGGTACACACCACCCAGTCATAGCCGGCAGCATCCAACCACACTGAGAGCGAGGCGAACAGATAGCGGCTGACCCCGGCTTCCACCCCGGCCAGGTGGGCAATTTCGGCAATACCGCTGCGTCTGGTTCCCGGTTCCGGCATCAGTGTTTGCACCGGCACCGACAGGTAATCCTCCAGAAAAAGCCGTTCCTGTTCCGCATTGCGCACGCCAACGGCGGCCAGCAGCGTTCCCTGAGCGGTTGTCAGGGCCAGAAGCCGTGGAATACGCAGGGAAGGCTCGGCCCCGTACGCGTGGAGGAAGCGGCGCCGAATGAAATCCGACACCGTGTGGGCCAATGGCGTATTGGACTGGATTTCGCAAAACCACCGGCCAGCACAACGGACGGCCGGAACCAACTCCCCGGAATCCGGAGGACAACAGGTCGACATTGTTAACGGATCAGTCATGGCTGCCTTCTCTCTGCTTGCTTTTCCTGGCCCAGACGGACGCAGGGTCATGGCTGACAGATTAGAAAGGCTGGCTTAAACCAGTCTTAAGACGGCACCACAGAAACCTTAAGAGCGCCTTAAGGTTTCTGTGCCAGCACGGTTAAGGCTCACTTAAGAAAGGAGGGGTAGATTGCGGCCAACCTCGGGGCTATCCCGAAAACAATCGACACAGACGCAAACACCTATGCCCAAAGCTCGCCATTTTTTTCAACGCCGACTTGCCCGTTTTCTTGCAGCCGGCGGACTGGCCACGCTGTTGCATTGGCTGATGATGGGCCTGCTGGTTCAGGCCGGGCTTGACCCCAGGCTAGCAACAGCAACCGGAGCCACGGCCGGACTGGTTTTCAACTACGTGGCCCAGCATCAGTACGCGTTTGCCTCGAACCTGCCGCACCGAGTCGCGATGCCGCGATACCTGGCGGCAGCCAGTCTGGGCTGGACCCTGAACCTTTTCAGCTTCTCCGTTCTCAGCCTGGCTGGCCTCAAAGTCCTGTCAGCACAGTTCCTGGCCACGGCACTCGTCACGGTTGCCAATTACTTCTTTGCCAAGAGGTTTGTTTTCCATGAAAAAACAACGCTCAAGCTCCCCTGAACCTATGCTGAGCATAGTTATTCCGGTCCACAACGAGGCTGAAGTGCTCCCGGCCCTGCTGGCTCGACTCTGGACAACCGGGCAAAAGCTCGACGGCAGCTTTGAGCTGCTGTTTGTCGACGACGGCAGTCGGGATGATTCGGTCGCCATTCTGATGGCCGCCAGGCAACGGCAGCCAGAAATCCGTGTCTTGCAGTTGTCCCGAAACTTCGGCAAGGAGGCGGCAGTCTCGGCCGGCCTGGAGCACGCCCGCGGCGAGGCCGTGGTGCTTATGGATGCAGACCTTCAGGATCCCCCCGAACTGATTCCCGACATGCTTGCCGAATGGCGCAAAGGGGCCGATGTCGTGCTGATGAAACGCCGATCCCGGGCCGGCGAAAGCTGGCTTAAACGCATCACGGCCAGCCTTTTCTATCGTCTGATCAATCGGATCAGCGATTCTCCGATTCCGGTCGATACCGGCGACTTCCGGCTGATGAGCCGGCGCACGGTCGAGGCCCTGAACCGGCTTCCGGAACGCAACCGTTACCTCAAGGGCATGTTTGCCTGGGTCGGTATGCCCACCGTAACCCTGGAATTCGATCGCGACCCCCGAATCGCAGGCAGCACCAAGTGGAACTACCTGAAACTCGTACACCTGGCCATGGAGGGCATCACCTCATTCTCGACCCGACCACTGCGACTGGCCCTTGTGCTGGGCTTACTGGCCGCGGGGGCAGGCGGCACCGTTGGCCTCTGGGAGGTAATCCGGGCGCTGGCCTTCGGCATTTCAACACCGGGCTATGCCTCCCTGATTGCCATGATCACCTTCCTGTCCGGCGTCCAGCTTCTGTGTGTCGGCTTGTTGGGGGAATACATCGGGCGCATCTATATGGAAACCAAGCAACGCCCGGTCTTTATCGTGGCGGAAGATAGTCAGGAGACCATGACTTACATACAACCCATGCTGCGAGTGGCCGGCCATGACCAGAATCAGTAACACCTTGCTGTGGCTGCTGGTCTCGGTGCTTGCTGCCAGGCTCGGCCTGTCTGCCTTGTTGCCGTTCGCGGACACCACCGAGCCCCGCTACGCGGAGATGGCGCGGATTATGGCGGAAACCGGCGACTGGATAACCCCCTGGTTCGATATTGGTGTGCCTTTCTGGGGCAAGCCGCCCCTGTCGTTCTGGACTCAGGCACTGTCATTCAAGCTGTTCGGCGTCAGCGAATTCGCCGGCCGACTGCCCTCCTGGCTGGCCAATGTCGGCATCGTCTGGCTGGTCTACAACCTGCGTCGCTACCTGCACCCCGACCCGCTCGGCCACGGAGCCAAAACTCAAGGGCTCTGGGCTGCGTTAATCTACGCCACTACGGCATTGGGCTTTCTGTCTGCCGGCACGGTAATGACGGATTCATTCCTGGCCCTTGGCACCAGCCTGACACTGGTGAGCCTGATCATTCGCCTGCAGGGGGGGCCGCCGCTCTGGGGCTGGCTGTTCTTCATCGGCCTGGCTACTGGCCTGCTGGCCAAGGGACCACTGGTTCTGGTGCTTGCTGGCCTGCCGGTGTTCCTCTGGGCGCTCACCTTCAACCGTTGGCAGACCCTCTGGCACAGTTTGCCCTGGGTGCGCGGGCTGGCCCTGACCCTGCTGATTTCAGCCCCCTGGTATGTTCTGGCGGAGCTGAAGACACCTGGCTTCCTCGATTACTTCATTGTCGGCGAGCACATCAAGCGTTTTGTGGTCAGCGGCTGGCAGGGTGATCTGTACGGCAGCGCCCACGATTTCCCCCGGGGCACGATCTGGCTCTATCTGGTGCTTGCCAGCATGCCCTGGGGGCTTGTCGCGGTGGCTGGCGTGCTTCGCAACCACTGGCGCGACGCTCCCAAGCTGCAGCAATGGCATACTGGCGAACAACATGTCAGCGCGCTGGTAATCCTGGCCGCGGTGGCACCGGCCGTGTTCTTTACCCTGGCCGGTAACATACTGTGGACCTATGTGCTGCCGGGACTGCCATTTGTGGCTGCGCTCGCCTCCGGGTTACTGGCAGCAGACACCGGCCGACGCTTAAAGCGCTCCGCCATAGCCGCCCCCCTGTTCATCCCCTTACTCGGCTCAATTGCCAGCGGCTGGGTCTACCTGCATCCGGAGCAACTGAAAACGGAACGGGAGCTGGTGATGACCGCCAGCCAACTGGCCGGGCGTTCATCGGCCAGGCTTGTGTACACCGGCGAACCGCCATTTTCGGCCAGGTTTTACAGCGCAGGCAGAGCCGATAGCATTGACGTGGAAAGTCTTCGTCTTCAGCTCGCGAATGGAACTCTGCGGCGACCTTTGGCGGTGGCCGTGGGAAAAAACCAGCATGACTTACTTGGCCAGTTGCAGCAGATTACCGATCCGGTCGACGAAAACCGGCGTTACAAGCTGTTCCTGCTGGAACCGATGACCAACAATACGGCTGGGAACAGTAATTCGGACCGCAAATTGCCCGCATTCCATTACACTGAAAAACACCAGCAACCTTTGAGCTAAAAACCAACCGGATGGCGTAGCCAAATGCGCATACTTCTAACCGAAGACGATCACCCACTGGCCAACACCATGCTGAGCATGCTGCGGGACGGCCAGAATACCGTAGATTGGGTCGATGATGGCCAACAGGCTCTGAACGCCTTACTGAACGAGAGCTTTGACCTGGCCATTCTTGACTTGACGTTACCCCGTGTCGATGGCCTGGACATTGTCCGCCAGGTGAGGGAGCAGGGCGTAGAGTTGCCCATCATCATCCTGACTGCGCGGAGCGAACTGACCGAAAAACTACAGGGACTGGATGCAGGGGCAGACGATTACCTGACCAAGCCCTTTGCCATGTCAGAACTGAAAGCCCGGATAAGGGCGGTTACTCGCCGCCGCTCAGGCACACGAGTCTCAGGACTCAAGGTGGGGCGACTCGTGCTTGATCCGGACTCTGCGCAATTGCAGGTAGGCACAGAGACGTTCGTGCTACCCCGTAGCGAACTGCAGATCCTTCACTATCTGATGCGGCACCCTGATCAGGTGGCAACCAGACGACGTTTGGAGGAACAACTTTACGGCTGGGATCAGGGTGCCGAGAGCAACGCCCTGGAAGTTCACGTTCACCATCTGCGCCGGCGGCTGGGTAAGCAGGCCATTCGCACTGTGCGCGGCGTTGGCTACATGCTGGACAGCAAAGCAGCCTCGGAAGGCCAAGAAATATGAGCCTGACACGGAAGCTGATTCTGCTAATTACCAGCACTGTTTTTATGATCACTCTGATCGCGGCAGGCTGGGGGTTCTATGTCAGCAATCACCAGTTGGACGAACTGTTCGATGCGGAGCTGGCACAAAGTACCCGGATTGTGCAGGGGCTGGTGGAACATCTCTCGAGCACTCAGTCTATCGAGCAGTTAGCCTTTACGCTGTCGAAAACTCTCGAATTGCCGGACGCATTATTTCAGGGCGATGAAGAAGAGGACGAAATTCTGCCCGACGGTGCCGGGCATAAATACGAACGCAAAATCGCTTTCGAAGTCTGGTCTCCTGATCAACAACCTGTTCTGGACACGCTCCGGGCTAACGATGCCCAAGGCCTTGAGCCAGGATTTGCCTGGCAGGAAGCCGCCGGCTATCAATGGCGAACGTTTACCATTCGAGATCCATCGACCGGGTTCTGGATACGTACCGCCCAGCGAGAAGACGTTCGGGATGAACTGAGCCAGGAAATTGCACTGGGCAACGTACTGCCCTTTCTGTTGGCGTTACCTTTACTGGCCATAGCCGTACTGGCATCAATTCAGGTGAGTTTCAAGCCTTTGAGAAAGCTCGAAAAACCGGTTCGGAACATGGCACCGGA
Source organism: Marinobacter sp. EVN1 (assembly GCF_000475375.1). Taxonomy (NCBI): domain Bacteria; kingdom Pseudomonadati; phylum Pseudomonadota; class Gammaproteobacteria; order Pseudomonadales; family Marinobacteraceae; genus Marinobacter; species Marinobacter sp. EVN1. Next base: position 72,372 of record NZ_AXCB01000005.1, read on the forward strand.
GAACATCCATCCCCTCGACGATCGTCAGGCTCCGAAAGAAGTAGCTGGATTGGTGCACGCAGTCAACGGCCTGTTGAGACGACTGAATCAGGCTCTGGAACGTGAACGCCGCTTCTCCGCTGATGCGGCACATGAGCTGCGAACCCCATTGGCCGCGCTGCGCCTGAATCTGGAGAAAGTTTACGGTGACAACCCCGAACAATATGGAGACCTTATCCAGGCCGTAGACCGAATGGTTCATCTGGTCGAACAAATGCTGTTACTGAGTCGGGTGGACTCCGGCGCTCAGTTTCCGCCGGAGCATCACAATCTTTCCGCCATTCTGGAACAAAGCATCGCAGATGTTGCACCGCTGGCGCTAAAGAAAAACATAGAGCCGGTGCTCCAGGACGAAACAGGTCAGTCCCTGATTAGCTGCCATCGTGCCCTGATTAACACCCTCATGCGCTCCTTGCTGGCCAACGCCATCCAATACAGTCCGCCTCATACCATAATCACCACCAATCTCGTTCCCGCAGGTGAAGGCTACGCCATTTCGGTTTGTGACCAGGGTCCTGGAATTCCCGCGGAGGAGCGTGAACGCGCACTCAGCCGGTTTGTGCGACTGGATCAACGTAAAGGAGGAGGCGCAGGGCTAGGGCTGGCGATTGCTCGGCGTATTGCAGAGCTCCATGGTGGCCATCTAATCCTGGCAGACAGAGCAGACGGTCAATCCGGGCTTTGTGTGCAAGTATGGCTGCCAGCACGATGCCCGGCGCTCACTAAACGCTCTTAAGATTCGGTTAAGCTTTAAGGCAGATAATTCTTCAAGGCATAAACCGCACAGCAACGCGGTTTAGTTTACATCTTGGAGAATACCTCAATGTCTCAGCATAGCACTCTGTCACTGGTCATTCCTGCAAAAAATGAACAGGAAAACATAGCAAAGCTGCTGACCGAGACCTTCAACGTCATGAGGGATTACCCGGGCTTTGAAGTCGTGCTCGTGGACGATGGCAGTTCCGACCAGACACTGGCAACAGCTCGTCGCACTGCCGAGGCTTTGGGGGGCAGGCTATTGGCGGTTCGACATGAACAGAGCATCGGACAGAGCGGGGCACTGGCGACCGGTATCCTTCGCGCCACAGGCCAACTGATTGTGACAATGGACGGAGATGGTCAAAACGACCCCGCCGATATTCCAGCACTGTTGCAACAAGCGAACAGACTCCACAATCCCGACTTTTGTATTGCCGGCTATCGCAGAAATCGGAAGGATACAGCATGGAAACGTTTCCAATCACGCCTGGCTAATCGTATTCGCAACGCCTTTCTACATGATGGAGTTCCCGATACAGGCTGTGGACTGAAGCTGTTTCCCCGATCGACCTTTCTCAAACTGCCGTGGTTCGATCACGCCCATCGGTTCATTCCCGCGCTGGTGAAAGGCGCGGGAGGCGAAATCGCCATTGTCGAGGTCAATCATCGCCCAAGAATGGCCGGGATTTCCAAATACAATGCCTGGAACCGTGCATGGGCCGGAATCGTCGATATGATCGGCGTTATGTGGTTACTTCACCGCACACGAGTTCCTCAAATTGCAAACCTAGAGGATCCGAACAACAGTCGACCGGCAACGGAACGGGCTTGATATGGCTTCGGGACTGCGCTGGCTATCTTTCGCCATCCTGGTATTAACAGGCTATCTGACCATGAGCGGGGACTGGTTCGGTTTTCTGACCGATCAGGAGCGCGTGGCAGATTTCCTGAACAGTAATGGGCTGGCAGGACTTTCAGCCATTACGCTGCTCGGTGCACTTTTCACTGGATTCGGAGCCCCCAGACAGGTCCTCGCTTTCGTTCTGGGATTTGCCGCAGGCAGCATTCAGGGTGCGATCCTATCGACTATCGCTACAGCCATTGGCGCGACAGGCTGCTTTTTTGTCGCACGCTGGCTTTTGCGAAAAGCACTCCTGAACCGTTTTTCAGATCGCATGCAACGTTTTGACCTGCTGTTCACGGAAGGCACTCTGCTCAAAATACTCATGATCAGGCTGTTGCCGGTAGGCAGCAATCTTGTCACCAATCTCCTCGCCGGGTGTTCCGGGATACGATTCGTCCCATTTTTGTTGGGCAGCGTTCTTGGCTACCTGCCCCAGATGGTGATCTTTGCAATGGCCGGCGCAGGGATTGGCCAGGCCCGTCTCGATCAGCTTGTGGTAAGCGCGGTTCTGTTCGCGCTGGCAAGTGCCATTGGCGCTTACCTGTATCACAACCAGCGCAATCAGACCCTTGCTGATTCCGTATCTGACCCCTCCTGAGTTGCGATTATGACACTCGACTTCCGTCTTCGGCGTTTACCCGACACCTTATTCAATCTGCCGTACAACCGATTGTTACTGGTGGTACTGGCCTTCGCGGCACTCATGATTCTGACCGGCATCGGGTTACGCTCTCCGTGGCCCGCCGACGAACCGCGATTCGCCGAAGTCGCCCGGGAAATGGTGGCCTCCGGGCAATGGCTGCTGCCCATGCGGGGCGGCGAACTCTACCCGGACAAACCACCGGTGTTCATGTGGGCCATCGCCTTTTTCTACTGGCTGACCGGCAACCTGAAAATCGCGTTTCTGCTGCCGAACGCCCTGTGCAGCCTGCTAACCCTGGGCCTGGTGTTCGATCTGGGCACACGCTTGTGGAACCAACGCACCGGCGCCATTGCCGCACTGCTGCTGATGGTGGCACCCCAGTTCCTGATTCAGGCCCAGCGAGCCCAGATTGATGCCATGGTGGCCTGCTGGATCATGGTGGCCTGTTACGGTCTGATCCGGCATTTTTTCGTGCAGCCGTCCTGGCGTTGGTATTTCGTGGCCTGGGCCTTTATGGGGCTTGGCATTATTACCAAAGGGGTTGGCTTTCTGCCCGCCTTGCTGTTCATTCCGATACTGGCCCTGAAACTGCAGGACACTTCTCGGTTTCAGGGCACACTCCGCTGGCGCTGCGCCCTCGGCCCCCTGGTCATGCTGGCCGTTGTGGCAGCCTGGCTGGTGCCGATGGTGCTGGCCGTCAGTCACCTGGGCACGGACGAGGCCCTGGCCTATCGCGACAACATTCTGTTCAAACAGACCGGTGAGCGCTATGCCGATTCCTGGGGGCACATTCAGCCCTGGTATTACTACGTCGTCAGCGTGATTCCCTCGCTGTGGTTTCCGCTGCCGCTGCTATTCCTGGCACTGCTGCGGCCCATTCGTGAGATTCTCAAACACAGGCTGGACGTGGTGGTTCTGCTGGCGTGGGTCGTGTTGGTGGTGGCATTTTTCAGCCTGAGCCCGGGTAAACGCGGGGTCTATGTGCTCCCGGCTTTGCCGGCACTGGCCCTGAGCCTGGCCCCGGCATTGAGTGGACAAAACCCGGCACGCTGGTTCGGGGCGGTCATCAGTGTTCTGCATCTGCTGCTTGGTGCAGCCTTGATCATCCTGGGCGTCCTAGCCTGGAATGACCACCCTCGTCTGGTGGAAAAGGTCGCTGACTACACCCAGGATCCGGCTCGACTGCACGAAGCCGGCACCCTGTTGTTCACCCTTGGTTTTATCTGGGTCGCAAGTCTCATGGCGTTCTGGCGCTGTCGGGCACTCGGGCGCTGGTTCATTGCCCTGATGGTGAGTTGGCTGGTGTTCACAACCTGGGGTTATCGGATTCTCGAGCCATTGCGCACACCCAGAAATGTGCTCGCCGCAGCCGAGCAGTTCGTGCCTGCCGGCGGGCAGATTGGCATGATTGATTTCCGTGAACAGTTTATTCTTTTCTCGAAGCGGGATTTCACTCATTTCAGCTTCTTCAGTTCACTGGAACAGGAAGATCGTAATGCATGGGTCTGGATGAAGAAGACGCCAGACAGTTACCTCATTGTGGCCGATCGGCATGCTCTGTCGTGCTTCACCACTGACGGCGCAAAATCAATTGGCACCGCTCACCGGGATACCTACGTGCTGCTGAGCGACCAGGACATGACTGACAGCTGTGAACCACCGGACAAGGTGACACGCTTTACCACCGAAAACCCCGGGAAGTGGTTGGACTGATGCAACCCTGAGAACACCGCAAATTTTGTTGGTCTCACGTACAATGGGCGCTTTTGAATTCTCAAGGAGGCGCCCTTGCTCCCTCGCTCGCAGATTGCACAAGAATGGCAGGCCTTCTGGCTGGCCCTGGGCTTCCTGACTCGTATCCCAATGCTCGTTCGGATTGATTACTCCCAGCGCCTGATGAACCAGAGCAGCGTTTATTTTCCCCTGGTGGGCCTTCTGCTCGGCCTTGGCTATTGCGCCGCCTACTTTCTGTTCTCATTGGTGGCCAGCCCGCTGGCGGCCATTATCCTGGTAGTTATTCTGCACCTGTTTATCACCGGGGCCTTCCACGAAGATGGCCTGGCCGACAGTGTTGATGCTCTCGGGGGCGGCTATACCGTGGAAAAACGTCTGGAGATCATGAAAGACAGCCGGATCGGAACCTATGGCACGGTGGCACTGGTGATGGCCTTGCTGCTGAAAGTAGCTCTGCTGGCTGAGGCTGAATTGATCTGGCTTGCGTTGCTGGTGGCACCTGCGGTTTCCCGGCTAACACCACTGATATTGATGGCCTGCCTGCCGTACGTCACTGACCCCGACAAGAGTAAATCCAAGCCGGTGGCAGACGGTTTCTCCCGCAGCCGTTTGCTGGCGGCCGCGGGGTTTGTGTTGTTGCTGGCAGCCGGATTATCACTCTGGCAGCCGTTACTGATTCCCGCAGCCATAACGGCCGTCCTGCTGGTTGCTGTGTTCTGGGGCAGCTATCTTCGTAGCCAGCTTGGCGGCTACACCGGCGACACCCTGGGCGCAGCTGTCGTGTTCAGTGAACTGGCGCTGTTGCTGTTTCTCTAACGTGGGGGCATCGTCAGTTATCCACCGTGAAGGACACTATCCGGGACAGGTGGCTGATGGGCATTTCCGTCTCTTCGTGCCAACGGTTGAACGCCTCCTGGGCCTGGCTCATGCCTTTCTTGCTGGCCGGTGAGGCATCCAGTATTCCGGCCCGGGTCAGGGCGGTAACCACATCGTGGGACAGGATAAAACCATCCCAACCCACCCGGCGCAGGAAGTACTGGGCTGAGTTCCCCCCCAGACGCTCACCGTTACGCTTCAGGTAGAGCAGCAGCCCCACCTGATCGGTCGACGGCCACTGGGCCAGAAACTGACCAAAGCTGCCATGGTCTTTCGCCACATCCATGATCATCCGGGCATTTTCCGGCACGGTCCGGATCTTCTGCATGTTGCGAACGATACGCTCGTCTGTAGCCAGCTGCTCGAGCACTTCTGGCGGCACCTGCTGCCAGTAGGCGGGCACAAACCCTTCGAAGGCCGCCTCAAAATCCGGCCACTTGTTCTCGATTACCCGCCAGACAAAACCAGCCTTGAAAATGCATCGGGTGATCTCGGACAGGTAACGGTCGTCGCCGATCTCCGCCAGACGATGCTTTTCGGTGACCGGAGGCAACAGGGATTTCAGGGCCTGCTCGCCACCCTTCCGGGCCATGGCCTGCTGGTAAAACACAGAAAACTTCATAGACCCTCCACAGAGATCCCCAAATTGGGACTTAAAGAGCCCAATATGGGATTGAAAATACCCAAATCAGGTACTAAAGTACCCATATTGAGACTCATGAGATGCGACCTGACCATGCCCGGAACCAGTATCGGTGACGCACTGTTTACCAAAACCCAACAGCGCCTGCTATCGCTTATCTACGGCCATCCAGACCAGAGCCTGTACCTGAATGAACTGGTACGGCTAGCAAATATAGGGCGCGGCACCGTTGTCCGGGAGCTGGCCAAACTGACCGATTCCGGTCTGGTCGTCATGACCCGCCAAGGCAACCAGAACCACTACCAGGCGAACCCGGACAACCCGATCTTCGATGAGCTGAAACACATCGTCCAGAAAACCTTTGGTATTTCCGATGTGCTCCGGAATGCCCTGGCGCCACTGGCGGATACTCTCGAACAAGCGTTTATCTACGGTTCCGTGGCAAAAGGGGATGCCCATGCGGGCAGCGATGTCGATGTCATGCTGATCGGCCACGATCTCAGTTACAGCGAGGTTATGGAACTGCTGGCCCCCGCCGAACAACAATTACAACGAACCATCAATCCCACGTTATACTCTCCCGCCGAGTTCGAGCAGCGTATCAAAGACAATCAGAGTTTTGTCACCCGGGTGCTGGACCAACCCCGCCTCGACCTCCGCTTCAGCCACTGAGACAGGACACATTGCATGGAAGCACTCGATAATCTGGTCAGGATCCGACGACTCAAGGCAGAACCACCTGATGCCCGGGAGTTCGAAGGCATGCTCAAGGCTGCCGACACCAAGCTCCGGGACGCCTGCATTGAGGGATTGTCTGAGGACAGCCAGTTCTCTCTGGCTTATGGCGCCGCCCACGCATTATCGCTCGCCGCCCTGAGATGGCACGGGTATCGTTCCGAAAGCCGTTATATTGTCTTCCAGTGCCTGCAACACACCATTGGCTTACCCAATGCCAAATGGCGCGTGTTGGACAAGTGTCATTCGGCCCGCAATCTGGCCGAATACGAGGGCCACATGGACGTGAACCCCCAATTGCTGAAGGAGCTGATTGCGATCACTCGCGAGCTGCAATCACTGGTGAGGGATCTGCCGCCAATAGGAAACTGACGTCCATCCCGATGTCAGACCTGCTTTAACCGGGCCAGCAGGGACTCCTGATCAAGGGCGCCACCCCAGGTATTACCATGTACCAGATCTTCCAGCGGCAGCCGGGAACGCCAGCCTTTGGACTGTAATTCCGGTTGCTCCAGGAATTCACTGACATAGCCCAGGCAGAGATAGGCCAGTGGGTATACATGATCCGGTAACTGCAGGATATTCGACAGTACATCCTGATCCAGGATGCTCACCCAGCCCACGCCAATGCCCTCGGCCCGTGCCGCCAGCCAGAGATTCTGCACCGCCAGGCAGGTGCTGAACAGATCCATTTCCATAATGGAATTACGCCCCAGGACATTGGGGCCGCCGCGGGATCGATCACAGGTGATGCAGAGGTTGATGGGGCTTTCCAGAATGCCCTGCAGTTTCAGGCTCCGATAGGTTTGCTGGCGCTCGCCGGTGTAGTTTTCCGAGGCCTTTGCGTTTTCATTGTTAAAACTGTCCAGCACCTGCTCGCGCACCGCCAGGCTGTCGATCACGATGAAATCCCAGGGCTGCATGAAGCCGACCGACGGGGCGTGGTGGGCAGCTCTCAGGATGCGCGCCAGAACCTCCTCCGGAATGGCATCCGGCAGGAACTGGGAGCGCACATCCCGGCGCTCGAAGATGGCCCGGTACAAGCCTTCGCGCTGGGCATCGCTGAAGGGATCATTCGGGTTACTCACAACTGCAACAGCCTCCTTAACCGCTCTTTGTCCAGGCACTGATCCACCTGATCGGCCAGGCGATCAAGCTGCTGCAGACGGTGACGCTGGTAGTCCACCGACTGCTCGCCCTGTGTTTTAAGGCCTGCCCAGGCCAGAATGGCCTTGCAGGCGGCTGGCTCGTCGAAGACGCCGTGGATATAGGTACCCGCCACCTGGCCATCCGCACTGACGGCGCCATCCGGCCTGCCTTCCAGCTCTGCAAATGGGCGCACCAGCGCCGCGCCTTCCGTGACACCGTTGTGCATTTCATAGCCTTTCAGGGCGCCTGTCACCACCGTGCTGGCAATATGGGAGGTCAGCCCGCCATTTACCATTCGAAGCTGCTTGCCCGGCACCATACGGGTAACCATCTCGAACAGGGCCAGGCCCTTCGTAGTGCCGACTTCACCTTCCAGCCCTTCCGGGTCTTCCACTTTAAGCCCCAGCATCTGGAAGCCGCCACAGATACCCAGTAGCTTGCCGCCATACCGCAGGTGTTTCTGGATGGCCTCCGGCCAGCCTTGTTGCTTCAGCCACTGCAGGTCGTGCCGGGTGCTTTTGCTGCCGGGCAGGATAACAAGATCGGCTGGCGGAATGAGTTCATCCGGCCCCACGAACACCAGGTCAACGCCCGGGTGGAGTCGCAACGGATCAAAATCGTTGTGGTTGCTGATCCGGGGCAATACCGGCACCACCACTTTCAGGGCGCCGGCCTCGCTGGTGCCGGCGGCACTGACGCTGTCTTCGGAGTCGATCACTAACCCGTGCAGGTATGGCAAAACGCCGAACACCGGCTTGCCCGTGTGTTCCGTCAGCCAGTCCAGCCCGGGCTCCAACAGCGCAATATCACCCCGGAACCGGTTGATGACAAAACCCGCCGTCCTGTCCCGCTCACTGTCGGAAAGCAACGCCAGTGTGCCCACCAACTGGGCGAAAACACCGCCCTTGTCGATATCCCCTACCAGCAACACCGGACAATCGGCGGCTTCGGCAAAACCCATGTTGGCAATGTCGTTGGCCCGCAGGTTGATTTCCGCGGGGCTGCCGGCGCCTTCGGCGATGACCACATCGTAGCGAGCGCTCAGATCCCGCCAGCTCGCCATCACCGAATTCATCGCCTCAGCTTTGTAGGCGTGGTAATCCAGAGCATCCATATTGCCATGGACCTTGCCCCGCAAGATCACCTGGGCGCCGCAATCGCTCTGGGGTTTCAACAACACCGGGTTCATGTCGCTGTGGGGCTCCAGGCTACAGGCCAGCGCCTGTAACGCCGTGGAACGGCCAATCTCGCCGCCATCCACGGTGACTGCACTGTTCAGGGCCATATTCTGGGGCTTGAATGGCGCGACTGAGACCCCCTGCCGGGCCAGCCAGCGACACAGCGCCGCCACCACCGTGGTTTTGCCAGCATCCGAGGTGGTGCCCTGCACCATCAGGGTGGGCATTTACAGCTCCACACCCTTCTGGGCCTTGATGCCCTGATCCTTGAAGGCATGTTTGACCACACCCATCTCGGTGACCGTATCAGCCAGATCAATCAGTTCCTGCGGAGCCCCGCGACCGGTGACCACCACATGCTGCATTTCCGGACGGGCCTGCAGGTCGTCCAGCACCCTATCGAGATCGATGTAGTCGTACTTCAGGGCGATATTCAGTTCATCCAGCAGTACCAGGTCATAGCTGTCATCGCTCAGCATGCTTGCTGCAACTTCCCAGGCATCGGTTGCGCTCTTCACATCCTGTTCCCGGTTCTGGGTATCCCAGGTGTAGCCCTGTCCCATGACGTGGTAGGTGACGTTCGGCAGCTCCCGGAAAAACGCTTCCTCACCGGTGCTGAATGCGCCTTTGATAAACTGGACGATGCCCACTTTCATACCGTGGCCCAGAGCCCGGGCCACCATGCCAAAGCCGGAACTGCTCTTGCCCTTGCCGGGGCCCGTGAGCACCAGCAACACGCCCTGTTCTTTCTGGGCTCTGGCAATGCGTTCCTGCATGATCTTCTGTTTTGCTGCCATGCGCCTGGCATGGCGTTCGGGGTCTTTGGCGCGTTCACGCATGATGACTCTCCTTGGGTTAAGGCGTTCGAGTTGCTCAGGAAAACCGGACTTCCTCACCGCGAAAGATCGCGCTAATCAAAGCAGGCGCTGACGGGAAGTATCCGTGAAAATAGCTGGCCACCAGTTTCTGGTCGCGATACACGGCCTCCCCTTCAGAGCCGGCCTGTTTCTTGGCCCTGGCGGCAGGTTGCCAAGGGGTCTCAAGACTGGAATGGTGATAGGTGTGGCCCCGCAACCCGCCGAGCTGGGTTTCCAGACTTTGCAGACCCAATGCGGTCAGTCGGTTAGCCATGGTCGCCCGCCCGGGCACCAGGCCCAGCAGACTATGTACTTTGCCGTCTTTATCTGCCAGCTCTTCGGCACAGGCCATCAGACCACCGCACTCTGCCAGAATGGGCTTGCCGGCCTGGTGGAAGGTGCGAATCGACGCAAGCATGGCCTGATTCTCCGCCAAGGTCCCAGCATGCAACTCTGGATAGCCGCCCGGTAGCCAGAGTGCATCGGCCATCGGCACTTCCGAATCTTTCAGGGGCGAAAAATACACCAGCTCAGCGCCCATGGCGGTGAGCAGATCCAGGTTGGCGCGGTAGATAAAACTGAAGGCCGCATCCCTGGCAACCGCGATCCTGAGCCCCGCCAGCAGCAGTTCTGGCCGGGAAGGTGCCTCAAAATGAAAAGACACGGGCTTGAGCAGCACATCCATGCCCGCTGACATCAGGACTTCGGCAGCCTTATCCAGCCGATCACTAAGGTCGTCCATTTCAGCCGCCTGGACCAGACCAAGGTGCCGGTCCGGAATGTTCATGGCATCGTTTCGGGGTATCGCTCCCAGCAGGCTGATACCTTCCGGCAGGCTCTCCCGTAGCAGGTCGCCGTGGTAGGGGCTGCCAATCTTGTTGGCAATTACCTGATGAACAGGGAGTTCGGAATCAAAGCTCGCCAAGCCGAGGGCAACCGCGCCGAAGGTCTGAGCCATACCTTTGGCATCAATCACCGGCAGGGCCGGAATACCCGCCAGTTTGGCCAGGTCGCCGCTGCTGGGGCTGCCATCAAACAAGCCCATGGAACCCTCCACCAGAATCAGGTCCGCGCTCTGGGCGGCCTCGGCCAGCCGCCACCGACACTCGTCCTCGCCGGTCATCCAGGGGTGCAACTGGTAAACCGGGTTACCGGAGGCTACCTCCAGCACCATGGGATCAAGGTAGTCCGGCCCGTGTTTGAACACCCGGACGTTACGGCCGGCGTTCCGGTGCAGTCGGGCCAGGGCGGCGGTGACCATGGACTTGCCCTGGCCGGAGCCGGGGGCGGTGATCATGGCCGCTGGGACCTTATTTTCCATCATTCAAACCAACTCCATAAGTTTGGCGACCGGTGGCGGGGTGTGCCTCCCGGGACCGTCAAAAACAGGGATGTTTTTGTCGAGCGTACAGGGACGTATTTACAGCGTGTCCCGGGAGGCACACCCCGCCACCGGTTGCTGCACAAGGCTCGAGGTCAGGTTCGTCTCGGCACAAAGAAAGGCGCGCCATCCACTTCCACCGTTGCCAGTTGCTGGTTGTACAAACGTTCCAGAGCGTTCGGCACCAGCATCCTTTCTGCCGGGCCCCAGCAGGCTTCGCCGTTGGGGTACATCAACAGAATATGATCACACCAGCGGGCAGCCAGGTTCAGGTCGTGCAGGCACATAAAAATGGCATTACCCGCTGCCGCACGGTCGGTGAGCAGTTTCATGACGGCCACCTGGTGATGCAGATCCAGGTGATTCGTCGGTTCATCCAGCAACCAGGTATGAGGCGACTGGGTCATCAGGGTGGCAATCGCCACACGCTGGCGTTCCCCGCCAGACAGGGTAGTGACCAGACGGTTTTTCAGGTGCAGGACATCCAACGCTTCAAGAGCCCTTTGCGCCATAGCCAGATCGTCTGCCCCTTCCATCTGCCACGGAGACAACCAGGGATGGCGACCGATCAGCGCGGTTTCCATTACCGTTGCCGGGAAGCCATCCTGCCGGTCCTGGAACACCAGCCCCAGCTGTTGAGAGAACACACGGCGCTTTAATCCGGATACCGGCACATCCTCGAGATACAGCTCACCGGCACGGGGCGAACGAAGGCCTGCAAGGGTATGCAGCAGAGTGGTCTTGCCGGCACCGTTGGGGCCGAGTACGCCCCAGATCTGACCGGAGCCGATCGTTAAATCCAGCGGGTAGCCATCGACGCGGCCGGGAATATCAATCACCAGGTTCCGGGTACTCAGGGTCTGCATGTGGCGGCTCTGCATGGCGTTCATCAGCGACTCCGGTACAACAGGTACAGGAAGGTGGGAACACCCAGCAACGCGGTGATCACACCCACCGGCAGCTGTTCCGGTGCGATCACCACCCGCGCCAGGGTATCCGCCAGCACCAAAAGGGTACCGCCAGCCAAGGCACAGGCTGGCAGAATCAGTCGCTGATCATTGCCCAACACCAGCCGGAGCATATGTGGAACCACAAGGCCGACAAAGCCTATGCTGCCCGCCATGGTGACCGCCGTGGCGGTGAGCAAGCTGGCGAGAATGTAAATCAGCCATTCCAGCGGGCGAACCGAAATACCCAATGCCGCCGCCTGCATCGGTCCCCGAGCCAACACATTCAGGCTCCGACCCAGTGGCACCACCAGAACACAAACAACAGTCAACAATCCCAGTCCGGGCCATGGTATCCGGGCGTAAGACACATCGCCCATCAGCCAGTACAGCATGCCCGGCAACTCCCGGGCCGGGCTGATCGCTAACATCAGGGTAATCACCGCACCCCAGCCAGCGGCCACCACCACCCCGGTCAGCAACAGGCGGGAGGGCGTCCAACTGCCGGTGCCATGGGCCAGCCCAAACACCATCAAGGTCGCGAGCAGGGCACCGGCAAAGGCAGAACCGGAAATAACCGCGCCGCCAAGTCCCGCCAGCATCGCCAGCAACGCACCAACAGCGGCGCCGCCGGACAGGCCCAGAACATAGGGATCGGCAAGCGGGTTACGCAGCAATACCTGCATCAGGGCCCCGGCCACGGCCAGCAAACCTCCGGTGGCAAAGGCCGACAAGGTTCTGGGTAGCCGGAGTTCAAGGATCAGCGTGCGCTGGAGATTCGAGCCTTCACCCAGAAACACCGACAGCACATCAGCAGGTGATATCGCCACGCTGCCAACACCGACCGAGATCACCATGGCCAGCACGCCGGCCAAAGCCAGCACCAACAGTGGCAAAGTGATCGGCCGGATCACGCAAGGGCTCCATTAAGGTCGCCGGTCACGGGCCACCTCCAGTTTTTCACAAAACAGGCGCGTACCTTCGAGCATTCTCGGTGTTGGTCGCTGTACCAGAGATGGCGGGATAAAAAACAGGTTGTCCCGCTCCGTGGCGGTCAGGCTCGGGAATGACTGCCAGCGAGTCAGCCAGTGGCGGTTTTCTTCCCCCATCCCGCCAGCCAGGATAGCTTCGGGATTGGCCGCAATAACGGCTTCGGCACTGATTCTGGGCACCAACCTCTCCAGGTGGCCAAACACGTTGTCACCGCCACACAACTCAATCATTTCACCAATCAGATGGTCACGGTTGACCGTCATCAAAGGCTCATCCCACACCTGATAGAACACCGGTACTGCATCGGCACCCGAAAACCTGGCTCGCAGGTCTGTAATGCCTTTGCGGAATCGCTCCGCCTCGGCAAAACCCGCGGCTTCAGTACCGGCCAGGGCAGAAAGACGCTCAATGGTGTCAGACACAGCCTCAAAACTGCGGGGCTCGATGGAGAACACAGGCACACCCATTTCTCTGAGTGTCGCCAACTGCTCGGTCGGGTTTCCGGTTACCCAGCCAATCACCAGATCCGGCTGCAGTTCCAACAGGCGCTCCATGTCCATCCGGGTGTGGCTGCCAACCGAAGTTACTTTTTTGGCGGCCGGGGGATAATCACTGTAGGCGACCACTGCAACCACTTGATCGCCGGCTCCTGCAGCCCAGGCCAGCTCGGTAGCCCCGGGGGAAAGCGCGGCAATCCGTTGTGCCGGTTGCTCAAGGCAAATCTCTTTACCCAGATCATCCGTGGCACAGACCGGCGATGCCAGGGCGGGGAATGCCAGCAGCATCCCGCCCAGAATCAAAGCCATTGCCTTCAGATCTGCCACAGAGGCCTCCCCCGGTTTAACGGTTATTATCGGATATCGTAACGCACGGTCAGCATGGCAGTGCGGCCGGCTGCAATGTAGTCCAGGTCATTCTGCCGATCATAACGAGCGGTGCTGTATTCCTTGTCCAGCACGTTAGCCAGCGTCAGCCGGGTTGACCAGTCAGGGGCAAAGCGCCAGCCCGCCCGCAAGTCCAGAGTAGCAAAACCGGGCAGTCTGTCGTCGTTGGCACGGTCATCGTAACGATAACCTTCGGCCACCACTGTGCCACCGAAGTCCCAGGTACCAACGCGCTTACTCAGGTCAAGACGCAGTGTTTTGCCACTCCGGCGCTGGAGTCGGTTTCCGGTTTCCCGGTCTTCCGGGTCCAGCAGCGTCAGAGCCGCATCACCGCGCCAACCATCCCGCTCAAAACCAGCGCTGAACTCGGCACCACGGATTCGGGCTTCATTGACGTTCATTGGCGTCCACAAGCCACTGGGGGTCGGGCTCCAGGCAATCAGGTTGTCCACATCCAGCTGGAACAGCGCTGCATCCCAGAACCAGGTTTGATAGTGGCCACTGGCACCCAACTCCACCGTTCCGGACTCTTCTGCCTCAAGGTTCGGGTTAGCTCCGGGAAAATACAGATCGTTGAAGGTGGGCGCCCGGAAAGACGTACCATAACTGATCCGTACTCGGTGGGATCGATCCAGAGCATGGCCAAGGGCAATGCCACCGGTTTCATTTTTGCCGTAGGCTTCGTTGTCGTCACCGCGCACACTCAGTTGAAGGTCGGTTGGGCCGAAGTTCAGGCGCAACTGGCTGTACAGGGCGGTGTTGGTGCGGCTGGTCTCAGCGTAATTGGTGGTACCGCTGACTTCGTCAGTCATTAACTCTGCCCCTACCACCAGCTCATGGACATTCCAGGTAAAGGTATTGTCCCAACGCGCTGCCCGTGAGCGGGTATTGAAGGTGCTATTGAATGTGGGCGTAACGTTGTCGGTTTCGTCCCGGGATTCAGAGAACTGAAGTGAATGACGCCAGTAGTCACTCACCGGGGTTTCCAGCCCGAAGCCGATGGTGCGAATCATGAAATCAATTTCGCCGCCTTCGTATTCGGTGTTGCCCTCGCTTTGCACCATCACCAGGCTGGCTTCTCCGCCGGAGTCCAGCTCATGGACGACACGTCCGATACCGGCGGTGTTGCGGAAGCCCCGGTCGTCACCATCGGTGATCACTGCTGTACCGTCGGTTTCTTTATGCAAACCACTCAGGCTGAAACGGGTATTTCCAGCGCGGGCAGCAACACCGGCACTGCCTTTCTGCGTGTTGAAATTGCCTGCACCGGCTTCTACCCAACCTGCCGGCGTGTCTTCCGGGTCCAGCGTAAAAGCCTGCACAACGCCACCGACAGCATCGGAACCGTAAAGTGAGCTCCGGGCGCCACGGACAATTTCCACCCGCTCAATCAGTTCAACGGGAAAGTACTGCCAGGAGGGACCACCTGATGTGGCCGAACGCAGGCGCACACCATCAACCAGCAGCAGCGTGGAGTCGTTGGCGGTGCCGCGGGTGTAGACACTGGTGGTTTTTCCGAAGGAACCGTTGCCGGTCACGTTGATGCCGGGTTGTCCTCGCAGCAGCTGGGTGAACTCTGAGGGGCTTTGCTCGCGGATAGTTTCTTCGTCGATGACCGTAACTGATGACAGGCTTTCACCCGCAGTCAGAGGCCCAAGGGTGGCGGTAACGACAATCGGTTCCAGCTTGCGTTCATCCGACGCTTCATCGGCGGCAACAGCAGGCAACGCCAGTGGCAACAACATCAGGACGGGAAGGGCTTTGGCAGTACTCATAGCTTCACTCACGGTTCACCGCACGCACCCGTACGGTCGATCAATTAACTGCGGAGGAAGACAGACTGCTCAGACGGGGGTGGAGGGCGTGTCAGTAAATGCGAGCCAGGTTCACCCACCGCCGTCGCCCTCCGCAACGTCTGGTGTCCGGAACCCAAGGTTCCGCCTTTCAGGCCGGTCTCCGGGCTTACAGGCGGAGCCTGTGCTCCGGGGCAACCACCTTCCCATGCCATTGGCACAGTGGCGTACTGGATTGCCTTTCACCTGATTACCGTTGCGGGGGCAGCGCCGGAATGTCACCGGCTTCCCGTTTCACTGCAGGCACTCCTCCGGACTATCGCCAGCCTGGACAAAATGCATACAGCACCTGAAATCGCGGGCAAGACTATCAACCAGGGTGGGGGTGGTCAATGAGATATGTTAATTCAGACAACGCACCCTCCAGCCGTTGCCAACCGGTTTCATCCGGTGGCAAACCGAAACGCAGGGCTGCGGGTGTGTCAAAACGCCTGACCAGAATGCCGCGGCAAGCCAGTTGGTCAGCAATGCCCGCTGCGCGGGGATGTTGAACCGTTCTGAAGAGCAGGGTGCCGGTGGGGGACGACATCCCATATTGTCTGAGCAGGCCGTCCATGCGCAGTCTGGCCGTTCGCAGGCTGGCACGAACCTCCACCTGCCAGGCCCGGTCTTGCAGTGCCCTGGCCATCAGGTACCGGGCCGGACCGCTGACCGTCCAGGGACCAAGTTCGTTCGACATCTCGCACGCCAGACCAGGGTCGGCCAGGACCGCACCGGCACGGAGACCGGCCAGCCCGAAAAACTTGCCCAGCGAGCGCAACACAATCAGCCCCGGAGCGCCCGCCCACGGGTCCAGGCCGAAGCCCGGCTCGCCCTCAATAAACGCCTGATCCAGCACCAGCCAGCCATCACGCTCGCGCAGCCGCTCGTGCCAAAACCGTAAACGGGCAGGATCCATCAGCTGCCCGGTCGGATTATTCGGCTGTATCCAGACCACTACATCCACAGAATCCAGCCATGCCAGCTCCGCTTGCATTGTCGCGTGTTCAGGGATCGCCACCACGTCGAAACCCGCTCGCCGCCAGGCATGACCATGCTCACGATAACCGGGCATGGGCACGGCCACCCGACCGAAACCATGCTTACGGGCACGAACCGCTGGCAGGGCCATGATCGCCGCCTGGGAACCCGCTACGGGTAGGCAGCAGGCACGCTCCGGTGCCCCGGCCCAGATACGGATAATCTCTTCCAGCCCATCTTCCGGCTCCGGCAGCCGTTGCCATACCTCCGCCGGAATTGCCGGAACCGGCCAGGGCACAGGATTAATACCGGTGGAGAGATCCAGCCATTGTTCCGGAGGAATGCCCCAGTGCTGAGCCGCTGCCCTCAGGCGACCTCCATGCTCCGGCAAATCAGCACCATCGAACGCTGTCACCCGATACCTCCTGACCAGAACGCATTCAGACTTGCGGCCAAGGCCAACAACACCAACAGCCACAACATCACGCCACGCTGAACCAGGGAAATCGCGCCCTCCACGGTTTGCGCCGTGGCGCCTTGCCCGCTGCCCAGCAGCGGTCGCTGCTTCACGCCACCGGAATACGGCGCCGGGCCGCCCAGTGTGACACCGAGCGCGCCCGCTCCTGCTGCCATCACCGGGCCGGCGTTCGGGCTGTCCCAGGCCTTGGACTGTTCACGCCAGCATTTCACGGCCAGCCGGGTATTGCCCAGCAACGCATAGGTCAAGGCAGTTAGCCGGGCAGGCACCCAGTTCATAGCATCATCGAGCTTGGCGGCGCAGCGCCCGAAATACAGATATCGTGGCGTCCGGTAGCCCCACATGGCATCCAGCGTGTTCACCAGCCGGTGCAAAACCAGTCCGGGCAAGCCAGCGACCAGATACCAGAACACGCTTGAAAACACCGCATCCGCACCGTTTTCCAGCATGGATTCCGAGGCCGCGGCGGCAACGCCTTCGTCACTCAACGCTGCAGCATCCCGACTGACAATTCGGCCAACCGCCAGCCGGGCCCTGGCACCATCCCCGCACGCCAACGCAGTCGACACCGCCCGGCCATGTTCCGCCAGCCCCCTTAATGAAATGGCAAGCCAGACACCGGCCACCTGAGTGAGCAGCCACAGCCAGCCCTCCAGCAGGAATTGCAGAAAAATTGCCAGTACGACGGCTGGCATGACCGCTACCAGGGTCGCCAGCACCCCCAGCAAGAGGCTTTGCGCCGGGAAAGTCTGCTGATCATTCAGGCGTTGCTCCAACAGGGATGCCCACCGACCGAAGCCCACCAGCGGGTGCCACCGACGGGGCTCACCCATCAACCAGTCCAACAAAACCGCCGCACCGCACACCAGCACTGCAACCACAAACGTATCCAAAGCCGGTCTCCCTGATTCAATTGCCGGCAAGTCTAACCGACCGGTCACGAAACTTGACAGCCTTGCCTCCCGGTTAGACCATCCTCGGTTTTCCGCCCACAAGGACCCATCGCCATGGCACTGCCCGACAGCTGGCTCACGTCTCCCCCACGGCCCTCGGTTCAGCACACAGCGCTTGCCGCCGAGCGTCAGCAGGTGCTCACAAAGCCACCCGGCTCTCTCGGGCAGCTGGAACAGCTCGCCATCAGTCTGGCGGGCCTGCACGGCACCGACAGACCCAGCGTTGATCCGGTGCGAATGGTGGTGTTTGCCGGCGATCACGGCGTTTGCGCTGAAGGCGTTTCCGCATTTCCTCAGGCTGTCACCGCCCAGATGATCGCCAATTTTGCCAGCGGCGGCGCCGCCATCAGCGTGATGGCCAAGGAACTCGGTGCCAGTCTGGAAGTGGTCAACCTGGGTACCGTTGGTGAAGTACCGGAGTTACCCGGCGTCATAGATCAGATTATCGCGCCTTCCACGGCCAACATGGCAGAATCACCGGCCATGTCCTCGCGCCAGGTTGAATCCGCGCTATCCAGTGGCGACGAAGCCGCCAGGCGTGCCGCAAACGTTGGCGGCCGCCTGTTTATTGGTGGCGACATGGGCATAGGCAACACAACCAGTGCTGCAGCACTGGCCTGTGCCCTGCTGGGGCAGCAGCCCACCACCCTCGTTGGCCCGGGCACAGGGCTGAACTCCGAGGGCGTTGCCCGCAAGGCGAGGGTGGTTGAAAACGCGTTGCAACGGCATGGTCCCGACCGTGATCCGCTGATGGTACTGGCCTCTCTGGGAGGCTTCGAAATAGCCGCACTGACCGGCGCCATCCTGGGCTGCGCCGCGCGCCGGATCCCGGTTCTGGTGGACGGTTTTATTGTCTCAGTCGCTGCACTGGTGGCCGTGCATCAACAACCGGCTGCGCGCGAGTGGCTTCTGTTTGCACATCGGTCAGCCGAACCCGGCCACAGTGCCGTGCTGGAGGCACTTGATGCCTCGCCGCTTCTGGATCTTGGCATGCGCCTGGGCGAAGGCAGTGGCGCCGCCGTTGCCGTTCCCCTGTTACGCGCCGCCTGCGCGCTGCATAACCGGATGGCCAGTTTTACCGACGCTGGCGTCAGTGGCAAAGCGGAAGAATAGCCCTATGACCACCACAGTAATCGACCTGATACGCCACGGCGAACCGGAAGGCGGCCAGATGTTCCGAGGCAGTAAAGACGACCCCTTGAGCGACACCGGGTGGCAACAGATGATAGCTGCCATCGCCGAGGATGATCAGTGGGATGCCATCGTCAGTTCACCCATGCAACGATGCCAGCGTTTTGCCCAGCAACTGGCCGAGGAACACAGAATTCCACTGCATATCGAAGAAGATCTCCGGGAGATCGGCTTTGGTGAGTGGGAAGGGTTGACCGCTGAGCAGATCCAGGAGCGCTATGGGGATCATCTTAACCACTTCTGGCAGGACCCCATCAACTTCCTTCCCCCCGGCGGTGAGGCTGTGACGGATTTCTACCAGCGCACTATTGACGGTTTTGATCGATGGCAGCAAACACTTGCCGGCAAACGGGTCTTGGTGGTCTGCCACGGAGGCGTGATCCGCATGGTGCTGGCCAATGTATTGGGCATTCCGCTGGAGAGATCATTCACCGGCTTTGCCGTGCCTTACGCCTGCCGCAGCCGGATACAGGTGGACCAGTCCGAATTCGGTGTGTTTCGCAGCCTGATCAGCCACCAGCCTTGAGGGTAAGTGGCAAACCCGCCACGGCCATCACCACCTCATCACAACGCTGGGCCAGGGCCTGATTGAGCCAGCCCAGCTCATCCGCAAAGCGACGGGTCAGCGGATCCATGCCGATGGTCCCGAGCCCCACTTCGTTGGTCACAATGACCAGGGAGCCAGGATAGACCTCAACCGCCTCAAGAAAGGCCGCCCGTTCGGGCTGGAACAAGGCGCCGTCGGCAAACAGCAGATTGCTCAGCCACAGGCTCATACAGTCCACCAACAGCAACGGCGGTTCTCCCGGGCCGCTGGCATACTCTGATAATACCTGACCCAGGCGCAGCGGCTCTTCAGCAAGCTGCCAGTGGTCCGGCCGCAGTTCCTGGTGACGCTGGATACGCAGTGCCATTTCATCATCG
This sequence comes from Marinobacter sp. EVN1, assembly GCF_000475375.1. Taxonomy (NCBI): domain Bacteria; kingdom Pseudomonadati; phylum Pseudomonadota; class Gammaproteobacteria; order Pseudomonadales; family Marinobacteraceae; genus Marinobacter; species Marinobacter sp. EVN1. The sequence goes on from NZ_AXCB01000005.1 coordinate 92,453, forward strand.
CCTGCCGTCGCGGTCGCCACATAAACCACGTCGTTACCGGTCGCTTTGGCCCTTTGCTCAGCCAGCCCGGTCTTACCGGAGCGAATCCCGCCGGTTACCAGTAACTTGTTGACCATAAACCTTTCTCCAGCCCGCCCCATTCCGGTGCCAAGGTACACCAACCGGACAGACAACTGCTATAGTTTGGCCAGACTCCGGAAACGGCGGCACCGCAATCGCCGGCTTCAGAACAAGACCGATTAACCCTGGAGAGCCCATGCAGGCCGAGCTGCTCGACATCCGCAACCACATCGCCCAACACGCTCCCTTCGACGAAATGCCCGAAGAACTGCTCGACCGCATCGTCACTGGCATCGAAGTGGCCTATTACCGGGCCGGCACCCAGATCCTTGAGCTGGGCCAGCAGAACTACTGGTTGCACTACATCCGCAGCGGTGCGGTGGAAATCTTCCGGCGCTCCGGCGAGCTATACAACCGCATCGGTGAGGGCGAAATCTTTGGCCAGTTTGGCCTGCTGCGCAATCAGAAAGTGCGCTTTCCGGCCAAAGCCATCGAAGACTGCCTGATCTACAAAATCCCCTACGAGACCTTCCAGCATCTGTGGGAAAACGACGAGAACTTCGCGGATTTTGTCGAGATTGAAGATCACAGCCGTCTGCGTTCGGCGGTCTCGCGCCGGCACAAATCCAACGAACTGATGTCCGCCAAGGTCACCCGGCTAATCGCCCGCGAGCCAGTCTCTGCCCCAACCACCGTCCGCCTTCAGGAAGCCGCCCGGATCATGACCGACAACGGCGTATCGGCACTGCTGCTGATGGACGAAAGTGGGGATTCGCCCCGGCTCAAGGGCATCATCACCGACCGGGATCTGCGCACCCGGGCGGTCACCAACGCACTGCCATCAGAAACCCCCATCAGCGAGATCATGTCCGAAGGGCTGATTACCATCAGCGCCCGCAGCTACATCTTCGAAGCCATGCTTACCATGCTGCACAATAACGTGCACCATCTGCCAGTGATGGAAGACCATGAAGTGCGCGGCGTTATCGCGCTGTCCGACATCGTCAAATACGAGAGCCAGAGCAGCTTGTACCTGGTGAGCAACATCTACCACCAGAACGACGTCAAAGGCCTGAAGAAAATCAGCCGCGAAGTGCGCGACAGCTTCGTGCGCATGGTGAATGAAGACGCCAATTCCCACATGATCGGCAGCGCCATGGCTGGCATCGGCCGAAGCTTCAGTCAGCGCCTGCTGGAGCTGGGCGAGGAAAAACTCGGCCCGCCACCCATCCCGTATTGCTTTATGGCTCTCGGCTCCATGGCCCGGGATGAACAGCTGGTGGTTACCGACCAGGACAACGCCATGGTGCTGGACGACAGCTTCATTCCGGAAGAGCACGACGAATACTTCCTGGCCCTGGCCAAATTTGTCTCAGACGGCCTGGCTGAATGCGGCTACACCTACTGCACCGGTGACATCATGGCCACCAATCCGAAATGGCGACAACCGCTGAGCGTGTGGAAGGATTACTTCACCGACTGGATCGACAACCCCAAAGCCGAAGCCCTGCTCAACAGCAACATCTTCTTCGACCTGGACGGCATCTACGGCGAAACTGACTATGCCGAACAGCTGAAAACCCTGATCGTGAACAAGGCCAGCAACAGCCAGCGCTTCCTTACCTTCCTGGCCCGCAATGCCCTGAACCGCACGCCGCCCCTGGGCTTCTTCCGCACCTTCGTCCTGGAAGAGGACGGCAAGCACCAGAAAACCTTCAACCTCAAACGCCGCGGCACCGCACCGGTTTCTGACCTCATTCGGGTGCACGCCCTGGCCTGCGGTTCCCGCTCCCAGAACTCCTTCGAACGCCTGCGCGACATCGCCAAAACCAAACTCATGCTGGACGACGACGCCGGCAACCTGCGGGATGCCCTGGAATTCATCTCCATCGTCCGCATCCGCCATCAGGCACTGGCCATCGAAGAGGGCCGCGACCCGGACAACAACGTGCGCCCGGAGGACCTGTCGCCATTTGAACGCAGCCACCTGAAAGACGCCTTCCAGATCGTCAGTAACGCCCAGAAATTCCTGCGCTTCCGCTATAACGCCGGAGCCACCCGGAATGTCTAGCGTGATCAAAAGCGGCAACAGCAAGCAGAATTGGCCAGAGAACTACCGTAAAGGCGCCGAACAGGCGAAAGACACCAGAATCCGCGCCTTCTACGAAGCCGGCTGCCCCAGTCCGGACACGCCTGTCCGGGACGTCCCCTTAGTGGCCCTGGACTTCGAAACCACTGGCCTGGAAGCCGACCAGCATTCCATCGTCAGCATCGGCCTGGTGCCTTTCACCCTGACAGGCATCCAGCTCGGCCAATGCTGGCACCAGGTGGTTCGACCCAGACTGCCCCTGCACAAAACCTCTGTGACCATCCACGGCATTACCCATAGCGAAATCGAAAACGCCCCGGACCTGGAAGACGTACTCGACCCGCTGTTCGAACACCTCAACGGCCGAATCCCCGTGGTGCACTACCGCAACATCGAACGCCCGTTCCTGAACACCGCCCTGCAATGGCGCCTGAACGAACAACTCCGCTTCCCGGTCATCGACACCATGGCCATCGAAGCGCACCTGCACCCAAACCGCAATCCCAGCCGCTGGCAGCAACTGATGGGCAAAAAGCCGATCTCCATCCGCCTGGCAGACAGCCGGCTACGCTACGGCCTGCCCCACTATGCCTCCCACAACGCCCTGATCGACGCCATCGCCACCGCGGAACTGCTGCAGGCCCAGATCCTGCACCACTTCAGCCCGGAGACCCCCATTGGCGATCTGTGGGTGTGATGCCATAGCCCCAAGCCCCGGCAACCGATAGAATGTCCCCAAACCAGCCAAAGGGACCGAAGTGACCACACCAACCGCCAAAACCACCCCCCTGGACGCCTTCCGCCGCGCCAGAAGAATGTGGCTAAAAGGGGAAAAAATCAGCCTGGCTGCCCTCGCCGACGACCTCCACATCGGCCGCGCCACCCTGTTCCGCTGGGTTGGTAACCGCGACCTGCTGATTGGTGAAATTCTGTGGTCCCTGTACGAGCCCCTGTACAAAGAAGCCCGCGCCGTTACCCCCGGCCATGGCGTCGACTACGTGGTGGGCGTGTTCCGCCACATCAACATGACCATCCTGCACTTCGCCCCGCTGCGAAAGTTCCTGCATCAGGACCCGGAATACGCCCTGAAAATGCTCACTTCCTCCCACTCCACGCTGCACGCCCGCACCGTGGAAGTGAACACCCGCCTGCTCAAAGACGAAGTGCGCGCTGGCCATCTGAGCCCACCCATGAACATCCAGAGCTTGTCCTACTTCATGGTACGAATCGCCGAATCCTGCCTGTACAGCGACATCATTGGCGGCCGCGAACCCCGCGATGAAGAGCTTGAGGATGCCTGCACTGCCGTGCGCATATTGCTGGGCGGAAAGGTCTGAGCTCCTGATACCGCTGGAAACCTGGCCAGCCTGGGATTACTCTTTGCTGACAGTCACAGGAAATCACCAGCAAGGAGTGCACCATGAACCACCGCAACACCCAACCGCGCCTCAACGTGCTGCAAGCCGGCCTGCTGCTACTCAGCCTGGCCCTGGCACCGTTAGCCCACAGTGAAAACCTCACCGAGGACGATGTCACTTCCTTCATCGCCAGCATGGAAGCCATGCAGCCCCTGATCGACAAGCATCAGGACTTCATCGAATCCATCGAAGATCCAGCCGACGATGAGCGGGAAGTGGATTTCGCCCGGATGATGTCCTCGATGGTGGACGAAGTGAAAGGCCACGAAATGTACGATGACCTGGACGACCTGGTCGATGACTTCGGATTCTCCAGCCCGGAAGCCTGGGCCCGCAAAGGCGACCGCATCGTCAGCGCCTGGTTTGCCATCGAAATGGAAGCCCAGCCCGACATGGCACCGGATATCGCGGAGATGGAGCGCGCCATTGCCGAGATGGAAAACAATCCCGACATGCCCGAAGCCGCCAAAGCCCAGATGCGCGAAATGATGGAACAGATGATGGTGACCGTCAAAAGCGCATCCAGTGCGGCGAAGCAAGTGAGCGATGCCGACAAACGTGCTGTCCGGCCCCACGTAGAACGACTCAAGGCTGTGATGGAGCAGGACGAGAGCGACTACGAATAACACGCTCCCCAAAAACAAAACCCCGGTACTGTCGCCAGCACCGGGGTTTCTTTTTGCTGCCTGAGCAGCGAGCGATCAGGCCGTCAGGTTGTAAACAAACACGATCGCCACGGCAATCGGGGTCACAAACCGGATCAGGTTGTACCACAGGCTGAACGCGCCACCCTGCAGCGCCAGGTCGCTCTTCAGCGACTCCTTGGCCACGAACCAGCCCACAAAAATGGCGGTCAGCAGACCGGACAGCGGCAGCATGATGTTGGCGGTGAAGTAGTCCAGCAGGTCGAACACGGTCTTGCCTTCAAAGGCGGCGAACATGCCCAGCGGCGCAACGTCCGACCACACGTTCAGGGACAGGATGGACACAATACCCAGCGCCCAGCACAGCACGCCCACCAGAATGGCGCTGCCGGTGCGGGCCAGGCTGGTTTTCTCTTCAACCCACTCAACCACCGGCTCCAGCAGGGAAATGCCAGAGGTCCAGGCAGCAAACAGCAACAGAACGAAGAACAGGGTGCCGAACAGGCTGCCCATGGGCATGTTACCGAACGCCAGCGGCAGGGTCTGGAAGATCAGACCGGGGCCGGCACCGGCTTCCAGGCCGTTGGCAAACACCACCGGGAAAATGGCCAGGCCCGCCAGCAGTGCCACCACAGTGTCCATGATCGCCACACTGACGGCGGTGCGGCCGATGGAGACATCACGGCCCAGGTAGGAACCGTAAGCCATCATGATGGCCATACCCAGGCTCAGTGTGAAGAAGGCGTGCCCCAGGGCAACCAGTACGCCTTTCACCGTCAGTGCCTCAAAATTCGGGGTGAACAGGAAACTAACCGCCTCGCCGAAATGGCCGGTCGTCGTCGCGTAGCCAACCACCAGCAACAGCAGCAGGAACAGCGCCGGCATCAGAATGGTAACCGCACGTTCCAGGCCGCCTTTCAGGCCCCGGGAAACTACCAGCACCACCAGCGCCATGAACACCGTGTGCCAGGCCAGCAGCTGAATCGGGCTGCCCAGCAGGCCACCGAACAGCTCGCCCACAGATTCTGCAGTGCCGCCGGTGAAATCGCCCATCGCCGCGTGGCCAATGTAGGAGGCCGCCCAGCCACCGATGACCGAGTAGAAGGACAGAATGATAAACGCAGCCAGCATGCCGACAATGGCCGACACTCGCCAGGCCGGCGACGCCAGGTTGCGCTCCGCCACCAGCCGAAAACTGGTAATGGGGTTATGACGACCATTCCGGCCGATAAACACTTCCGCCATCATGATGGGAATACCGATGATGGCAATACAGAGCAGGTACACCAGAACGAAGGCACCACCGCCGTTCTCGCCGGTGACATAGGGGAACTTCCAGATATTACCGAGACCAACCGCGGAACCGGTGGCTGCCAGAATAAACGCGAACTTGGAAGACCAGAGTCCGCGAGCCCCGTTCCCGCTGTCTGCTGCGGAGTTGGACTGAGTCATGTGTTTGCTTCCTGTGCTTTTGGCTGAGGAAAATACGAATTGTCAGATCGCCCGGCACACGGCGTGCGGGCTATTGGGGCGGGATTCTGCCAGCACTGGCGGCATGATGCCAGTGCTGAGGGGCGAGCGCCGGGACAATTCATTGTTCCCGGCGCGGCCCGGGAATGCTAATCAGCGGGTTTTACTGACAAATCGGGCAATCAGGTCTTTCAGGCCGCCAGCCATCTGGCTCAAAGTATCGCTGCTCTGTTTTGCCGCATCCGCCTGTTCATCGCTCTGGTCAGCCAGGCTGGCAATATTCACCACCTGGCGATTGATCTCATCAGAGACCTGACTCTGCTCTTCGAACGCCGCGGACATGGTGATAAAACTTTCGGAAATGCGATCCACGGAACTGACGATGGCATTAAGTGCATCGGCAGCGCCCTGCACCCGGTTGAGGCCATCACCGGCAATCTGTTCCCCTGCGCGCACCGCGTTTACAGTTTGATCCACCTGGGCACGGAAATCTTCAACCACCTCGTGGATGCGTACCGTCGACTGCCGGGTCCGCTGCGCCAGTGAGCGCACTTCATCAGCGACCACCGCAAAGCCCCGGCCCTGTTCTCCGGCCCGAGCTGCCTCAATGGCGGCGTTGAGAGCCAGGAGATTCGTCTGATCAGCAATTTCACTGATCAGATCTGCCGCCTCGCCAATGCTACGGGTGGATTCGCCCAGCCGGCCCACCGAGTCGCCAATGCCCTGAACCTGATTCACCAGTTGCTGGATGGCGCCCAATGCCTCACCACTACGCTCGCTACCCTCATGGGCCTGGCGATTGGCCTGTTCCGCTTCCCGGGCGTTGTGATTAACAGATTCGACCACCTCCTGGATGGAGACGGTCATTTGGTTGATGGCCGAAGCAGTCTGGTCCGTTTCAGCCCGCTGCCGCGCAATGGCTGCTGCGCCCTCGGTAATGTAACCATGGGAAGCGTGAACCTGTTCAAGCAATTGTTCGGCCTGATCATCTATGCGGGCCAATGCGGTTCGGATTCTCGCCTCTTCACTCACCAGCATCAGTGCCAGCCGGGACATCAGTCCGCGCTCATCGCTGTAGGTTCGGGCAACGATAGGGTCCTGGAAGGCATCCGGACGCAGTTCCAGCAAGCTCCTGAGCCGGTTGGAAAGAGAGGTAAACACCAGACCAAAACCCAGAACATGGCCAACCACTACCAGAAGCACGGCCAAAGCCGGAGACTCGAACGCAAGGGCGCCCAGACTCAAGCCCAGGGAAACCATAAAGGGCCAGCCTGAACGGACCATGGTCAGGACCCGGTTGCGCCAACAGGAACTCAACCGACCCTCGGAGATCTCCTTATACAGTCGTTCAGCGCGGGCAATCTGCTCCCGGGTAGCGGCGACCCGCACGGATTCATAGCCCACCATCTGGCCATTCTCCCAGATTGGCGTGGCGTAAGCGCTCACCCAGTAATGGTCACCGGACTTGGCCCGGTTCTTCACAACCCCCATCCAGGCCTTGCCGGCTTTCAGGTATTCCCACATGTCAGCAAAAACCGCCGGGGGCATATCCGGGTGCCGGATAAGGTTATGGGCCTGACCGATCAGTTCGTCCCGGCTGTAACCGCTGATGGTGACGAAGTCATCATCACAGTAAGTAATCACCCCCTTGAGAGTGGTCGTACTGATCAACCGCATTCCTTCAGGGATGTGGATCTCGCGCTGAGTGACAGGCAGGTTCTTGCGCATGGGGAACTGTTCGTCCGTTGGCCCGATAAAATTTAACGGCGACAGCTTAGTTATAGATATATATCAATGAAATAGCGAATGGGTTACGCCGTGTCCTATTCGTGTAACGACAACAGGCCACGGCGCTTTAGAAAAAATTCAGGGAACTCAGGAGGATGCAGCCAGCTTTGCCCTGGGGTGATAGCGAGCATTCACCCACAGAGAGAACCCGATCACCACGCCACCAATGGCCAGGCGCAGCAGATCTGCATCACGATTCCAGATCAGCAGATTGACCAGCAAGCCAGCCGGCACCAGGGCATTGTTCATCACCGCCAGGGTGCCTGCATCGACCTTGCAGGCACCGCGATTCCACAGGTACAGCCCCAGACCGGACGCCGCCAGGCCCAGCCAGCCAAGAATGCCCCACTGCAACGGTGTTGAGGGCAACTTGTCCGGGTTACCAAAAATCAGGAACGAGGGTAGCGCGATCACCAGTGCGCCCAGGAAGAAGTAACCGAAAGTGCGATACCCAGGCAGCGCCAGAGGGTAACGTTGCATCACGTGCTTGTAGCCAACCTGGCCGGCAGCGAAGGTAAAGTTGGCCACCTGCAGCAGCAGGAACCCGGTGATGAAATCCTCACTGAGGCCATCGTACCGGATGATGCCGGCACCGAGTGTGGCAATGGCCGCAGCCAGCAACGCCACCGGTGAAAACCGGCGGGCCAGGGCATCATCCACCAGAGTCACGTACAGAGGCGTAAAAATGGTGAACAGCAGAACTTCCGGTACCGTCAGGTAACTGAACGAGCGATACAGGCACAGATAGGTGATGCCGAACTGCAGCATACCAGTCACCAGTATGCCCAGCTTCATACCGGAGGGAACACCGCGCCAGCGGGTAAACGGCAGGAACACCAGGGCTGCCAGCAAGACCCGGCTCAACACCGCGAAGTCGCTGTCTACACGACCAGCCAGGAACTCGCCGATCAGACTGAACGAAAAGGCCCAGAGTACGGTTACCAGAACCAGTAAGACCATCGATTGCACCACCCCTGTTGTATGCCGGGCGCCTACTTTACTGCTTTACGGTGGGTTTTGCAGCGGCGGCAGACGGGGAAACCCCTATAAGCACGAGTCCGCAGGCTGAGGTACCATGGCCGGTCCTGTACCAGTGCCACGCTACAATTCCGGAAAAACCAGAGCGCCATGGACGAAACCCATCAGCCACTACCCGAAGCCCGCCAGCCGCTGATTCAGCGCACGCTCGCCGAGTGGAAAACACTGGCCATTCTGGGCGGCCCGATTCTGATTGCCCAGGTGGCACAGATGGCCAATGGTGTGATCGATACCGTGATGGCCGGCCACGCCAGTGCCGAAGACCTCGCGGCCGTGGGTATCGGCAGCAGCCTGTGGATGCCGCTTTTCCTGTTTTTTATGGGCATGCTCGGCGCCTTGCAACCGATCATTTCCGGCTACAACGGCGCTCGGACAACCCATAAGATCATGCCCGCAACCTGGCAGGGCATCTACATTGCGGCGGGCGGCACCGTAGTGATGGCGCTGTTGCTGACCAATGTCCATCCCGTCCTGGCCCTGCTGAAACTCGACCCGCACACCGCCGGCATCACCCAGGGTTATCTGGACGCATTTGCCTGGGGCATTCCCGCGCTGCTGCTGATCAACGCCCTTCGGGGCCTGACCGATGGTCTGGGGCATACCCGGGTGATCATGGCGTTTTCCGTGCTTAGCACGGTGATCAACCTGCCCCTGAACTACATCTTCATTTACGGCAAACTCGGGCTGCCCGCCATGGGCGGTGTCGGCTGTGGCTGGGCCACATCCATCTCCAACGGTGTCGCCGCCATCGCCATGCTGATCTATCTGAACCGCAGCGAGACCTTCCGTCAGTTCCATCTGGTTGCCGATTGGGTAAAACCGGACTGGGCTGGCATTCAGTACATCCTGCGCATTGGCGTCCCCATCGGCTTCACCATCTTCGTCGAAGCAAGCATGTTTGCCGTGATCGCCTTGTTCCTGGCACCGCTTGGCCCAGTGGTGGTAGCCGGCCATCAGATCGCCCTGAACGTAACCTCGCTGCTGTTCATGCTTCCTCTCAGCCTGGGTATGGCACTGACTCTGAGGGTAAGTTTTCTGACAGGAGCCAACGCCCGGGACTCCGCAAGGCTGATTTCACGCAGCTCGCTGATTCTGGCCTCGGCCATCGCCCTGCTGTTTGCCACCCTGCTGTTCGTGTTCTCCGGCGCGATTGCCAGCCTGTATTCGGGCGATGCCGAGGTTCAGGCGGTCACCATTCGGCTGCTCACCTTCGCCGCCATGTTCCAGATTGCCGATGTTATCCAGGTAACCTGTATCAGCGCCCTGCGCGGCTACAAGGACACGCGCATTCCCATGTTCATCATGCTGTTTTCATTCTGGGGAGTGGGCCTGCCGCTGGGATATGTGCTGACATTTACCGACTGGGTATGGCCGGCGCTGGGCGCTGCGGGTTTCTGGGTAGGACTGACGGCCGGGCTGACCTCCGCCAGCCTGTTACTCGGCTGGCGCCTGTTTCATTACCAGCCTTCCACGCCCGTTGATGAAGACACTCAGCCTGCAGCCGTGGGAACCGGCTCTGGCATGGGCTGACCAATATCCTCGGCATAGACAATCCGGTCACGCCCGGTTTCCTTGGCGGTGTACAGCGCGTTATCGGCCCGGGCCAGCCAGCTTTCCACACTTTCGCCATGGCCCAGCAGGGCCACGCCGAATGACGCGGTTACCGGCCCGCCGGGGTGTTTCATGTATTTTCGGAGCACCTGCTGAAGATTGTTCATCACCGCACGCAGATTCACGCCATCAACGCCTGGCAGCAGCAATACAAACTCCTCACCGCCATATCGGAACAACTGATCGGAACGGCGGGTATTGCTCTCCAGCAGGGCCACCAGCTCGGTGAGCACATCGTCGCCCACGCCGTGGCCATATTCGTCATTGATCTTCTTGAAGTGATCAAGGTCCAGCAACACCAGAGCGTAGGGCAGGCCGGAACGCTCGGCATTGGCAGCGGCCACATCCAGCTCCTGATCCATCGAACGGCGGTTCTTTACGCCGGTCAGCGGGTCGATGGTGGCCAGCTGCTCCAGGCGCCGGCGCTGGCTGTGGTTGCGATGAGCAAAGACATAGGCGCAGGCACTGACCACAACGGCGGTGGAGGAAAACGACCACATCTGCTCCTGGCTACTGAATGCCAGGCCGATCACCATCATGGCCAGGATGGCGGACAGGTTAATACCGACAGCAACCCTCGGAGCGACCAGAAAGAAGGTGGTGACCAGACAGGGATATAACCAGAACAACCCCGGGTCACCAACAATCGTACCGACTGCAACAGCCCCATAGGACGAAATTATCGCCATAACCAGGCCCGTCCTGCGGGTATCTCCCGTGAACCAGGCATAGGCCATGCTCATCGCAATACCGCCAAGGATCACGCTATCCACCACGCCAGCCAGCAGATTACCCTGCATGAACCGCAGCACTGCAAACGGCGTGATGCCCACCAGCCCGCTGATGCCCAGCAAGGTAATGATGGATAACCGAAAATCGTTTTTCAGGCGGTGAAACATGCAGCTCAGGGTCCGACAAAAGTCTGATTTAGGATTCTAGAATAGCCCAAGCTTTTCAAACGGTCGTTCCAGGGCAACGATTCTTAACAAATCTACCACCAAAGGCGACACAATGTGACCCGCATCACGCTTTGCTTTTCTCTAATATTCCAATGTAATCCGCTTTATAATCGTCCAGGCAACGATCATTAGCTTCAAACCTATTGGCCAGTCATACTATCGCGTACCGTCGGCAGATTCAGGAACATTGTGTCTAAATCACTGATAAGAATAGCCCCTGGGGCACTCACCATAGGCAAGCCCCTGCCCTGGGATGTTTTCGACTCAGAAGGCAATATTCTTCTGCGTCAGGGCTATGTGATTCAGACCAACAGCCAGCTCGAGCAGCTGTTTGAAAGAGGGCGCTTCAAGCCCCGAAAGATCGAGCGGCCGAAAGAGGAAACCTTTGAAGACCTGCGCCAGCGGAATCCGTTTGCAGAATACGGTGACTTGCTGACCACGCTGGAAGTCACACTCAACGCCATTACCTCGGAAGATCCCACCGCCCAGAAACGCCTGTTGGGTCTGTGCCGAATGCTGGATAAAACCTGCCAGGAGGCACCCGACGCCAGCCTGGCACTGGTTCACCTGTATTCCATCAGCCCCACCATCCATGAACAGATCCTGTTCTACGGCATCCTGTGCCATTTTATCGCACGCCAGTTCGGGCTGGAGGAAAAGCGGGCCACTGTGCTCACCGCCGCCGCGCTCACCGCCAACCTCGCGCTGGTGCCTGTGGCAGACCAACTCAACGCCTCCAATACCGTGTTGACCGATGATCAGCGGGCGGTCATTCGCAAGCATCCAGCCCGAAGCATTCAGGCGCTGACGTCGGCCGGCATCAATAACAAGCTGCTGCTGCGTATCATTGCCCAACACCACGAACAGGCCGATGGCTCGGGCTATCCTGAAGGGCTCAGCGGTAGCGATATCCTTCCGGAAGCAGAAATCCTGGCCCTGGCCGAGCGCTATGTGGCGATGATCACCAAGCGCGCTTACCGTAACCGGATGAATATCACTGAGGCCCGCAAACTCATCGCCACCCTGGCGGACGGCAAGTTCCGGCCGGCGATTCCGCGTTCATTACTGCAGGTATTGGGGGATCATCCTCCAGGCATGCTGGTACGGCTGGTAAATAACGAGGTGGGCGTTATTACCCGTCGGGCAGTACGGGCACGCGGTCCTTATGTACAGGCGATATTCGGCCCCAGAGGTAACCGCTACAGTGGCACCTTTGAGCGCGATACAAGCCTGCTGGAATACAACATTCGAGCGCCGGAAGAGCCCGAGATCATGCCATCCATGGATTTCAGCATGCTCTGGGGCTTCCGCTCCTGAATCAGATCAGCCCAAGTGCCCGGGCATGATGGTTCAGGTGATCGTCAATGAACGAGGCGATAAAGAAGTAGCTGTGGTCATAGCCCCGATGCATACGCAGGTTCAGGTGATGGTGGAATTTCTCGCACACATCAGCCAAAGCATCCGGGTTCAGTTGGCTGTCCAGAAACTCATCGGCCGTACCCTGGTCCACCAGTAGCGGCAACCGTTCCTTCGCCGTCGGAATCAGCATGGTGGCATCCCAGGCTTCCCACGCCGACTGATCGTCACCCAGGTATCCGGTAAACGCCTTCTGGCCCCAGGGGCAGGCCATGGGGTTGGCAATTGGAGCAAAGGCCGATACCGACCTGTAATACCCCGGGTTCTTCAAAGCCGCAATCAGAGCCCCGTGCCCGCCCATGGAATGGCCACTGACCGAACGTTCGCCGTTCAGCGGCAATTCGTTTTCCACCAGCTGCGGCAGCTCCTTGACCACATAATCATACATCCGGTAATGCGGCGCCCAGGGCTGTTGGGTCGCGTTCACATAGAAACCGGCTCCGGAGCCGAAATCATAGCTGTCATCCTCGCCGGGCAGATTTACGCCACGGGGGCTGGTATCCGGGCAGACAATGGCCAGGCCCAGCTTTGCAGCGAGTTTCTGGGCGCCGGCTTTCTGCATGAAATTCTGATCGGTGCAGGTGAGGCCCGACAACCAGTACAGCACCGGCACCTCTTTGGCCTGAGCACCCAGCGCCGCAGGAGGAAGAAACACCGCAAATTCCATGTCGCACTCCAGGGTAGCGGAGGTATGGCGATAGCGGCGGTGTTCTCCGTCGAAACAGACGTTGGTGGATAACAGGTCCATAGATCCCCCCCGGAGTCAAAGATGTGGTTAGCGATCAGTCCTCAGCACCGGCATAGCTGGGTTTGTCGATACTGAAACCGGACTTGGCAAATTCCGCCAGAATGGCAGTACGCGTTACGATACCAACCAGTTTGCCATGATCAACCACCGGGTACACTTTTGGCTTACCAGCACCCAGATTCTGTGCCAGATCCACCACCGACATGTCCGGCGATACCGTCATCGGCTGCCGGAACATCACGTCATCCACAATGGGATCACCTTCGTGGTGGTAGTTGCTGACCAGCAGCGAGTGTATACAGTCCTGTTCCGAGACAAAGCCCAGCACACGGCGATGATCATCCACCACCGGCAAACCGGTGACATGATTGGCCAGCAGGGCTTTCACCACCCTGGTGACCGGCGTACCACAGCGAATCGGTTCAATGTGGTTCCACATCACTTCAGATATTTTCAATGAGCGCATCGACAACTTCCTTTCAGACAGAATAACGGTGCCCGATTGAGCACTTCCATACCCTAAACATAGGCAAAGCCCGCAGAAATGAAAAACCGGCGTCATGAAAACGGTTTACATCGGATAATTGTCGACTAAACTCAATGGGTTATGCCCTTTCAGGGCTCAATAATCCTGATTCATCCGTGGTAAACAGTGGGAGAACCCATGGAAGCCATTTCCAATTTTGTAAGTGAAATCAACGGACTGGTATGGGGCCCTCCCATGCTGGTGATGATTCTGGGCGTCGGCCTGTTTCTGAGTATTGGCCTGAAATTGATGCCGATCATGAAACTGGGGGCCGGTTTCCGCCTGATGTGGAGCGGCCGGGCCCGCGGTGACGAGGATGACGGTGACATTCCCCCGTTCCAGGCCCTGATGACCGCGCTGTCTGCCACCGTCGGTACCGGTAATATTGCCGGTGTAGCCACAGCGGTCTTCCTCGGCGGCCCCGGTGCGCTGTTCTGGATGTGGCTCACAGCCCTGGTGGGCATGGCCACCAAATACTCAGAAGCCGTCCTGGCGGTTCGCTTCCGGGAAGTGGACGAGCGTGGCAACCACGTGGGCGGCCCCATGTATTACATCCGTAACGGCCTGGGCAGCAAGTGGGCCTGGCTGGGCATCCTGTTTGCGGTGTTTGCCTCGGTAGCCGCCTTTGGCATCGGTAACACGGTTCAGGCCAACTCCGTCGCCGATGTGCTGGAAACCAATTTTGGCCTGCCCCACTGGGTAACCGGTGTGATCCTGATGGTATTGGTGGGCATGGTACTGATTGGCGGTATCAAGCGTATCGGCCAGGTGGCCAGTGCACTGGTGCCGTTTATGGCAGTGTCCTATGTGCTGATTGGCCTGATCGTACTGGCCATTAACGCCAACCAGATTCCGGAAGCCATCAGCATGGTATTCAGTTATGCCTTCAGCCCGGCTGCAGCCGAGGGCGGGTTTGCCGGTGCTGCGGTCTGGGCAGCCATCCGCTTTGGTGTGGCCCGGGGCATCTTCTCTAACGAAGCAGGTCTGGGCTCTGCCCCCATCGCCCACGCGGCAGCGCAAACCAAAAACCCGGTCAAGCAGGGCATGGTGGCCATGCTGGGCACCTTCATCGACACCATCATTGTCTGTTCCATCACCGGCCTGGTGATCATCACCTCCGGTGCCTGGACGTCCGGCGAAACCGGTGCCGCACTCACGTCCCTGGCCTTTGAAACCGGCCTGCCGGGCTTTGGCAACTACGTGGTGGCGATTGCCCTGGCGATCTTCGCATTCACCACCATCATCGGCTGGTCCTTCTACGGAGAACGCTGTATTGAGTTCCTGTTCGGTGTGAAGGCCATTCTGCCTTACCGGGTGCTGTGGATTGTAGCCATTCCGGTGGGCGCCACCATCAACCTGGGCTTTATCTGGCTGGTGGCCGACACCCTGAACGCCATGATGGCACTGCCCAACCTGATTGCCCTGCTGCTGTTGAGCCCGGTAGTGTTCAAACTGACCCGGGAGCACTTCGACAAGCAGAAGGCTCTGGGCGTGGAGTAATACCCTGTCTATGCAAGACGCTCACAAGGATGTGAGCGAACCGTTGGATGCGCCAGATCAAGTCCCCCTTGTAACTGGCGCATCCATCACCACAGTTACTCGTATACACTGATCAGACAACAACGGCGGGCAACGCCGGCGCAATACACGAATTTGCCAACAACCGTGTCGAAGGAGAGTAAGTATGAGTCTGCGTCTTGGAGATACTGCACCGGATTTTGAACAGGATTCCACCGAGGGCCGCATTCGCTTTCACGAGTGGCTCGGCAATGGCTGGGGCGTACTGTTTTCCCACCCGGCCGACTTTACCCCGGTGTGCACCACCGAGCTGGGCCTGACCGCCAAGCTCAAAGACGAATTTGCCAAGCGTAACGTCAAGGCCATCGCCTTGAGTGTCGACCCGGTGGATTCTCACCACGACTGGATCAAAGACATCAACGAGACCCAGGGCTGCACAGTCAACTTTCCAATCATTGCAGACCACGACCGCCAGGTGTCCGAGAAGTACGACATGATCCACCCGAACGCCAACGACAGCCTGACCGTGCGCTCGTTGTTCATCATCGACCCGAACAAGAAGGTTCGACTGATCATCACCTACCCGGCATCCACAGGTCGGAACTTCAATGAAGTGCTGCGGGTAATCGATTCCCTGCAACTGACCGACGAACACCGCGTGGCCACACCCGGCAACTGGGAGAGTGGCAGTGATGTGGTGATTGTGCCGTCACTGCAGGATGAAGATGAGATCAAAAAGCGCTTCCCGAAAGGCTACAAAGCCGTGAAGTCCTACCTGCGGATGACACCAGACCCACGTGCTAACTGGAGTGGTGACTGATCCACCGCCACAAACAAAAAGGGCAGCCAAATGGCTGCCCTTTTTTATGCTTGAGAGCACCTGAAGGCACTCCGTTCCGATCAGAACGCCGGAACAACCGCACCCTCATACTTCTCCTTGATAAAGTCTTTCACCGCATCGGATTTCAAGGCATTGGCCAGCTTCTGCATGGCTTCGCTGTCCTTGTTGTCCGGACGGGCGACCAGGATGTTCACGTACGGAGACTCGGAGCCTTCGATCACCAGAGCATCTTCAGACGGGTTCAGGCCCGCTTCCAGCGCGTAGTTAGTGTTGATCAGCGCCAGGTCCACCTGGTTCAGGATACGCGGCAGGGTCGCCGCTTCCAGTTCCTTGAAGTCCAGGTCTTTGGGGTTGTCGGCAATATCACGCGGGGTCGCAGTGATCTTGCTTTCGTCCTTCAGGGTAATCAGGCCCGCTTTCTGCAGCAACAGCAGAGCACGGCCACCGTTGGTGGGGTCGTTGGGGATGGCCACAACCGCACCTTCTTTCAGCTCGTCCAGAGACTCGATCTTGCTGGAGTAGGCGCCGAACGGCTCCACGTGAACGCCGGTCACAGTCACCAGGTTGGTGCCACGGCCATCGTTGAACTCATCCAGGTACGGCTGGTGCTGGAAGAAGTTGGCATCCATACGCTTCTGATCAACCTGGATGTTGGGCTGCACGTAGTCGGTGAACACCTTCACATCCAGCTCTACACCCTGTTCCGCCAGGGCCGGCTTCACGAATTCCAGCAGCTCGGCGTGGGGTACCGGAGTCGCGGCTACAGACAGTTGTTCTGCCGAAGCAGCGGTCGAGAAGGTTGCAACAGCGGCCAGAGCCACCAGAGTTTTCTTCAGGTTCATAACAAATCTCCTGCGTTAATTATTTACGGCTGAAATACAGAACCAGGCGATCGCCCGCCATCTGCAACACCTGCACAAAGATCACCAGCAGGGCCACAGTAATCACCATCACGTCGGTCTGGAACCGCTGGTAACCGAACCGGATCGCCAGGTCGCCAAGGCCGCCGCCACCAATAACGCCAGACATGGCTGCGTAAGACACCAGAGTAATGGCCGTTACCGTAATGCCCGCGATAATGCCGGGAAGTGCCTCCGGCAGCAAGGCACCAAAGATGATTTGCCGAACATTCGCACCCATCGCCTGGGTTGCTTCAATAATGCCCCGGTCCACCTCCCGCAAGGAGGTTTCCACCAGGCGGGCAAAGAACGGAGCACCACCGGCCACCAACGGGGGAATCGCGCCGGCCACCCCCAGGGAGGTGCCGATCAGCATTACCGTGAACGGGATCATCACAATCAGCAGGATGATGAAGGGCACAGAGCGCAGCACGTTCACAATAAACGACAGGATGGCGTAGGCCACCGGCTGTTCCAGCAACTGACGCTTGCCGGTCAGGAACAACAGCACACCTATGGGCAAGCCAATCAATACGCTGAACAACAGCGACATGCCCACCATCACCAGGGTATCCCAACTGGCCCAGCCAATTTCGGCCCAGTCCACGTTCCCCATAAGGCTTTCCATCAAGGCTTCCATCAGCGCACCACCTCCACATGAACTTCAGCGGCTTCCAGCGCTTTCATGGCAACCTCCAGATCGCCGCCAACCAACGACAGGGTCAACTGGCCGTAGGGCGTGTCCTTGATGTGATCAATCCTGCCCGAGAGAATACTGAAATCCACACCGGATTCCCGGGCAACACTACCAAGCAACGGTTTGTACGTGGATTCCCCCTTGAACGTCAGTCGCAGAATACGACCCTCGGCTTTCTGCAGATCTTCCTGCAACTCATCGCGATCGACGTTTTCGCTTTCGAACACAAAATCCCGGGTGGTCGGGTGCTGGGGGTGCAGAAAGACTTCACTGACCGGCCCCATTTCCACCACACGGCCGGCATCCATCACCGCCACCCGGTCACAGACACGGCGCACCACATCCATCTCGTGGGTAATCAGCACAATAGTCAGGCCCAGTTCCTTGTTGATGTCCGCCAGCAGCTTGAGTACCGACTGGGTGGTTTGTGGGTCCAGGGCGCTGGTGGCTTCATCGCACAGCAAAATAGTCGGTCTGCAGGCCAGAGCGCGGGCAATGCCTACCCGCTGTTTCTGCCCGCCAGACAACTGGGACGGATATTTGTTGGCATGATCGCTCAGGCTCACCCGTGCCAGCAGCTCATCCACCCGACTGCGAATTTCAGCCTTGGAATAAATGCCCGCCAGCTTCATCGGGAAGGTAATATTGTCAGCCACCGTCTTGGACGACAGCAGATTGAAATGCTGGAAAATCATGCCCACTTTGCGTCGGAAGGCCCGCAACTCTGCGGCGCTGTAGCGGGTGATGTCCTCGTCGTCGATCAGGATGCGACCGCCGGTGGAGGGTTCCAGTTTGTTGATCAGTCGGACAAGGGTCGATTTGCCCGCGCCGGAGTGGCCGACGATGCCGAACACCTCACCGGTCTCGATGGTCATACTGGTGGGATGCAGCGCGGGGATCGCCCGGCCAGCCACCTGGTACGACTTTTCTACCTGGTCAAATACAATCACGATCAGTGCCTTGCAGATGCGTCGTTAAAACCGGCGATTATAGCCTATTCAGGGGGCAAACCCGAATCCCGCCCGGTGGCCGGCAGGTGGGTAGTTGCCCTTACACCAAAAGGTACCTGACAGACCCGTCCCGGCTCAGCTAAACTCGTATCCACAAAGAACATTAACAACTGTCCACCATTCCGAGGCGCGCCCCTTCCGTGACTACTCCGTCCGAAACTTCGCCCTCAAGGATGAACTCAACCCAGGCATGGGTTTCCTACCTGAGCAAGGTAGAGTTGCCGGTTTTGGCCAACACCCTCCGGCAGATCAACGAACTGACAGACAGCCGCAACAGTACCGTCAATGAGTTGGCAAACGTGATTCTCAATGATGCCCAGCTCACCTCCCAGGTGCTCCGGTTATCCAACACGGTGTTTTACAACCAGACCCGCACCCAGGTCAGCACGGTCAGCCGGGCCATCACGCTGATCGGCTTTGATGCCGTGAAGTCCATGGCGATTTCGTCTCTGATTGTCGATTCCCTGCTCAAACGCAATGATCGCCCCCACCTGCTGCGATGCCTGGCCAGGGCGATTCATGCCGCGGTACAGGCCCGCTGTCTGATGCCCAAACGCACCGAGCACGCCCTGGAAGAGGTCTTTATCGGCGCTTTGCTGATGAACATTGGGGAACTGGCTTTCTGGTCCTGCGAAACCGAGCAGGCCAGCGAACTTGAAGAGCGCCTGCGGCTGGAAGAGCCCCCGGTCGAGGCCCAGAAAGCGGTGCTGCATACCACCTTTACCGAAATAACCCGCGGGCTGGTGGATGCCTGGTCGCTGGGACCGTTCATCAAGGAAGTGGTAGCGCCGGGAAAAGCCAACTCCATGGCCAGCAGCCTGGTCCGCAACAGCGTCGAAATGGCCCGGGTGTCCGAGAACGGCTGGAGCGGGGCCGAGATGGACAAGGTGCTCGAGAAGCTCTCTGACGACATCGGTGAAACCCCCGCCGCCATCCGTGATCAACTCAAGGTAAACGCCCAGGAAGCCAGCAAAGTGGCGGTTTCTCTGGGCATCCCGCAAGTGACCGCTCTGCTGCCGGGCAACCAGGAGTCAGCCCCCGATACCCAGGCCCCGGCCATGGACTCCGATCTGCAACTGCAGATTCTGCGGGAACTGACCCAGACCCTGGCGGAAAAACCGGACATCAATGAGGTCTGCCAGTTGGTGATTGAGGGGATTCACCGGGCCATCGGCATGCAGCGCGTAGCCCTGTTGATGACCGACCGCTCCGGCGAACTACTGGTACCGCGCAAGGTAGGTGGCCGCGGCACCGAAGAGTGGCGCGAGCACTTTGTGATCAAGAAAGACGGCACCGGGCCCCTTGGGCCGCTGTTGCCCCATGGCACCTGCGCCGTCTATGAACCCCGAAAGCAGACCGAGGGCGTACCCTACGACCGCTGGCTGGGGAAAGTTCCGGCGCTGGCAGGCTCGCTGAAAGCCAAGGGCCGATTGGTAGGCTTGTTCTACGCTGATAATGCGGCCGCAGGCTATGTGCCATCGGAACAGCAATTGGCGGCGTTTGGCCACTTCATCCAGAACGCCCAGTTGTGCCTGACCCTGATGTCAGCACGAGGCTGATTACGGGGTTTACTGGAAAAATACAAAGCATCGACCATACTTCTTTTTCACAGGGAGCTCACCAAATCCGTTCTAGGCATGGAGCATCAGACTGTGGAAATGGAAACCGCCACAATGCGCCCCTCCCCGGCCGATGCCGTGGTGTTGCTGCGACCAGACGGGGTCGTGGAAGACTGGAACTCTGCTGCGGAGATCCTGCTGGGGTTCACGCGGGAAGAAGCGGTGCAGCAGCCGCTTGCCGATCTTATCGAGCTTACGGATTCAGAACACCGGGCGCTTACCCTGGATTTTGGT
Organism: Marinobacter sp. EVN1; assembly: GCF_000475375.1. Classification (NCBI taxonomy): domain Bacteria; kingdom Pseudomonadati; phylum Pseudomonadota; class Gammaproteobacteria; order Pseudomonadales; family Marinobacteraceae; genus Marinobacter; species Marinobacter sp. EVN1. The sequence continues at coordinate 113,038 of NZ_AXCB01000005.1, forward strand.
GACTGTGGACGCAGCCTGTCCACGCAGGGCCTGTGCCGGTCTAAAAAAGGCCAGTCCTTTCCCGTCGAGGTCGTTTGCAGCCCGGTCGATGTTCAGGGCGACAGCCTGGTGGTTACCCTGATCCGGGATGTTTCAGAACTCAAGCGGGCCGAGCAGAAATTCCGGGGCTTACTGGAATCGGCGCCGGATGCCATCGTCATTGTCAAACAGGGCGGCCGCATTGTGCTGGTGAACTCGCAGGCGGAATCCCTGTTTGGCTACCACCGGGACGAGATGATCGGCCAGAACGTCGAAATTCTTATGCCCGAACGTTACCGGGGCCAGCATATTGGTCATCGGGATGGCTTTTTCAAAGATCCCCGCGTTCGACCTATGGGCATGGGCCTTGAGCTGTTTGGTCTCAGAAAGGGTGGCATCGAATTCCCCATTGAAATCAGTCTCAGTCCGCTGGAAACCGAAGAGGGCATACTGGTGTCCAGTGCGATTCGGGACATTACCGAGCGTAAGCGCTTCGAGCGCGCCCTCCAGGATAAAAACCAGGAACTCGCCACCGCCAACAAAGCCAAGGACCAATTCCTGGCCAGCATGAGCCACGAACTACGAACCCCGCTCAATGCCATTATCGGCTTTACCGGCACCTTGCTGATGGGCCTCCCCGGACCACTGAACGACGACCAGAAAAAGCAACTCGGCACCGTGCGCTCCAGTGCACAACACTTGTTATCCCTTATTAACGACTTGCTGGACGTTGCAAAAATCGACGCGGGCAAACTCGAACTGAAGCCAGAGAACATCAATCTGAACCAGTTGCTCGAAGAAATACACGGTACTTTCAGCCTGCAGGCTCGGGAAAAGGCACTCGAGCTTGGTCTGCAACTGCCCGATCAGCCCGTCAACCTGGAAACCGACCGACGCGCTCTGAGCCAGATCGTCATGAACCTGATCAGTAACGGCCTGAAGTTTACCCACCAGGGCGGCGTCTACCTCACCCTGATGCGCCCGAATCCCCAATCGGTGCATGTTTGCGTCCGGGATACCGGCCCGGGTATTGATACCTCGGCTCAGGAAAACCTGTTTCAGCCCTTTTCACGCGGGGTGCTGTCATCAAGGCGCACGGAAGGCACTGGCCTGGGCCTGTACCTGAGTCAGAAGCTGGCCAACCAGTTGGGCGGCAACATCCAGCTTCAACGTTCCGATGCCAGCGGTTCGGAATTCCTTCTGAGCCTGCCGGGTGGATGACCATGAAAGCCACCGTGCTGCTCGTGGAGGATGATATGGCCAGCCTGGAACTGGCCGCTTACCTGCTGGAGCATCAGGGCTATCGGATCCATCGGGCCGAGGATGGTCGCCAGGGCCTGGACATTGCGCGACGCCTGGCCGATCAGCTGGATCTGATTCTGAGCGATATTCAGATGCCCAACATGGATGGCTATGAACTGCTCCGGGAACTGCGCGGGAACCCGGCTATGGCGGGCATTCCAGTCGTTGCCATTACAGCGTTTTCCATGCGCGGAGACGAGCAGGCCATCCTGAATGCGGGATTTGACGGCTATATTTCAAAACCCATTGATCCAGAACGTTTTACCACTCAGGTAGGCCAGTGGTTATCGGCTGAACCACGGTCTTAACTTGCCAGCGTAAGGAGAGCGGTAACATGGCAAGGATACTTATTGTTGATGATCATGAACCCAACCGGGAGCTGGTTGCTTCCCTGGCGGGCTATCTGGGCCACGAGATTCTGGAAGCACCGGACGGAGAAAAAGCCCTGGCCGTCGTCCGGCGACACCGTCCGGAGCTGGTAATCTGCGATCTGTTGATGCCAGTGATGGATGGCTATGAATTTGTGCGTCAGGTACGACAGGATCCGCGCATTGCCGACACCGAAATCATGTTCTACACCGCCAACTATCGTGAAGATGAGGCACGCACACTGGCCAGCCAGTTGGGAGTTCACCGAATCATCTTCAAACCCTGTGTTCCCGAGGACGTGCTCGAAGCCATAGAAAGCGCACTTCGCCCGACAGATTCTCCGCCAGAGCCCACTCAGGCGGTGGATGAAAACCGCTTCGACGCCGAGCATACCCGAGTCCTGACCGACACGCTGTCCCGCAAAAGCGATGAACTGGAAAAGGCGAATCGACGGCTCGCCGCCCTCACCGAAATCAATCTTCAGCTTTCGGGAATGCGCGATGCCGGTCGTATGCTGGAGACGATCTGTCGCGATGCCCGCGCCCTGGTAGGCGCCAGCTATGGCATTCTGTGTGTCAACGAGAGCCACAACGGCGACCAGCAGATTCGGCTTTTCCTCAGTGGCTTCAGTCCCGAACTGAAACAACAACTCGCCTGCCCGGGAATCAATGACGGGGTTCCCGGTGCCGTGTTGCGGGACAGACTCTCGAAAAGACTCCATGCCGGGGGCCATCAGGCACTGAAAATCGGTCTGCCAGAAGGCTATCCACCCGTTCAATCCTGCGTGGTTTCGCCCATCATGTCGGCGACGGAGGTTTACGGCTGGGTCTGCCTGATCAATCGCCTGGACGACGAGCCATTCAGTGAGGAAGACGAATGGCTCTGCAGCTCTCACGCAGCCATGGCTGGCCGGGTTTATGAGAACCGCAGCCTGTATCTGCAACTGGAGAGCCGGGCCCGCAAGCTGCAACTGTATGACCGGGCAATCGAAGAAAGCAGCAACGGCATTGTGATCTGTCTGGCCGATAAAACACGGGATAACCCGGTCATCTACGCCAACCGCGCCTTCAGTATCATGACCGGTTACAGCCACGACGAGATCATCGGTCTGAGCCCCCGCTTCCTGCTGGCCAACGATCTGGCCCAGCCGGGACTGGAAAGGCTGCGCAACTGCATGCGCCATGGCGGCTCTGCCCGAGCCATCCTCAGAAACTACCGGAAAGACGGCAGTCTGTTCTGGAATGAAGTAGCGCTTGCCGCAGTCCATAACGAACACGGCGAGATTGCGCATTTCATCAGCGTTTTCAATGATGTGACAGATCGGAAACGGTATGAGGCGGCGCTGGAGTATCAGGCCAATCACGATGACCTGACCGGGCTGCCAAACCGTAACCTGCTTCGGGACCGGCTGGAACATGCCATTGCCAAGGCGACACGCGAGCACACCAAGCTCGCGGTGCTGCTGCTGGATCTGGACCAGTTCAAACGCGTGAATGACGGTCTGGGCCACAAAATCGGCGATACCCTGATTCAACGGGTTGCCTCCCGAATGAGTCAGTGTGTTCGTGACAGCGACACGGTGGCCCGCCTCGGGGGCGATGAATTCATGATTCTCAGTACCGATATCCGCGATGAGCGGGCGGCGGCCACCCTTGCGCAGAAGCTGCTTCGGCAGTTCCGACAGAAGGTGGCCGTTAACGGCCATGAAATCATCTCCTCCGCCAGCATCGGTATCGCCATGTTTCCGAAGGATGGCGATAACGGCGATGAATTATTCCGGAATGCCGATACCGCCATGTACCGGGCCAAGGATGTCGGCAGAAATGGCTTTCAGTTCTATTCTGCGGAGATGAATAACCGCATGCGGGAGAGGCTCTATCTGGAACAGTCGCTCCGCAATGCCATTGGCCTGCATCAACTGTCACTCTGGTATCAGCCGAAACTGGATCTTGTCAGTGGCTCGGTCAAAAGCGCAGAAGCCCTGATTCGATGGCGACACCCCCAATTGGGCATGATTTCTCCCGGGGACTTTATTCCCATTGCCGAAGAAACCGGTTTAATACTGCCCATTGGCGCCTGGGTGATTGAAGAAGCCTCTCGCCAGCTCGCCAAATGGCGTGATCAGGAGAACCAGGACATTCGGGTTGCCATCAACATCTCGGCCTATCAGCTCAGTCAGGGCAAACTCACGGATCAGGTTATCCAGGCCCTGGACAGCCTGGGACTGGACCCGCAGTCGCTGACCATTGAGGTGACCGAAACCGCCATCATGACCCACATGGACAAGGCCGTTTGCGAGCTTCAGTCACTCAGGGAAATGGGCATTCGCGTCGCTCTCGATGATTTCGGCACCGGCTACTCAAGCCTGACTTACCTGAAACGTTTTCCCATCGATATCCTGAAAATTGACCGGAGTTTCGTCTCCGACATCGCCGAAGACGAGGAAAGCGGCGCCATCGTCAAAACCATCATCAACCTGGCCCACAACCTCAACATGACCGTGGTGGCGGAAGGTGTGGAAACAGAGGCGCAACTGGAATTTCTGAGGATGAACGGATGCGACGAGGTACAGGGTTACTATTTCTGCAAACCCCTGCCGTCGGAAGAGTGCCTTGAGTTCCTGCGCTGCCGGCGTTAGCAGGGCCGGAACTCAAAGCTTGCAGTTAATGAAGCGAGCGCATCTGCCTCGGATAGAGGGCCGCACTGACTTCCGGCTCTTCCAGCAGATCTGCCAGTTCCCGATCCACGTCGGTTTCCTCGCCCTCATCCGGCAGCGGCTCGAACAGAGTGCTCAGCCAGGAAGCCACGGACGGCGCGTTGTCTCGATCGTAGTCGGTAGACAGCGCCTTGATCCGGCGGAAGCCGATAATGCGTTGGTGGCGCGGGTCGCGGATCTGCTCGAAACCCCGCCAGTAGATGCGATCACGGGTGTGAAGTTGGACGAAAAGGGTATCGATGGGGCCATTATCGTCATCCTGGGCGTCGTCATCAGTCGCCGCCTGCTCAGGCTCGGGCTGGCCTTCGGCCGGTTTGCGGCGGATGGTGGTCCAGGCCGGATAGAGCACCGCGACCGCGTCGGCCTCCACATGTTCCCTGGCTGCTCTCAGAATAAGCCCCCAGCGAGCCTTGTCGGCATCAGTCTCCAGTGAGTTGATAGGAAGGTCGTAGCTCTGATCACTGGACAGGACGATCGCCATCATCGGGGCGTCCAGTTCCCCCATGGCTTCAGCCTGCGCTACGGATACCAGATCGTCGATTGCCATCGATTGGTTCATAAGATGCTCGCCTCCTCGATGCCATCAGGGTGGTCAGGAACCGGTGTCCCTGACTAACAGCATAGCCTGTTCCACATGGAAAGATAAACGTGGAGTTGGTCACCGCGGATCACAACCCCCGGAGAAGGTTTTTTCTTCGACCTCAGAAAGCTTCCTCAAGGCGCTCGTAGTTGCTGAACCACGGACTCGCCTCTTCCAGTTGAGCAGCAACCTGCAGCAGGCGGTCTTCACCACCGTGGGCCGCCCCGAACTGCACCCCCACCGGCAGCCCGTCACCGGTCCAGTGCAGTGGTACCGACATCGCCGGCGTTCCCGTCAGGTTGGCCAGTTGGGTGAACGGTGTCCTGGCCAGGCTTTCCAGGGCCATCTGGTCCACCTGTCCACTCTTGTGCACCAGCTTTCCGGCTTTGAGGCCCAGCATCAGCCGAGCCACCAGTTTCAGGTGAGCAGGTGTGTCCATTTGTCCGATCCGGGCCGGTAACTGGCCAGTGGTGGGACACAGATAAAGATCAAAACGATCGAAATAGGCCCCAAGGGCCCGGGCAAAATCGTTCCATTGCTGGCGCAGGCGAACATAGTCTGGCAGCGGCATGGTGCGCCCGAGCATACCCAGCAGCCGGGTTTCCAGCTCAAAATCCCGATCGGTGGCGCCGAATTCGGTTTTCGCGCGTTCCATAAGCGCGGATACCTCACCGAAATACAACGCCAGGTAGCTGCGGGCCAGGGCGAGCCCATCAAACTCCGGGCGGGCATACTCTACATCGTGGCCCAGGGATTCCAGCAGGCGTGCCGTTTCTTCAACTGCGGCGACGCATTCCGGCGCCACCTCAGTGTCATAGGGTGACGAGGTAAATACGCCGATTTTGAGGCGGCCCGGTGACTGCTGCATCAGATCCGCCCAGGGGGCCGATGGCTGTGGAATGGTAAACGGGTCGCCACTGGCCGGGCCGGAAAGCACATCCAGCATCGCGGCGCTGTCCCGGACGGTCCGGGAAACCACATGATCGGTAGAAGCTCCGGTCCAGGCCTCGCCAGCGTAGGGACCAACGGAAATCCGGCCCCGGGACGGCTTCAGCCCGAACAAGCCATTGTAGGCGGCCGGAATACGAATGGAGCCACCGCCATCGTTGGCACCCGCCATGGGCACAATGCCAGCCGCGACCGCAGCACCAGAACCGCCGCTGGAACCACCCGGCGTGCGCTCGGTATCCCAGGGGTTACGGCTGGGGCCCCACAACGCCGATTCGGTCACGGCCTTGAGGCCGAATTCCGGGGTTGCCGTGCGGCCAAGAAAAACCAGCCCGGCCTCCCGGGCACGGCGCACAAACTGGGAATCCCGCGTGGCCACGTTCTTCAGCAGAGCCCGGCTGCCGTAGGTACAGGGATGCCCGGCCTGCTCCTGCGCCAGATCCTTGAGCAACAAGGGCACCCCGGCGAAGGGACCCTGTGCAGGAAAATCCTGATCCATGGCCTCCGCAAACTGCGGGTGGCAGATGGCATTCAGGCGCGGGTTCACGGCGCTGGCACGGTCGATAGCGGCCTCGGTCACTTCCCGGGAGGTGACTTCACCCCGGCGAATCAGATCGGCCAGGGCCGTGGCATCGTAACGAAGATATTCGGACGGTTTCATTGGCAACCCTGCTTGTTGTTCTTCGGCGAAAGTCCCCTGGACATTCCCGTTATAAACCGGAAACTCAGGAGCTTACGCCAATACCAGAGTGAGTTCCATGAGCCTGATCGTGTTTCCGGAAGCCCTGAGCACCAGCGTGATGGTGTTCCTGCTGATGGCTTCAGCGGTTACCTCCATGATCACCGCCACCTTGGGCGCCGGCGGCGGTGTCCTGCTGCTGGTACTGATGGCATCCTGGCTGCCACCGGCGGCGATCATTCCGGTGCACGGCATGATCCAGCTCGGTTCCAACAGTGGCCGGGCCATACTGACCCGGCATCATATCGACTGGAAGGTGATCGCCGCCTTCGCCCCAGGCGTGCTGGCAGGGGCCGGACTGGGTGCCTGGTTGCTGGTCGATCTGCCGGCTCATCTGTGGCAACTGAGCATTGCCCTGTTCGTGCTTTACCTGTGCTGGGGCCCCGGGTTGCCCAAGGCCTCTTTTGGCCCGTTCGGCGTGTTTATCGCTTCTGCCATTACCAGTTTCGTGAGTCTGTTCGTGGGCGCTACCGGCCCCCTGGTGGCGGCGTTTATCAAGCAGATTCACACCGACCGCTTCCGCACCGTCGCCACCTTTGGCACCGCCATGACCCTGCAGCACGCCCCCAAGGCCCTGGTATTCGGCGTGGCCGGTTTTGTGTTTTCGGAGTGGCTGCTCTTTATTCTGGCCATGATCGCCTGCGGCTTTGCCGGCACCTGGCTTGGATTACACCTGCTTAAATCCATCAATAACCGGTGGTTCCACACCGCCTTCAACCTGGTACTTACCTTGCTGGCGTTCCGCTTGCTCTGGCAGGCAGCGCGCTCTGCCGGCTGGCTTGGCTAAGGCCGGTCGCCTTCGTCCGGCAGTGCAATCGATACTACGCAGTTCCGGCCCCGTGATTTGGCGATGTAGCAGCCTTCATCAGCCCGTGCCATCACCTCTTTCGGGCCGTTGTCGTGGGCTGAAACCGGCGTCAGGCCAATGCAGACGGTGACGCCAAACTGGCGACCGTCGTGTTCGATCTTCAACGCCTGCACCTTTGCCCGGATACTTTCAGCCAGAGCTTCTGCCCGCGCCATACCACAGGCTGGCAACAAAACAGCGAACTCATCACCCCCGAGGCGGGCTACTGTATCCGACTGGCGCACGGCCTGTTTGAACACATCCGCCAGCCGTTTCAGCAGTTCATCGCCAACCAGGTGTCCCCCCTCATCATTGACGGGTTTGAAGTGGTCCAGGTCAATCATCATCAGCACCGCCGGAACCTCTCGCTGGGGTGCATCGGCCAAAGCTTTGAGCAATGAAGCGGTGAACGCCCGCCGATTCAGCAACTGGGTCAGTGCATCGTGGGTGGCCTCCCAGGATAATCGTTCTTCTTCCCGCCTGCGTTCACTGTCGTCCCTGAGTACAAACACCAGCCGTTCCTGCCGCTCGCCCCGTCGCAGATGCAGCATGGTCAGATCGATGTCGTAGATCCGTCCGGCCAGGTTTTCGAGGGTCACGTAGCGGTTGTCGATTTCATCTCCGGCCAGAAAGGTTTCATACAGCAGTTCTTCATTGTCGTGGCGGATGGTGACGGATTCGAAGAAGTTATGGCCAACACAGTCATCGTCCAACGCCAGAAAACTGCAGGCAGCGCCATTGGCGTAGCGGATAGCGCCTTCGGTATCCACCATCAGCACCCCTTCCTGAAGCACATCGAGAATCGAATCCGCCCGTTGCTGTTCCTCACGAATGGCCCGTTCAAAGCGCATTTCCTGAGTCACATCCCGGACGGCGGTGATGGTACCAATGGCCTGGTCCGGCAGGTCGATCACCGAGGTAATGACATCCACCCAGACATAACCGGGCAGACGATGGGTTAGCAACCTCAGCCGGCTCCTGAAAAAACTGCGGCGCACCAGAACATTGCGCCATCCTTTCATGGCCTTTTCCCGATCCTCGCTGGCAACGGTTTCAATCAGGTAGCGATGGCGGAGCCAGTTCTCGGGGCGCCCCACAATATCCAGAAACGCCGGGTTCACGAACTCTATACGGCCCAGGATATCCGTGTGTACGATGCCGATAGGTGCATTACTGGTGAGGGACCGGAAGAAGGCCTCGCGTTCGGCCAGTGACCGGAAAATCTCATCCCGTTCCTGCCGCACCTGGTTGAAGACTTTGGCAACGTTGCGGATCTCCGACCCGCCCACCTCGGAAACAGGCTCCTCCCGCTCACCAGTGTGCCGCTGATATATCTGAACCCCGAGATTGCGCAACGGCGCCAACAGCCGGTAAAAGATCCAGAAAGCCAGGGGCGCCAGTATTGATACTACCGCCAGCAACGCCCAGCTGAAGCCACCGGTCATCCTCAGTGCCGGAGCAAAGGCCTCACGCTCGGGCCAGACCGCGGCCACAAACCATGGTACCAGCGCCATTTGCGCATAGCCGGTTATGGTCCCGGTTTTCCGGCCCGGATGATCGTGGGATGTGCCCTCGAAACCGGACATCGCCTGCAGTAAAGAGGGGGACGATTTGCTTACGGGCACCATCACCTCTCCCGACAGACCATCAGCAAGCACGATGCCGTTTTGCGTTATCAGGCGCAGATAGCCGGTCTGGCCCACCCGGACACTGGCAAATTCACTCATGAAATTATCGCCCTGCAGCAGAATCAGCCCGCCGATCATGCCGATGAATCGCTGGTTTGCATCAAACAGGGGCGCGGCCACCATAACGCCGGGCTGCTCATCAATTACGGTAATGTAGGGAGCGCTGATAATGGGCGACATCCGGCTGACCAGATCGGTGAAGTAGGGGCGCTGCGAGGCATTAAAACCGGGTACGTAATACGACGCCGGGGAAGCTGCCAGTAACCGACCATCGGCATCGAGAATAAAGGTGGCATCGAAAAGCTGGAGCAGGGCATCCTGATTACGCAGCAGGACCCGGGCCCGGTTTTCCAGCACGATCTCGGTAGAGGGGAAGCCTTCGGCCACCAATGTCAGTACATCCAGTCTTTCCGACAGCTTCAGATCCAGTTCCCTGGCGACCATTCCGGCAATGGTTTCCACTTGACCATACGCCATGTCCTCCAGCTCGGCCCGACTGAGCAGCCACCCGATGGCCGCAATGACAACCGCGGATGTCGCCACAAACACCACTACCAGGGCGACGGCTCGGTTGACCAGGCTGCCGAACCATTTTCTGACCAAATTAATCACTCCCGCTGCTCAGGCTCTCAGGCACTGGGCGCCCATCACGAACACCAGATAGTTGCAAACGTCACCGAAAGTCTAACAAAGGCGGGCGGATACGTCAGATCGAGACTTGAAATTCTACTGATAATCGTTATTATTTAGTTCTATTTTCGTCTCGCCGGGAATATCTGTATGGATTCCATTACTGCCACTTCCGCATCGCTGTTCGACCACGGGCCACTCGGCCAACTGGTCGAAATGGGCGGTCCAGTCATGATCGTTCTGATCGCCATAGCTGCCATTGGCGTGATCACGTTCTTCTACCTGATGCTGTTCGGAACCTTCTACGCCCCGCGATTTACCCGGAAGTTGCGCTACCTGGTTCAGCAATGGCAGGCATCCCCGGCCCAGACTTCCCCGGAAAAGACCAGAGCCGACGCTGGCTTGCTCGGGCGTACCAATCCACTGATGCATCTGCTGGTCAACACCATGACAGCCAGCAAGTGCAATCCGAATATCAGTGCTGTAAGGGAAACCGCCGTAAGGGATGCGCAAGCGGCGCTGGAACCTTTCGAGGCACCGTTAAAAATCATCGAAGTGATTGCCGCCCTGGCCCCCTTGCTGGGCCTTCTGGGTACCGTAATGGGCATGATGGAAGCATTCAGCGCGATGGCGGCGACCGATGGTCGCGCTAACGCCAGCCAGCTGTCCGGTGGTATCTATGAGGCGTTGACCACGACGGCCGCAGGCCTGGTGGTAGCCATTCCTTTTGCGGCGCTGGCGGCCTGGATCGAGTTCCGTCTGCGCCGGATTCACAAAACCATCAACAGTGCCCTTGTCAGCGTCTTCAACGTGTTGCCTGGCGACGAAACGGCCACAGCGGCAGACGTGGCCACACCGGCATCCGAGCCCCGCCCTGAGAGGGCAGCAGAGGCGGACCGGAGTTATTCGGTCGGCGATAATCAGCGGCTGGCACATGCAGCTGGTTGACCCCCGGCCAAACCGCCCGATCCCCATCCGGATAACACCACTGATCGATGTGGTGTTCATCCTGTTGGTGTTCTTTATGCTTACCACCCGGTTGTTACCGGTAGATTATCTGGAACTGGCGAACAATACCGGCCAGCAGAGCAGTGCCACAGGCGCCCCCCTGCCAGAGCTCAGGGTCAATGCCAATGGCACGGTACGCTGGAAGAAGAAAGACTTCGACCTGGCGCAGCTACTGTCGACGCTGAACGCTGAAGGGGTAAGCGAAGCCAATCTCGCCACTACACCCGATACCAGCCTGGCCCATTTCACCCGGACCCTCAGTGCGCTGGATAACGCCGGCATTGAACCTCACTGGAAGCGTACAAACACGCCTGACTCATGACAGACCTGGTTCCACCTCCATCAACCTCCGGCAAGGGCCTTCTGGAACGTGTTGAAGATGCGTTGCTGCCCTTGATCAATCTGGTGTTTCTGCTGCTGATGTTTTTCATTGTAGCGGGACAACTTACCAACGAACCGCTGCCAGAACTGCCTGGTACCGAGCAGAGCCCGGAACAGCAGGCACCCGAGGCCGACATGATGGTTCAGGCCGATGGCCAATGGCAGGTCGAAGGCAAGCACCAGACCCGCGAGAGTCTGCTTGCCGCGCTTCCGGCTCCGGATGAGAACGTACCCTTGAAGATTGCGGCGGATCAAAGCCTGACCATGACCGAGCTGGAGGACTTGCTCAGGATTCTGGAAGAGGGCGGTTATTCGGAAGTTCTGCTGCTCACGGAGCCTGCCACATGACAACAGCAGGTCGGCTACCCAAGGCCCTGTTCCTGATCATCGCCATGATCGCAACCGCCCTTGCAGCAATCCTGGCCACGCCCGAGGAAATCCTGGAGATGCCGGTTCTGGGCGACAGTGCCGTGAACACCGCCCCCGCAATCAAGATCAATCTCGCCGGCAGGAAATCGGTAGAGCCAAAGCCGGAGGTCGCGCCGGAACCCGAACCGGCTCCAGAGCCAGAACCGCAGCCCAAGCCAGAACCCAAACCAGAGCCCAAACCAGAGCCAAAGCCGGAACCGAAACCTGAACCCGTGCCAGAACCAGAACCTGAGCCAATACCAGAACCTGCCCCCACACCGCAGGAGCCAGAATCCAGTCCCACCGAGGCCGTGGCAGAAAGCCCAGAACAACCTCAGGGCGAAGAAGCGGACAGTAACACCAACCAAAGCGCGGTACCTTTACAGAATGCCGGTCAGTCATCACAGGTAGACAGCTACCTGAGCAAGCTCAGCCGGCACCTGGCGCGCTATTACGAGTATCCTCGCCGTGCCCGCCGGCTAGGCCAGGAGGGTACACCGGTGATTGTCTTCGAGTTCCGGCGCGATGGCTCGCTGGTGGAACACTCGCTGCGCGACAGTTCCGGGCACTCATTGCTGGACGATGCTGCTTTGGCCATGCTGGCGCAAGCTGCGCCTCTGCCAGCCGTGCCGGACTCCATGCGCGGCAAGTCCTTCACCTACGCTCTGCCAGTCCGCTTTAATCTGCGCTGACTCATTCCCTGCCAGGCACCAAGGAAAGGCAGGGCGCACTCTGCCGGTGCGCCGACCAGCAAAGCAGGCACGAAACCGCAACCGATCCCCTCACTCAACCTGTTGATTCTTAAATCAAACCCTGAAAGCTCCCAACACTGGCACACTCTCTGCTCAGACATCCTCAGCAGATAGCCTGTTCATCTTCATTCAGGCTGCCCGCGCACATTCTGTTCAGACGACGGCGTCTACTCATTCCAGCCCCTACCGGGCAGGCAATGAGGGCGCCGTTTTTTGTTGGCTCCAGATAACCAGGAAGCGATCAGGGGAACACACTATGTCTTACATCATGCCTTCGGAGTTCGTCACCAAGATGGTGGACGCCGGTGAATCAAAAATATACATGGCCACCCGGGATGTCCTCATCCGGGCCTTTATGGCCGGGGCGATCCTGGCACTGGCGGCGGTATTCGCCATTACCGTCGGCGTACAGACCGGCAGCCCGCTGGTCGGCGCACTGCTGTTTCCGGTCGGGTTCTGCATGCTTTATCTGATGGGGTTCGACCTGCTCACCGGGGTGTTCATGCTGACCCCGCTGGCCCTTCTCGACCGACGCCCCGGAGTGGATACCCGCGGCATCCTTCGAAACTGGGGCTGGGTGTTCCTGGGTAACTTCGGCGGTGCCCTGACGGTTGCCACCATCATGGCCTTTGTTTTCACCTACGGTTTCAACACCGAAGCCGGAGTGGTCGGGGACAAAATTGCCTCGATCGGCAAGGCCCGTACCCTGGGTTATGCCGAACATGGTGTGGCTGGCTGGTTCACCATCTTCCTGCGGGGTGTACTGTGTAACTGGATGGTATCCATGGGCGTGGTGGGCGCGATGATCTCCACCACGGTCCAGGGCAAGGTACTGGCCATGTGGATGCCGATCATGCTGTTCTTCTACATGGGCTTTGAGCACTCCATCGTCAACATGTTCCTGTTCCCGTTTGCGCTGATGATGGGCGGCGAGTTCAGTATCATGGATTACTTCATCTGGAACGAGATCCCCACCGTTCTGGGCAACCTGGTAGGTGGCCTGTCCTTCACTGGGCTGACGCTTTACGCCACCCACGTTCGCACCGCACCCAAGCGCACCCTGGCAACAGACTACCGCGAACCCGTCAGCGCCCGCAGCGCCTGATTACCACCAAGGCCCCGCCGGTGCCGCACACACCGGCGGGCTTCAGTGGCTCATATTCATGTCCAACTGCGAACAGCTCACGATAGAAGCCGGACAATTCAGCAGCGCCGGCCGGAAACCCGCCAATCAGGATTTCCATGGCCTGCTGATACCCGACAATCACCAGCGCCACAGCAAGGGAATTGCGGCAGGAATCGCCGATGGCATCAGCTCCAGCAATGTCAGCCAGATCGCCAGTGAAGCGGCGGTGGCCGGCTTCCTGAGCGACTACTACTCAACCCCCGAGAGCTGGTCGGTGAAACAATCGGCCGAACGGGTGCTGAGGGCAAGCAATGCCTGGCTGCACGCCCAGACCCGACAAAGCCGATATCGCTATGACCAGGACCGGGGCTACGTCTGCACCTTCAGTGCCTTGGTTCTGAAATCCGCAACGGCGCACCTGTTTCATGTGGGAGACGCCCGTATCTACCGGCTTCAGGGCAACACTCTGGAACAACTCACAACCGACCACCGGGTCTGGCTTTCGGCCGAGGAAAGCTGCCTGAACCGGGCTCTTGGACTGAGCCCGCAACTGGATATCGAGTATCGCAGTGTCGCCCTGCACCAGAACGACGTGTTTCTGATGATGACCGATGGTGTTTACGAACGGCTCTCGGCCGGTGATATCACCCACTGCCTTGCCGACAACGGGGACGATCTGGATCACGCCGCCCGGTCGCTGGCCCAACTCGCCCTGGAAAGGGGAAGTGAGGATAACCTGACGGTCCAGGTATTGCGGGTAACCCGGTTACCCTCTCGGACACAGGACACCAGCGCCCAGAAAGCCTATCGCGAACTGCCATTCGCGCGCGAGCCCGCTCCCGGTGAGGTGCTGGACGGCTACCGAATCATCCGGGCCCTGCATATCAGCAGCCGAAGCCACGTTTACCTGGCCAGGGATGAGAGGTCCGGGAAGCAAGTCGCAATTAAGTTCCCGGCGATGGAGTTGCGGCAATATCCGGATGAGCTGGAGCGATTCGTCACTGAACGCTGGATTGCCCAGCGCGTTCAGAGCCCCCATGTGGTTGCCATCTTTGCCCCGGAGCGTCCGCAAAGTTGCCTGTATCTGGCTACTGACTTTGTAGAAGGTTGTACCTTGCGGCAATGGATGCTCGATCACCCGCAGCCAGATCTGGAAACCGTGCGACAACTGGCCGAGCAGATTATCCGGGGGCTCAGGGCCTTCCACCGGCTGGAAATGGTGCACCAGGATCTGAAACCCGACAATGTCCTGATCACACCGGATGGCCGCGCCATGCTGGTCGATTTCGGAGCCACCCGGGTCGCCGGTCTGGAAGAAGCGGGCAAGCCTGCCGCTTGCTATCCGGTTGGAGCCGCCCTCTACTCGGCGCCGGAGCTCTTTCTCGGCGAACCCGGCAGCTGGCAGTCGGACCAGTACGCCCTGGGCGTGATTATCTATCAACTATTAACCGGGCGCCTGCCCTACCATACCGATGTACCCCGCATCCGCACTCGCAAACAACTACAGGCTCTGACATACCGGCCCGCCAGGGCCTGGCGTGAAGACCTGCCGCCGTGGCTGGATGCCACCCTGGCCCGGGCTACCCATCCGGAGCCCCATCGCCGCTACCCGGCGTTATCGGAACTGCTCTACGAACTCCGACACCCCGGACGAGACTGGCGTGCCCGACACCATCCACCTCTCATGGAGCGGCATCCGGTGCGTTTCTGGCAAGGCGTCTCGGCCCTGCTCCTGCTGGCACTATTAACCTCCCTGGCCAGTGGCTCCTGGAACTGAGCCCCGGGCCATTTATTGCCCGGCCAGCAAAAGCTCGCCCGCCCGCCAAGCAACGCCTTGCCCGAAGACACTCTGACAATGCCCGAACTCCACGTAACTAGTTGTTATATCGCTACATTCAACAACTGGCACGGCGATTGTTATCTGTTATGCCGTCCAGGGAACATCCTTGGGACACTCATTCACAACATTGTCATGGAGCAGACTATGCCAACTCCTTGTTATATCAGCATCGAAGGCCAAACCCAGGGTAACATCACCGCTGGCGCGTTCACTTCCGATTCCGTAGGCAACATCTACGTTGAAGGTCATGAAGACGAAGTGCTGGTCCAGGAATTCAGCCACGTTGTTACCGTTCCAACGGATCCCCAGTCCGGCCAGCCTTCCGGTCAGCGTGTTCACAAGCCGTTCAAGTTCACTGCGGCCCTGAACAAAGCCACTCCGCTGATGTACAACGCCCTGGCTTCCGGCGAAATGCTGCCGAAGGTAGAGCTGAAGTGGTACCGCACTTCCGTAGAAGGCAAACAGGAGCACTTCTTCTCCACCATCCTGGAAGATGCCACCATCATCAACATCGATTGCAACATGCCCCACTGCCAGGATCCGGCCAAGGCCGAGTTCACCCAGCTGGTAGAAGTATCCCTGGCCTACCGTAAGGTTACCTGGGAACACGCTGTTGCCGGCACTTCCGGTGCTGACGACTGGCGTTCCCCGGTCGAAGCCTGATCCCTCAGGTTCGATCGCAGGAAAACGGCTGGCCCTCGGGCCGGCCGTTTTTGTTTTCACCAGCAAATTACTGGAAAATAGCTGCCTGACATTCGAGATCAAGCGCCACCGGTACATTTTGTGACCCCCACTCAATCGCAAACAGCAAGGCAGATTGGCACCCTCATGTGCCAGACCACCCGGGACATTCTCTGGACGCCGGCTGAAGGCTGGGTTCAGCAGGCAAATCCGGGCGCCGGGCTGGCATTGCGGGTCGGCTCGGGCCAGGCCACCTACCACCGTTTTGATCCTCGCAAGAAACAGCACCTGATTACCTACGGAGCCCGGATGATCGCCGCCAAGCATCAACCGGCCACCGCCCAGGGCTGGCTATCAACCCGGGAGATCCGTGGCCGGGGTTATTTCGGGGGCGAGGTAACTGTGCTGAACCTGTTGGCGCATACCTGCTGCCATGAGTTTGCCCATTTGCTGCAGCACAGCGCCGGGCAACGGCATTACGGCTCCGTTCACAACCGGCATTTCTATGAAGCCCTGGACGAGCTGCATCATAGCGGTGCAGCCGACGCTACCCGACGTTACCTGTCCGGGCTGGCCAGCGACTGCGGGATAGCGCTACCCAGTAGACCCTTTGAATTTCCGAGTCCCGCTGCGGAGCACCGGCGCTGGCAGGTGGGGGATTCGGTGGTGTTCGGCGATGGCCGGCGCGAGAAGCGGGGCCAGGTGGTACGCGTTAACCGCAAGACCTGCACGGTGACTGTCAGCCAGCATGCCCGGATCCTTCGCTATCGGGTACCATTGTCGCTGCTTAGGCGGGCGGCCGCGGCCTGATTCAGGCAGGTTCCCGAGCCCCGGTGCGCGCCAGCAGGTCCCGGATCTCCGGCAGGCAGGAGCCACAGTTGGTGCCACACTTCAGCTGCTCACCCAGTGCTTCGGGGCTGGCCATGCCCTGTTCAATGGCCTGGGCAATCTGGTGCTCACCCACGCCAAAACAACTGCAGATAATCGGCCCTGACGCTTCCCCTTCCACTGTGCCTGCCGCCAGTAACGAGCGGCGTTGTTCCGGCGCCAGCTCACCTTTGCCAAAGCAACTGTCCAGCCAGTCCAGATCCGGCATGGTCTGGACACAGGGCTCAACCAGCAACACGGCGTCCAGTCGATCGCCACTAAGCCAGGCGGCCCGGTAACGCTGTCTCGCGCGGTCTTCCATAACCAGTTCCGGTTCCCGCGAAAAACACCGGTGCCCCCAGTCCCGCCAGTTCATCTCGTGGCCACCGGCGAACCACCAGCCGTGACTGTGCGGCAGGCGCTGGCAGCTCCAGTAGGCAAGAGCGGTGTGGTCCAACGAGGCAAGGCGGGGATCACGCAGCAATAGCCTCGCCTGCCAGCGGGTCACCAGAGGCCGGATGGTCGCCACACCATGCTTGCCTTCTGGCTGACCGGAAATGGGGTCCACAACCGGACGGATCAGGCTGGACGCCAAAGCAGAGGAGGCAAACCGGCCATTCCAGTGGATGGGCACAAACACTTCACCTGTGCGCTGGCCGGTGCTGCCCCGGACCCGGCCAACGTAGCCTGCATTGCCCGGCCCACGCAGCACTGCCAGGGCACCTTCAATCAAACCAAAGCCGGCAATGTCCGCCGGGTGCAACTCTATGAACGGCTCGCTGCGATGGGCAAACAGCCTGGGTGCCAGAGCCGTTCGGGTCATGGTATGCCATTGGTCACGGATTCGGCCGGTATTCACCACCAGCGGGTACCGGTGTCCAGGCAGCTGCCCGGGCGGCAAACTGGACACGGGCACCAATCGTGCCCGGCCATCCGGCGTGGGAAATTGCCCGTTCCCAAACAGCCGACGGGTTTGCAACCAGGCCCCGGGGTTACCATCCGTGACCGGCCACTGCACCGGCGCCAGCTCGTCGTACTCCTGATTGCTGAGTTGAGACAAGGCGGAGATATTGAACACACGCTCGCCTCCGTTACCATAACCGGACAACACCGCATGTTCGCGAAAGATATCGGCAGGGCATGTGTAATCGAAAGCATGAGCATGGCCCAGCGAACAGGCAACGTCCCGAATAATCTGCCAGTCCGGCCGGACCTGCTCCGGCAGGGGCAGAAACCGGCGTTGGCGTGAAATGCGCCGTTCGGAATTGGTCACCGTTCCATCTTTCTCGCCCCAACCGGCAGCCGGCAAGAGAATATCGGCAAACTGCGTGGTATCGGTCTGGGCCACACAATCCGAGACAATCAGAGTCTGGCAACGGGACAATGCCTGGTGGATACGTTCACTGCCCGGCAGGCTGACTGCGGGGTTGGTGCCCATCACCCAGAGTACCCGGATCTCTCCCCGATGGACTGCCTCGAACAGGTCCACCGCTTTATGGCCGGGACCACCGGCCATCTGCTCACTGTGCCAGAAATCCGAAACCCTGAGCAAAGCGCCCGGGGTGTCATAATCCATATGGGCTGCCAGAGTATTGGCCAGCCCGCCAACTTCACGGCCACCCATGGCATTGGGTTGTCCCGTCAGCGAAAACGGGCTCGCTCCCGGTCGGCCCACCCGGCCGGTAGCCAGATGGCAGTTAATGATGGCGTTGGCCTTATCCGTACCAGCAACCGACTGATTAATACCCTGGGAAAACGCTGTCACTGTCCGTCCGGTGTCTGCAAACCATTGATAGAAACACTCCACCTCTTTTACTGCCAGATCGCAGCCCCTGGCCACCGCTTGCACAGAAGGCGCGCAGGATCGGGCGATCGCCAGGGTTTCCTCGAAGCCGTTACAATGCTCGGCAAGGTAGTCCTCCGCCAGGGCTCCGTGATCGTGCAGCCAGACCAGCAGGCCATTGAACAACAGGGTGTCGGTTCCGGGGCGAAGCTGAAGGTGCAGATCAGCGAGATCCGCTGTCGTTGTCTTCCTGGGATCGATGACCACCACTCTCCGTCCCTGACGGCGCGCGGCACTCATTCGCTGGTACAGTACCGGGTGGGCCCAGGCGGCGTTGCTGCCCGCGAGCACCAGCAGGTCCGCCAGCTCAAGATCCTCGTAGCAACCGGGAACACAGTCCTCGCCAAAAGCACGCTTATGTGCCGCAACGGCCGAGGACATGCACAGTCTGGAATTGGTATCCACGTGAGGTGTGCCGATGAACCCCTTGGCCAGCTTGTTGGCAATGTAATAATCCTCCGTGAGTAACTGCCCGGAGAGATAGAAGGCCACGGATTCCGCGCCATGCTCACGCACCGAATCGGAAATGGCCCCGGCGACCCGGTCAATGGCTTCCTCCCATGTCACCTCATAGCCCGCGACCTTTGGCACCAGCAAGCGGCTGGTATCCTCCAGCGTCTCATGCAAGGCAGAACCTTTGACGCAAAGCCGCCCGCCATTGGCCGGGTGCTGATGATCGCCTTCGACATGGCCAGGGGCGGCCAGAACACCGCAGCCAACACCACAGTAAGGGCAGGTGGTGGCAATAGAGTCCGCTGGCGTGTCGTGGTGTTTCATGCTGTTCCTCGCTCTTGAACCAAAAAAGCCCACCACCCGGTTTCCGTTTCCAGAGCCGGGGGGCGGGCTTCGTTGCCTGTGTTGTCTGCCATAAAAGAAAGCAATTAGGGGGCCAGCGCACGATTTGATGTCTCCAAGGGCCTTGAATGGCGCCTGGTGCGCCTGTCGAAGCCAGTTGCACCGCTAAATAGCTTCCTTGAAAAGCCTATCGATGGGCGTTCACCTTGGTGCAAAGGGCGATTTTCTGCACCAAAACCACCCCGGCAAAGCACGGGCTTCCCCTGCTGGAACGACCAGGGCTCCCGCAACTTACTGAAATACATGAATAGTCCTGGATGGCACGGCTTGTGCTGAGTGATTAGTGAACCATCACGACATCACAGCTCTCATTTACAGGCATCGGCGCCTGCTCTCCGGCAACGGAGGCAGGCGCTTTTTTTTGCGCGTCTGAAAAGAGAGAACCGAGAGGCATCACGATGAAGACAGTGAACCATTATGTTCGACCTTTACTGACCGCCACCCTGATCGGCCTGAGCTCCCTGGCCCAAGCCGACATCGGCCCGGCGGAGAAACCCGATCTGAAGCTTGGCTTTATCAAACTCACGGATATGGCCCCGCTGGCGGTTGCCTGGGAACAGGGCTACTTCATGGACGAAGGGTTATTCGTAGAACTCGAAGCCCAGGCGAACTGGAAGGTGCTGCTGGACCGGGTCATCACCGGTGAACTGGATAGTGCCCACATGCTGGCCGGCCAACCCCTGGGCGCATCCATAGGCTATGGCACCCAGGCCGATATCATCACCGCCTTCAGTATGGACCTCAACGGCAACGGTATTACCGTGTCCAACGACGTCTGGGAAGCGATGAAACCAAACCTGGAAATGGAAGGTGATCATCCGGAACACCCGATTTCAGCCAGCGCACTGAAGCCGGTGGTTGAGCAGACCCGCGCCAACGGCGAGCGCTTCCGCATGGGCATGGTGTTTCCGGTGTCCACCCACAATTACGAACTGCGTTACTGGCTGGCCGCCGGTGGCCTGAATCCCGGCTTCTACGCGCCCCAGCGCGGCGATACCAGCGGCACCCTCCAGGCCGATGTGCACCTCTCCGTGACACCGCCGCCCCAGATGCCCGCCACCATGGAAGCAGGCACCATACAGGGCTACTGCGTGGGCGAGCCCTGGAATCAGCAGGCGGTTTTCAAGGGCATCGGTGTACCGGTGATTACCGATTATGAAATCTGGCCCAACAACCCGGAAAAGGTGTTCGGGGTCACCGAAGCCTGGGCCGAGCAGAACCCCAATACCCACCTTCGGTTACTGCGGGCTCTGATCCGCGCAGCTTACTGGCTGGACGAAAACCAGAATGCTAACCGGGAGGCCGCCGTGGACATCCTTGCCCGCCCCAGCTACGTGGGGGCCGACAGGGAAGTCATTGCCAACTCCATGACCGGTACCTTCGAGTATGAAAAGGGCGATGTCCGGGAAGTACCGGATTTCAACGTCTTTTTCCGCTACCACGCTACCTATCCGTATCCGTCTGATGCGATCTGGTACCTGAGTCAGATGCGGCGCTGGGGCCAGATTCCCGAAGCAAAATCCGACGACTGGTATATGAAGACCGCAGCCCGGGTGTATCGGGGCGATCTTTACGCCGAAGCCGCCCAGTCACTGATCGAGGACGGCCTGATGACCGCCAGTGATTTCCCGGACTTTGCCCAGGAGAATTTTGAACGCCCCATGCAGGGTGAGCTGATTGACGGCGTCCCTTTCACTCCGCGCGAACCCAATGCCTACATCAACCGTTTCAGTATCGGCCTGAAAGGGTCGGAGACACCGTAAGGGAGGGCCTGACATGACGACGTTAAGCGCAAGAATCAGTCAGTCCATGGCCAGTGGCAGCCGCCAGCTACTTTCCGGTCTGCAACCGGGCGAATGGCTCAGCCAGGGCAAGCAGCTGCTGTTACCACTGGTTGGTATTCTGGTCTTCCTGGGCTTCTGGCATCTGGCCGCGCCACAGGTGGAAACCTCCCTGGGGGCCTTTCCCGGCCCGGTGCAGGTGTGGGAACAATCCGGGCAACTGTGGCAGGAGCATATCAGCCAGCGGGAGCGGGCCGATAAGTTCATCGCCATGCAGGAGGAGCGTAATGCCCGCATTCTGGCTGACAACCCGGAGGCAGACGTCCGTATCCGGGCTTACCCCGGCGCACCCACCTTTCTCGACCAGGTGGTCACCAGCCTGCTGACGGTGCTGGCCGGTTTCGCCCTGGCGTCGCTGATTGCAGTACCTCTGGGCATTGTGTTTGGCCTCAACCGGTATTTCCAGGCTGCGGTGAACCCATTGATACAGATCTTCAAACCGGTCTCTCCGCTGGCCTGGCTGCCGCTGGTGACCATGGTGGTATCGGCCACCTATGTCAGTGACGATCCAATGTTCGAGAAGTCGTTCCTGACCTCGATGATTACGGTCACTCTGTGCAGTCTCTGGCCAACACTGATCAACACCAGCGTTGGAGTGGCAGCGGTAAACCCCGACCTGCTGAACGTCTCCCGGGTACTTCGGCTGTCGTTCTGGACCCACGTTCGCAAGGTGGTGTTGCCTTCGTCGGTGCCGATGATCTTTACCGGCTTGCGGGTGTCGCTGGGCATTGCCTGGATGGTGCTGATTGCCGCCGAGATGCTGGCGCAGAGTCCGGGGCTGGGCAAGTTTGTCTGGGATGAGTTCCAGAATGGCAGTAGCCAGTCTTTGAGTCGGATTATGGTGGCGGTGCTGGCCATCGGGTTTATCGGGTTTTTGCTGGATCGGGTCATGCTGTTGATTCAGCGGAAGGTGGCCTGGAATGAGTGATCCCGTTCTGGAGCATGCCGCACCGGGTGGGTTACGCCTCCCGAAACACGCGGCGAGTACATCCATGTACGCTCCGCAAAAACATCCATGTTTTTGAGGGTTTCGGGAGGCGTAACCCACCCGGCGCTCCGCTTGCTTTTGAGGTGAATTCCATGAGTAAACCACATTTAGAACTAACCGGTGTTGAAATGGCGTTTGATACGCCGAAAGGACCGTTCATTGCCCTGAACAATGTGAACCTGAAGATCCAGAAAGGGGAGTTTGTTTCACTGATCGGCCATTCCGGCTGCGGAAAATCGACGGTGCTGAACATTGTTGCCGGGTTACTGCAGGCCTCCAGGGGTGGCTGTGTGCTGGATGGGCATGAGGTAAATTCGCCCGGTCCCGAGCGGGCGGTGGTGTTTCAGAATCATGCCCTGATGCCTTGGTTAACGGTGTATGAAAACGTGGAACTGGCGGTCCGGCAGGTGTTTCGCAAGTCGATGACCCGGCAGGAGCGCAAGGACTGGATTACCCATAACCTGGAACTGGTGAATATGGCCCACGCCGCCAACAAGCGGCCTGGCGAGATTTCCGGGGGGATGGCGCAACGGGTGGGCATCGCCCGGGCATTGGCCATGAAACCCAGTGTGTTGCTGATGGATGAGCCGTTCGGGGCGCTGGATGCCCTGACACGGGCCCATTTGCAGGATTCACTGATGGAAATTCAGCAGGAGCTGAACAATACCGTGATCATGATTACCCACGATGTGGACGAGGCGGTGCTGTTGTCCGACCGCATTATCATGATGACCAACGGCCCTGCCGCCACGGTGGGGGAGGATCTGCACATTGATCTGCCAAGGCCTCGCAATCGTGTGGCCCTGGCGGATGATGTCAAATATGTGCATTACCGGCAGGAGGTGTTGTCGTTCCTGTACGAGAAGCAGCGCAAGCTGGAGTCACTGAACAGTCGCCGCGGCAGCAGTGCAAAACCCGAGGCGCCGGCAGCAAAACATTCAGCTTCGGCCTGACTTTATGCCGGTGCGGGGCGCCCCGTCCCGGCCTGGTTCAAGTATCAGCTTAAGACCCCTGCCATGGATACCAGTGCCCGGGCGACTTCGGGCAGTCGCTTGCCCTGATCCATGGCCAGTTTTCGCAGCAGACGGTGGGCTTCGTCATTGCTGATGTTGCGGTGTTCCATCAACAGCAAGACGGCCTTTTCCTGGGTACGACGATCTTCCAGAGCTTCTTTGGCGCTCTGCAATTCTTCGGACATCTGACGCAGGCGGCGGGTCTGTTCCTGGACAAGGTCAAAGATGGATCGGCCTGATTGCTGCCCGACACATTCCCCGGCCCACGCATCGGCAGCTCCGGCCTCTACACCGTTATCGCAAACCACCAGCACGGGCGCTGTGGAGGCATGGCGTTGTTCCAGCGAGGCCAGCAGGGTTTCCTGATGAGCCAGGGAGTGACGCGCTTCGGTATAGCGCTCCACACAGCGATGGTGGAAAGCGCTCTCAACCGAATCCTCAATTTTCTTCAGATCGTCCATGCGCTCTGTCATCAGATTGAACCAGCGGTCGGCCATGTCTTTATCCAGAGACTTATAGGGACCGACCGAAACGGCCATCTGTCGCATCCGCTCAATTTCCAGTTCCCGCGGGTGAGCGCGCAGGGCTTGCCAGAGCGACAGGCTCTCCTCACTGGCGAAGCCGACAAAGACCTCAAAACACCGCTCCTGCGCTTCAACCAGGTGCATCATGCGCCGTGACAGTGCGTTATCGAAGTGTCCGCTGGAGAACCCCGCGGAACCTGCGGCCCGCTCCTGACCACAATATTCCTTTCCGTTCATGACATGCACCATGGCCACAAGCAGTCCCGCAATCGAAGGCTCTGCCACGGTTTCTGCCGCTTCGAAAACGACCGTAATCAGTTGATGAATACTGTCGCAGAACCACTCCGTGGCCTCCGAAACACTGGCCTCCTGGTCATTCACCCGCTGCCGCAACCCGGGCAGTTGGTCGAGGCTGTGCAGGGCGCTGGCGATGTGCCCGAGCAGTGGGCTGCTGACCGGATGGGTGGTGAGGTCCTCCTGAATGTCTGCCAATGCCTGCCGGAAGGTAGCGGCCAACTGGTCGTTTTCCTTGACCATGGCGGTACGTTCCCGGGCAAAGCGTTGGCAACCGGACCCCAGATAAAGATTGGTGGCGCCTCGCTCCCGTTGCAGGCCATGGACCAGATTGCCCACGCTCTGCACCAATCGCCCCATCTGCAGAAAGTACTCCAGGTTACGGATCTCACACTGGCGGGAGGCCATCAGAAATTCCGCAGCAGTCGCTGTCGCGGTCATACGGGGATGGCGTTTGGTGTTCATGGTGCAGCTCCTGGTGTCGGTACACAGTTGGTTCCTTTCTACCCGGACTGCAGCAATTTACAGGCCAGTCATTCCGGCCCAATCATCGTGCGTTTCGCCCCATCCCGGGGCACCCTTTTGATGCCCACGAGCCGGACTCCTTCAGCGGACTCACCTAAGCCATTGAATAATAAAGCCTGAAAAAGTTGGCACGGAGATCGCTAACACTTAGACAAGGACGACTGTCCCGGCCATGGAATCAGGCCGGACCATCAGATCATTGTTGTTGGCATTGGTGCCGGACCATCTGTTCTCTTCGGAGAGCATGATGCTCCGGCTTTTTTCGTTGCTGGAGGCACTCAGTTCCATGGAACACACACAGGATAACCCACTGGTGATCTGCGGCCATGGCATGGTCGCGCAACGGCTGCTGGAGCAACTGGTAGCCCAGGGGCATCCGTTCAGCCGCATTGTGGTGTTTAACGGTGAGCCCTTCGCTGCCTACAACCGGATCCAGTTGTCGTCATTGCTGGCCGATCAGATTCAGGAAACCGATCTGGAACTGAAACCCTGGCAGTGGTTCCACAAGCACCGAATAGAGGTGCACCAGCATGAGCCTGTCACCCATATCAGTCCGGGCCAGCGCCAGGTAACAACCGCCTGTGGTCGCACCCAGTCCTATCACACGCTGGTGCTGGCCACCGGAGCACAGCCCTCCCGCCTTGGCCTCCCCGGTGAAGACCTTGACGGCGTGATGAACTTCCGGGACCTGGCCGACACCCGCACGCTGATCCGGCAGGCAAAGTCACACCGTCGGGCCGTGGTCATCGGCGGAGGCTTTCTCGGCCTGGAGGCGGCCGAAGGGCTCAGGACCCGGGGCATGGACGTTACGGTGCTGCACCGCAGCGGTCATCTGCTCAACCGACAGCTGAACCCGATCGCTGGCGATATTCTGAAGCAGAAGTTACAGCAGCGGGGACTGAGTATCCGAACCGGCACCTCGCCGGTCTCCCTGCTCGGTCGGAATCAGGTCCGCGCCGTGGAACTGAGTGACGGCACGGTACTGGCCACGGACTTGGTGGTTATTGCTACCGGTATTGAACCCAACAAGGGATTGGCAGCTGACGCCGGCCTCAACTGTGACCGGGGTATTCGAGTCACTCCGAACCTGATGACGTCCAACCCGCATATCTACGCACTGGGTGAGTGCTGTCAGTTTCAGGAACACACCTTTGGCCTGGTCGAACCCGGTTACGAGCAGGCCCGGATCCTGGCACAGCTTCTTTGCCAGGTGCCGGGAGCCAGAGTATTTGAGCCCGGAGAAGTCGCCACCCGACTGAAAATCAGCGATCTGCCCATTTTTTCCTGTGGCCGGATAGTCCCCGGCGAGCATACCGAAATTGTTGAATGGCAGGACCGAACCCACGCGGTCTACGGCCAACTGCTGCTGGATGGCAACCGGCTGGCCGGCGCCATCCTGCTGGGCGATACCGCCAACGGCCCCTGGTACAGCGAACTGATTCGCTCCGGCGCCGATGTCTCCCGCTACAGGGACACCATCGCTTTCGGCAAAACCTATTGCGACGCAGCAGCCTGATAGGTTGCCAAGAGAGAGGACAGCAAGATGAGTAAACAGACCCTGATCGTGATCGGCAACGGTATGGTTGGCCATCACTTCCTGGAACAGTTCAGCCAGTCCCCGGCGGCCGAGACCTACCGGGTGATCGTGTTCGGTGAAGAGAAGCAGCTGGCCTACGACCGGGTGCATCTGTCGGAGTACTTCACCGGTTCCACTCACGCGGACCTCGCCATGGGTACAGCAGACTGGTACGCGGACCAGGGCATTGATCTTCGCCTGAATGAGCCGGTCACCGCCATCGACCGGAACAGCCGCGTGCTGACGACACCAAAAGGGGAGTACACCTACGATCAACTGGTGCTGGCCACCGGCTCCTACCCGTTCGTACCGCCCATTAAGGGCAACGATCAGGATGGCTGCTTTGTGTACCGAACCCTGGACGATCTGGATGCCATTCAGGCCAGTGCCCAGTCAGCGAAAACCGGTGTCGTGGTGGGCGGCGGTCTGCTGGGGCTGGAAGCGGCAAACGCCCTGAAAAGCCTGGGCCTGCAGGCCCATGTGGTGGAATTTGCCCCGCGCCTGATGCCTGTGCAACTGGACGAGCAGGGTGGCGCCCTTTTGCGCCAGAAGATCGAGGATCTGGGCGTTCAGGTGCACACCGAGAAGGCCACCATGGCCATTGTTCCGGGCAGCGACGCGCGGCTGAGGATGAACTTCGCCGACGACAGCCATCTGGAAACCGATCTGATTGTGTTTTCCGCTGGCATCCGTCCCCAGGATACCCTGGCCCGGGCCTGCGGCCTGGAGGTGGGCGAACGCGGCGGGATTGTGGTCAACAATCAATGCACCACCTCAGACCCGAACATTCACGCTATCGGTGAATGCGCACTCTGGAACAATCGCATCTTCGGACTGGTGGCTCCGGGTTACACCATGGCGCGCACCCTGTCGGCCGCTTTGAACAAAGACACCGGTGCGGCCTTTACCGGTGCCGATATGAGCACCAAGCTCAAGCTGCTGGGGGTGGATGTGGGCTCCATCGGCGATGCCCACGGCCAGACCCCGGGTGCACGCAATATCCGTTTTCACGATGAGCAGGCCGGCCACTACCGGCGCATGGTGGTGAGCCAGGACGGTAAGACTCTGCTGGGCGCCATTCTGGTAGGCGACAACGGCCCTTACGATACCCTGCTGCAGTACGCCCTCAATGGCATTGAGCTGCCAGCCAACCCGGAGGCGCTGATTCTGCCGGAAAGCGAAGGTGGCGCGCCTGCCCTGGGGGCCGACGCCCTGCCGGACACAGCCTCCATCTGTTCCTGCCACAACGTCACCAAGGGCGATATCTGCGGTGCCATTGACGCCGGTTGCTCCGACCTGGGCGGCGTCAAGACTGAAACAAGGGCCAGTACCGGCTGCGGTGGCTGTGCGGCTTTACTGAAGAAGGTGGTGGACAGCGAGCTGGAAAAGCGCGGCGTGGAGGTGTGTACCGACCTTTGTGAACATTTCCCCTACACCCGACAGGAACTGTTTCATCTGGTGAAGGTGAACGGTATCCGCACCTTCCGGGGCCTGCTCAAACAATACGGCAAGGGCCAGGGCTGTGACATCTGCAAACCAACGGTGGGCTCCATTCTGGCCACTTGCTGGAACGAGCACATTCTGGCCACCGACCACGTACCCCTGCAGGACACCAACGACACCTTCATGGCCAACATGCAAAAGAACGGCACTTACTCGATTGTGCCGCGCATTCCCGGCGGTGAAATTACTCCGGACAAGCTGATTGTGCTGGGCGAGGTGGCCAGGGAGTACAACCTGTACACCAAGATCACCGGCGGCCAGCGTGTGGATCTGTTCGGCGCCACCCTGAGCGAGCTGCCGGAGATCTGGGAGAAGCTGATCGCCGCCGGTTTTGAGACCGGCCACGCCTACGGCAAGTCCCTGCGCACGGTGAAGTCCTGCGTGGGCAGCACCTGGTGCCGCTACGGCGTGCAGGACAGCGTGGGCATGGCGATCACGCTGGAGAATCGCTACAAGGGCCTGCGTGCGCCCCACAAGGTGAAGATGGCGGTCTCTGGCTGCACCCGGGAATGCGCGGAGGCCCAGAGCAAGGACTTCGGGGTTATTGCCACGGAGAAGGGCTGGAACCTGTATGTGTGTGGCAACGGCGGGATGCGGCCGCGGCATGCGGATCTGTTTGCCACCGATCTGTCGGATGAGGAGCTGATCCGGACCATTGATCGGGTGGTGATGTTCTATGTGCGCACGGCGGACCGGCTGCAGCGGACGTCGGTCTGGATGGAGAATCTGGAAGGTGGGCTGGAGTATCTGAAGCAGGTGGTGCTGGAGGACAGCCTCGGTATCGGCGAGGAGCTGGAGCAGCATATGGCGGATCTGGTGGATACCTATCAGTGCGAGTGGAGGACCGCCGTGGAGGATCCGGAGAAGCGTAAGCGGTTCCGGGAGTTTGTGAATGCGCCGGAACAGAAGGATCCGGTGCAACAGTGGACTTCAGAGCGGGGGCAGCGTCGGCCTGTTTTGGAGGTGGCTTCTTCGTAGCCTTCTGGTTTGGGGGCGGAGCGCGGGAGCCGGATTCATTTTCTTCTGGAAAAAATAACTCGCTTTGCTCAGACATCTTTTTTCCTGCCAGAAAATGAATCCGGCTCCCACGCTCACAAACATCTGTGGGATAGGAAACTTAACGACCTTGGAATTTGGAGACTTTGCTATGAAAGCTCGGACTTGTTGGGAAGCAGTGTGCACCGTGGACGATCTGGTGGCTGACTCCGGCATTGCGGTTTGGACCGAGGACGGGCCGGTGGCGGTGTTTTATCTGCCGCACCGCCTGCCGGCGTTGTTTGCCATCAGCCATACCGATCCGTTCAGTGGCTCGAACGTGCTGGCCCGAGGCATTACCGGGGATATCAACGGTGAGCCGGTGGTGGCGTCACCGTTGTACAAGCAGCATTTCAATCTGCGCAGCGGGCAATGTCTGGAAGACGAGAGCGTGCAGGTGAAGGTCTATCCGGTGTTGCTGGACGGCAACCGGATCCGGCTGGAAGTGCCGGTGGCTCAGGCGGCATCGGTGGCCGCCTGAGGTTCGCCTGTCAGCTGATAAACTCGACGTTCTCCGACAGCGGTGCCCTTGGGCTGGTGAGCTGGTTCACCGGGCTGTCGGGGTTGGCGTAGCCGATGGCCATGCCGGCGAAGACTTTTCGGTGTTCGGGCAAGCCCAGGAATTCGCTGATGGTTTTCGGGTACACCGACCAGGATTCCTGGGCGCAGCTGTCCAGGCCTTCGGCGCGCAGCAACAGCATGATGGTTTGCAGGATCATGCCCAGATCGGACCACTGGGGCGGGCCCATGTTGTCGTCGACGGTGCAGAACAGGCCGACCGGAGCGCCGAAGAATTCGAAGTTGCGTTTGAACCATTCGAAGCGGGCGGCTTTGTCTTCCCTGGGGATGTCGAGCCGGCGGTACATGAGTTCGCCGATTTCGAAGCGGCGGTCGCGGTAGGGCGATTGCAGTTTCGGTGGGTAGATTTCGTATTCCGGGACTTCGTTGAAACCTTTGCTGACCTTCTCCTGCATCAAGGCTTTGAGTCGGGCCAGAGCATCGCCGGTGACAACGTGCAGGTGCCAGGGTTGCAGGTTGCCGCCGGATGGCGACCGGGTCGCCGTTTCGATTACCGTTCGAAGCGTGGCTTCAGGCACCGGGGTATCCAGAAAGTC
Source organism: Marinobacter sp. EVN1 (assembly GCF_000475375.1). NCBI lineage: Bacteria > Pseudomonadati > Pseudomonadota > Gammaproteobacteria > Pseudomonadales > Marinobacteraceae > Marinobacter > Marinobacter sp. EVN1. Next base: position 143,050 of record NZ_AXCB01000005.1, read on the forward strand.
CCGCACCGAGCGGCGCGACACAACAGCCTGCTGAACATCCATAGGCAAGACTCCACATCATCCAGAACATTGGGTTGGGAACACAATCCGACATCCAGTATGCGCACAACAGCCGCGCTTGACCACCTCCCGGGCGCCGTATAGTCTGCGGCGAACCCCATAGGGAGAGCCTCAGGTTATGGAAGATCACAGTCAGTTTCGCCTGCTGTCCGAGCGACGGTTCCTGCCATTCTTTGTCACCCAGTTTGCCGGTGCCTTCAACGACAACCTGTTCAAAAACGCCTTGTTGCTGCTGGTGACCTATAGCGCCGGGGGCCTGTTTGGCCTGTCGTCGGATGTGGTGGTCAATCTGGCCGCGATGCTGTTTATCCTGCCGTTTTTCCTGTTCTCCGCCATCGCCGGCCAGGTGGCGGACCGGTACGAGAAATCCACGGTTATCCGCTGGATCAAATTCGCCGAGGTGGTGATCATGGGCATTGCCGCGGTCGGTCTCTGGTTTGGCTGGTACGAGGTGTTGTTCCTTCTGCTGTTTCTCACCGGCGTACAATCCGCGTTTTTCGGGCCGGTGAAGTACGCGATCCTGCCCCAGGCCCTGAAAGAATCCGAGCTGGTGGGTGGTAACGCGCTGGTAGAGATGGGCACGTTTGTGGCCATCCTGGTGGGTACCCTGATGGCCGGCGTGATGATGAAAGCTGCGGCTCCCGGCCCCGTGATTGCCATCGCCGTTGCGGTGCTGGCGGTGATTGGACTGGTGGCCGCCTGGCGGATTCCCAGGGCCGAGGCGGCAGCGCCGGATCTGCGTATTCGTTTCCGGCCGCTGCAGGAAACCTGGAAACTGATGGCCATTGCCCGGGACAATCACAATGTATTCCTGAGCATCATGGCGATATCCTGGTTCTGGTTTCTGGGTGCCGCCTATCTGACCCAGTTTCCGAACTTCGCCAAGACTCACCTGATGGGTGACGAAACGGTCGTCACCTTACTGCTGGCGATTTTCACCATCGGCATCGCCGCCGGCTCCATTGCCTGCGAGCGGCTGTCCGGCCACAAGATTGAACTGGGGATCGTACCCATCGGCTCCATTGGCCTGAGTTTCTTCGGCATCGATCTGTTCTTCAATATGCCGGAGCAGCCAATTCCCTCAGACTGGTGGCTGATCATAACCGATCCCCATTATCGCCAGGTCGCCATTGACCTGTTGGCCATTGGTATCTTTGGCGGCCTGTTTATCGTGCCGCTGTATGCTTATGTCCAGCAGGAAACACCACCGGCCACCCGGGCCCGCGTGATCGCCGCCCTGAATATTTTCAACGCCCTGTTTATGGTGGTCAGCGCGCTGCTGGGCATGCTCATGCTCGGCCTGTTCGGACTCACCATTCCCGAGTTCTTCCTGGTGCTGTCGATCATGAACCTGATGGTGGCGGCCTACGTGTACCAGCAGGTACCGGACTTTGCCCTGCGCTTTGTCATCTGGGTCCTGTCCCACACGATTTATCGGGTCACGCACCACAACCTGGACCGTATACCCGAGCAGGGCCCCGTGCTGCTGGTGTGCAACCACGTCTCCTACATGGATGCCCTGGTGATCGCCGGCGCGGTGCGGCGACCCGTCCGATTCGTGATGGATCACAACATTTTCGCGACACCGGTCATGGGCGGTTTCTTCCGCCTGGCCAAGGCTATCCCCATTGGTCCGAAATCGAAGGTGCCGGAGATTTACGAAGCCGCTTTCGACCGCATTGATGAAGAACTCGCAGCCGGCCATGTGGTGTGTATTTTCCCGGAAGGCAAACTCACCAAAGACGGCGAAGTCGATACCTTCAAGCCCGGTGTCGACATGATTCTGGCCCGGCGACCGGTACCGGTGGTGCCAATGGCACTGCGCGGCCTCTGGGGCAGCTTTTTCAGCCATTGTGGCGGGCCGCCCTTCAGCCATTGGCCAAGGCGGTTCTGGTCCCGGATTCACCTGCTGGCTGGTCTCCCGGTCTCGCCCCACGAGGCCAGTGCCGAGCGTCTGGAACAAAAGGTCAAAGCGCTGCGTGGAGACGCGCAATAGCCTTTTCGCCGGGCTTTTTGGTGGTGCTGTTACCAAAGCCAATTTTTACCCGCTCGGAGTGGGGTAGTATCGGGGCATAAACCAAGAACAAGGATTGCCCCGTGACGCCCCTGAATCCCACTGACCAGCTCTTTCTCTGGCTGGAAAAACGCCAGCAGCCCATGCATGTGGGCGGCCTCCAGCTGTTTTCCTTCCCCGAAGGCGCGCCGGACGACTATGTCGCGCAGCTGGCAGACCAGCTTCGGCAGAAGACGGAGGTGACCGCCCCCTTTAACCAGCGCCTGAGCTATCGCCTGGGCCAGCCGGTATGGGTGGAGGATGAGCACCTGGACCTTGAGCATCATTTCCGCTTCGAGGCGCTGCCCACACCCGGGCGTATTCGGGAGCTGCTGTCGTTCGTATCGGCGGAGCATTCGCACCTGATGGACCGGGAGCGCCCCATGTGGGAGGTGCACCTGATCGAGGGCCTGAAAGACCGGCAGTTTGCGCTCTACACCAAGGTTCACCATTCCCTGGTGGACGGTGTCTCGGCCATGCGCATGGCCACCCGGATGCTGAGTGAAAACCCGGACGAACACGGCATGCCGCCAATCTGGGATCTGCCTTGCCTGTCACGGGATAGGGGTGAGTCGGACGGACACTCCCTCTGGCGCAGTGTCACCCATTTGCTGGGGCTTTCGGGCCGCCAGCTCGGCACCATTCCCACTGTGGCAAAGGAGCTACTGAAAACCATCAATCAGGCCCGGAAGGATCCGGCCTACGACTCCATTTTCCATGCCCCGCGCTGCATGCTGAACCAGAAAATCACCGGTTCCCGTCGTTTCGCCGCCCAGTCCTGGTGCCTGAAACGGATTCGCGCCGTGTGCGAGGCCTATGGCACCACGGTCAACGATGTCGTAACTGCCATGTGCGCAGCGGCTCTGCGTACCTATCTGATGAATCAGGATGCCTTGCCGGAGAAACCACTGGTGGCCTTTGTGCCGGTGTCACTACGCCGGGACGACAGCTCCGGGGGCAACCAGGTAGGCGTCATCCTGGCGAGCCTTCACACCGATGTGCAGGAGGCCGGCGAACGACTGTTAAAAATCCACCATGGCATGGAAGAGGCCAAGCAGCGCTACCGGCATATGAGCCCGGAGGAAATCGTCAACTACACGGCCCTGACCCTGGCGCCGGCCGCCTTCCACCTGCTGACCGGGCTGGCGCCCAAGTGGCAGACGTTCAATGTGGTGATTTCCAATGTCCCCGGGCCATCCAGGCCCCTGTACTGGAACGGGGCGAAACTGGAAGGCATGTATCCGGTGTCTATCGATATGGACAGACTGGCCCTGAACATGACACTGACCAGCTATAACGACCAGGTGGAGTTCGGCCTGATTGGCTGTCGCCGGACCCTGCCCAGCCTGCAACGGATGCTGGACTACCTGGAACAGGGTCTGGCAGAGCTGGAGCTCAACGCCGGTCTGTAATCAGGCCAGCTGATCGGCTCGGTTACGCTCGGAAATCTGGCTGTTCAGGGTCCAGAAATCGTACAGCACACCGATGAAAAACAGGCCGCCGGTGAGCAGGTACAGGATGCCGGTGAGCCATTTGCCCATATACATCCGGTGCACCCCGAAGACCCCCAGGAAGGTCAGCAGTATCCAGCTGATGTTGTAGCTGATCTGGCCATCCTGGAACCGGTAATCAGCTTCCTTGTCCATGGCCGGAATCAGGAACAGGTCAATAATCCAGCCTATGAATAGCAGCCCCAGAGTAAAGAACCAGATGGTGCCGGTCACCGGCTTGCCATAATAGAAACGGTGCGAACCCAGGAATCCGAAAATCCAGAGCAGGTAGCCGATCAGCTTGCTGTGGGTGTCGGGTCTTTCGATCATTGCGGCGTTCTTCCTGTTCACAGTTGGATTTGGTGTGTCACAACAGACGCACAACGAGCGCCTGACCAGTACAATATGGGGGCGAACGCTGGAATCACAAACGACTCTCAGGGGCCCAGATCCGGTGCCGGGTCCGGCCCGTCCTCGCGAAACTCACTGGCGGATTTACCCGTCCACTTGCGGAAAGCACGGCTGAAATTGGACAGATCGGCATAGCCCAGTTCATAGGCAATCTCACTGACTGACTGATTGGTGTAGCGCAGCAACTGGATGGCCCGATCTTTCAGCACGGCCTCGACAATCTCCCGATAACTGGTGTCCCGGTCCGCCAACCGCCGCTTCAGGGTGCGGGAAGACACGCAGAAGCGCTCGGCCATGGCCTCCAGGGAGGGCAAGGGGCCTGGGGTCATCCGCAGCATATTGCGAATCGCCAGCACGATGTCGCCCTGCTCCTTGAGCGCCTTCTGCAACTCGAATTCACACTGGTCCCGGGCCATCCGGGAGGCTTCAGCATCCGCCAGACGCATGCGCACGTCCAGCAGCTTGCGGGGGAAAATCAGCATTTCCTCGGGCTGGCCAAACTCGAAACGGACCGGTAACTGGGCGGCAAACCGCCGGTAATAGGCTGGCTCAGGGCCCCGCAGGTGTACCGACACGCCCGGTAATTTACCCTCTTCCAGGGCAAAACCCCGGGCCTCGGCATCGCTCCGGTCGAGTAGTTGTTCAGTGAGCAGAATCAACGTGGCGCTGACCGTCTCGGCCAGAAACTCGGAGATAGGCGGCAACGCAAACTCCGCGCACAGCTGAACCAGCACCTTGTCACCGGCTATGGACTGTTTCATGCTCAGAAAGGGCGCCCGCAGCTGAAGATAACGACGGACAGAGTCCAACGCACCCTCAAAGGTCGGGCTGGTGAGCGCGGCGAAGCCCAGGGTGCCATGGATGGTCAGCCGCAACTCTCTCGCCAGTATAAAACTCAGGCCATCTTTGCCCGCCACCTCGAGCGCGCGCTGCGCCATCAGAGTGGCGTCAGTGACGAAAACCCGACTGTCGTTGGCTTTCAGGTCCTCATGTGTGAAATCCAGGCCCTGATAAAGCTGGCGGTCGTTGTAACCCAGTTGACGAACGGTTTCAGCCAGTACCCGCAGGTACACCCCGGGCACCAGGAACAACCCCAACATTTGCCGCTCGTTGTCTGCACCGGTACCTGCCATAGTGTGTCCCTGATTGATATTTATCGTGTTTCTGACTCTATCAGAACCGGATTGCCGCCACAGTGGGGCCCGCTGCCCCGACTCCGCTGTCGCCCGGGCCAATCCCCTGTCCCATTGTGGACGATGCCCGTCCCCTTCGCGCATTCAGTATCCGGATTGGCTCCGCCACACTGGCTTCATGACATCAGCCAAAGCGTTCCGTCGCAAAGGAGTAGAACCATGCTGACCACCACACAAACGAACAAACCGGGCAAGGCCTCCCATACCCCGGACAATGTCTCCATCAAACCCCAGCGCATGGGTTTCGAGTTTGGCGAACAGGTCCCCAGATACTGGGTGGATAACAACTATCTGATCAGTCATACCATGAACGCCCTGTCTGTATTGTTTCCCGAGGGTGAGCAGTTTTTTGTGGACTCGGTCCGGGCGTTTCGAGACCAGATCCAGGACAAGAAGCTGAAAGAGGACGTGCGCGGTTTCATCGGCCAGGAAGCCATGCACTCGCTCGAGCACATCGCCATGAACCAGCATGTCCGCGACCAGGGCATGCCGGTAGAAGAGATGGAGCGGGATCTGAAAGTGATTCTGGACGTGGCACGGAAGCTGCCCAAACGCCACCAGCTGGCCATTACCTGCGCCCTGGAGCACATCACCGCCATGATGGCCGACATGCTGCTGGAGCGTGACGATATCCGAGAAGACATGCACGAATCCATGCGCCCGCTGTGGGTGTGGCACGCCATTGAGGAAACCGAGCACAAGGCCGTTGCTTATGACGTTTTCCTCCAGGCTGGCGGTACCTACACCGAGCGGGCATTTTACCAGGTCTTCAGTACCGTAGCCCTGGGTATTGTCGGCACCTGGTATACCGGCCGCATGGCCCTGAAGGACCGCAGCCATTTCTCCGTTAAGGACGCCGCCAAAGGTATGTGGCGCATGTGGGGCAAAAACGGCGCCTTCTCCAGTCTGATCCCGACCTGGCTGGAGTACTTCAAGCCCGGCTTCCACCCCTGGGACAAGGACAACAGTGAGCTGATCGGTCGTTTCAAGGAACAGATCCAGGACTACATCGCGCCCCAGTACAAGAACGGCAATCGGCGCACGCTGCAGTAATCGTGCACCCGCTCTATGACATCAGGCCGAGTTCCCGGGCGCGAGCAACCGCTTGCATCCGGTTCTCGGCCTGAAGCTTGCCGTAGATATTGCTCAAATGGGACTTTACCGTCGCCACTGAGATCCCCAGCTGTTTGCTGATGGCCTTGTTACTGAGTCCCTCTGCCAGCAGATCCAACACCCCCTGTTCCCGATCACTTAACGGTTCATCAGGACCAGCGACTTCCGGGGTGCGGGCACAGGTTTCGGCGTCCGGCTCCATCCGGGCCTGCCGGAGAGCCAGTATCCGGCTGGCTTCCACCTCCGACCACCCACGGGTAATACAGGCGTCTAGCAGACTATCCAGCCGGGGATCCGCATCCACAAAGGGGCGCACCAGACCACGGGGCACCCAGAGCGCCAACAGTGCATCAAGCTTTTTCACCGCTCCCTCAGGATCCTGATCTCCGAAGGCCTGAACCATCAGACTGACCAGATCAAGACGACACACCAGCTGAAGCAAACCCGCCTCTTCCGCCTCTGTTCGCAGGGCTGCCAGTTCCCGGGCCACCGGCGACGCCGCCAGCAACTGACCGATCAGTTTCAACAAGGTTTCGTTCAGGGTACAAAAGCGGTTACCTACAACCGGTTCCGGATCGCTCTGGGCCCATAGAATCAAAGGGAAGCCGTTACCCTCCGTCCATCGCGCCAACGCCTCCAGTACCTCCGGGCGTGGAATGTTATGGTGCCAGCGCAACTGGCCCATAACCTGGTGCAACTGCTCAATCCGGGTGAGTTCCTGCTGCCAGAGTTCGGAGTCTCGCAAAACCATGCCCAGGCGAAACCGCTCAAACGCCAGGTAAAGCTGATCCAGCGGCGTCAGATGCTGGTCGGCAATCAGACCGGCCTCGCCTAGCCGTTTTGTCGCGTATTCAAGATCGTGATGCTCCAGCGCCAACAAGCCCTCCAGGTAGGCCAGCAGGCAAACCTGTTCCTTACTCCGGGGACCGTGGGCAAGCTTCAGCCGAGTCTGTTCATAGCAGCGGCGGGCATCGCCAATGCGACCGCCCTGCACCAGAACCGGAACCAGCATGACCAGACAGCGCAGGGCACAGGGGTTATCGCCACTATCCAGGGCCCCTGCCAGCGCATCGGTCAACAAGGTGCGCGCCGGCCCCAATCGTGCCTCCATAAAGGCTTCAGTACCCAGGGTATACAGCCCCCAGTGTTGCAGGCCGGCTGGAGCGCTGGCCAACCGGGCCTGTATCTGAGTCAGGGACTGCTCGGCCTCTGCACGGTGGCCGGCAAACCGTGCCGAGGGCCAGCCCAACAACATGGAGACAAACTGCAGAGCCTCGGTGTCCGGTGACGGGTCTGTCGACTGCAGAAGCCGGTCGGCCGCGGCCAGATGCTCAAGCACTGCTCCGTACTGACCATCCATGAAGGCAAACAGCGCCTGCAGCAGAAGCAGCGCGGGAGAACACATCCGAACACTGTCCGGGAAGCGCGAAGGCAGTGACCGGTAGCCGCTCAGGTCCTCCGCCTGCAACAGCAACGGTACCAGGGCTTCCGCCTGGTCATAGCAGCCTTCGGCCAGAAAAAGCTCAAGGGCCTCCACAATCAGGCCCCGCTGGCGGAATGCCTCGGCCGCCCTGATTCGTATGGAGCTTTCCCGTTCAGGCTCCCGATCCTGCGCCTGAAGCCAGTCGATCAGCAGATCATGCAGGCGATACCAGTAGTGACCCTCTCCGTAACTCTGGAACAGCAGATTACGTTCGCGCATGGCTGCGATCCAGTCCGCTGCATCGCTACCATTCCGGGCTTCATCAGCAACCTCATGTGAGAAAAGAGGGAGCAGGCTCATATCCTGGAGAAATCCCTGTAGACCGGGCTCCAGGCCAGCGAACACTTCCTCCAGCAGATAGTCACTCAGGGCTCTCTGACCAGGCCCGGGTACATGGCTTAACGGATTTTCCGACAATGCCGAGAGCTGCAACGCTGCTGGCCATCCGCCGGTGCGCTGATGCAACTGCAACATCTGTTCTTCGGAGAGATCAGCTCGGCGGGCCTGGACGAATTTTCGCGTCAACGCCAGATCAAAACGGAGCACCTCCGGCCCCAGCCGAACCATCTGTTGCCGGGCCAGCAACTGCGCGGTGCGAATGGGTGGGTCCAGCCTCGAGATACAGACAATGCGCAAAAAACCCGGAGCAAAGTCGATAAAGCGCCGTACCTGCTCCAGAAGTGCTGGCTGGTCCAGCAGGTGAAAATCATCCAGCACCAGAATCAGGCGGCTGGGCGCCTGCCAGGTTCGGGAGTAGTCTGCCAGGCGGTTGACGAGCATCGTGATGGGGTCAACAGCGGCGCCCGGCTCCAGCGCGGACAGCAGCGTGCTTTCACGAATGGCAAAACGCGGGTTTACCCGCGCCAGGGCGCTGGCCACGGCATTCCAGAACAGGGCCGGCGCGTTATCCCTATGGTCCAGCGTCAACCAGGCATGCACCGGTTTTTCCTGTTCCAGCCACTGACTGACCAATGTGGTTTTGCCGAAACCGGCCGGTGCCGACACCAGTACAAACGGCACCTGTTCAATACAATCAAGGGCCTGCAACCGTGAGGGCTCAAGCAACAAGCCGGAAGGCAGCCCGGGACGGGTTAATTTGGTTTCGGCAACCATGGAGCTCACTACCGTTGGCAAATGAGCTTCAGCATAGTCAGTGCCGGTGATATCAACCAGCCCCGGCACTCCAAACTGGGAGGCCTGTTCAGAAATCCGTGTCATGGCAGTGCGAGCAGACCCGTGCCCTTCATCAGCGTGGCAACCAGTCGGGTACTGCCCAGTTCCCGGGCACAGACAAACCAGGGAGTTTCCCGGCCACGGTAGCGTGATTTGTGGTACGCCAGAGGTTGGAAGGCGTAAAGGCGATTCCCATAGCGATACAGGATATTCTGAAGGCGGCGCAGGCCCGGCCGGTCACCCGGGCAGTGGCGGACGCCGTGCAGGGGCGCAATGCCCAGCGACAGCTCAGGCACGCCTTCCTCACGAAACTGACTGGCCGCCTGCAGAATAATGTGGTCGAGTACGCCGAGCCGGTTCATTTCCGGCGACGCCCGCAGAATATTGGCGCAATAGCCCGCCAGTTCATGGTGACGGTACCAAGGATCAAAGAACACGTATCCGGCCAGCTCGCCCTCCACATAGGCGTAGAACTTGCGCACTCCCCATTCATCTGCAAACACCGGTGGCCGCGTGAGCAAACCCAATTCCCGTTCCTTGACCGCCTTGCCCAGGCGCCAGCGCTCCGAGATACCCGCCACCTTGTGCCAGTTCACCTCATCTCCACATTGCTCCCGCACCTCGATTCGGCACCGCCTGTCCAGATTGCGGGCATGGCGCAGCTGCTTCATCGCCTTGCCACGAAGCGAGAACCTGGTCAGATCAACCGAGAACTCCGTACCCATCACCGTGGCATCGTAACCAAGCTCGCCCAACGGCCCCAGCAGCGACTGATCGACGCCCACATACAGTGAGGGGCCGGGCACACTCTGCTCGAACGCCTGCAGCAGCCGGCCCATACTCTGTGCACCCGCCAGGGGCCTTGTGGGCACCACGTTTACCCGCTGCCCCAACACCTTTACCGGAACATACGGTACCAACCCGAGACCGGGGCTGAGAAAGTGCCGGCAATCCGGCTGCAAGGCAAAATAGCTGCTGGACTGGCTCCCGTGCAGACGGATCAGGTGCTCGGCGGTGCGCTCATGGCAACGCCCGGAGTCCGGCACACTCGAGTTGATATTCCGGTCATCGGCAGCGGGGGCTACCGCCGCAGACAGATGAGAGGCAGGCATGGGTCATTCCCTTTGTTGTTCTGATACCGCTTTCCTGTGTTCAGAACAAAATGCTAAAGGCCGTGCCTCGGCCGGCCATCGGTCAAAGGGTTGAGTGCCTGGCGCCCCACCGGAACTGGGTCACAATTCCGAGCCCTGCATCACCACAACGCCCCGTCGCCACAAACGCCATTCACCCGGCTTGTAAATATCCCAGGTTTCGTCGCTGGTGAGGGGTTCGGTCACGATGACGCTGACAATGTCGTTGGGTGTGGTTTCCGATTCAAAATCCACGGTAACGTCGGCATCCTTGAGGCGGGCGGGGCCGAACGGCGCCCGCCGGGTAATACTGGCCATCTTGGTGGTGCAAAATGTAAACAGCCAGTCGCCGTTGCTTAGCAGCAGGTTGAATACCCCCTGGCGGGCGTAATTCCGGGACAGCTGAACCAGCCGTTCCACCACCTGCTCGGTGGCAGTGTCTCGATCGCAATGACTGCGCAGGTGGTTCAGGATATCGCAGAACAGGGCTTCGCTGTCGGTGCTGCCAACGGCCTCGTAGAAGCCGGGCGCCGCGGAAAACTCCGAAAGCTGACCATTATGGGCGAAGACCCAGTAGCGGCCCCAGAGCTCGCGGATAAACGGGTGGGTGTTGGCCAGGCAGATATCACCCACATTGGCCTGACGAATGTGGCAGATGGCCACTTCACTCTTGATGGGGTGGGTTTGCACCACTTCGGCAATGCGCGAGGAGGCACTGGCGTCGGCATCGTGAAAACAGCGTACCCCTTTACCTTCGTAGAAAGCGACGCCCCAGCCATCCTTGTGTGGGCCAGTGTCACCGCCACGACGGGTCAGACCGGTAAAGCTGAAACAGAGATCGGTCGGGGTGTTGGCGCTCATGGCCAGCAGTTCACACATGGTTGGCGGTATCCTCGGCCTTGCTTCCGGGTGTATTCGCTAGGATACCCGAATCAACCGAGACCTCCAGCCATCGAACCGACGGATTTCGGAGGCTGTCCGGCACCGGCGGGCGCCACACGGTTCCGGCCTGCCCGCTTGCCGCTGTAGAGACAGCGATCTGCCACACAGAACAGGGTTTCCGCCTCCCGGCCGTGGTCCGGCCACTGGGCAATACCAAAGGAGGCGGTCACGCGGATACCCGCTTCGCCGTATTTCAGCTCCCGCCGGGCAATGCGTTCCCGCAATTCGTCCATCAGCTCAAAGGCATCGCCGGGCTTCACATCCCGCAGAATCAGGCCAAATTCCTCGCCGCCCAGCCGGCCGACAAAATCGGTCGTGCGCAGGCGCTCGGTCAGGCTCTGGCCGATATGCCTCAACACGTAGTCACCCGCATCGTGGCCGAGGGTGTCGTTAACCAGTTTGAAGTGGTCGATGTCCATAATCACCAGAGCAAAACCGGTTCCGCTGCGCTCACACTCGGCAATGGTGCGGGCCAGTGTTGACTGGAAATTGGAGCGATTGGCCAGGCCGGTCAGGGCATCGGTCTGGGCCATATCGACCAGCCGTTGCTCAGCCTCTTCCCGACGCACCTCGTACATGTGCATGAACACCTGCATCAGGGCACCACACAGAAACATGTTGAGCAGATCGATCATCCGGTGGGCAGAGCCCACCTCACCAAGAAAGAAGTAGTAAACCACCCCGCCCACCAGCATAAAGGGCACACTCAAAATCATGCCCTCGTGCTTGCCGAGCAGAAGGTAGGCCAGAACCGGCATCATCAGCACCCAGACAAAAGCCGCAATGGAGGCCTCTGGCAACAGCATGATGACGATGAAGAACGAAAACAGGGACACCAGATAGGCGTAGATCCACTGTTGTAGGTGAGCCGTGGTTTTCAGGCAAAACACACCGTAGAACAGCAGCCCACTGGCAAAGAGCTCGACCAGCGCCACCCATGGGTAACCGTTGAACAATTGCAGACAGGAGAAAACCACCAGCGCAGAGCCGGTCACCAGGAACAACAGCCTGGTAAGCGAGCGGCGGTGGTTATCCCGGAGTCCTGAGCGGCTTTGTTCCAATGCCGTACCCAGATCCGGATGTTTTGACGTATTCATGCTGACTCTTCCCTGGATCAACCAGAGAGTATAGTCGGTCTCCGCTGGCTGTAAAACAACCAGCCAACGGAGTTCCGGTTCCCGCGAGCCCTCAGATATACAGATTCTTGCGGGAAAACCGTTCCACCAACGGTTGATAGGCCGAGCCCAGCAACCGATTGATGGCGTCAATGCCCCAGGCATCCGGCCCCACCAGAATACGGGATTCGTTTTTGAGGATGCCTTTGACAATAATTTCAGCCGCCTTGTCCGGAGTGGTCATGGCCAGCTTGTCGAAGCCCTTGCGCTGGGCCTCGGCGTTTTCGGATTTGCCCATGCGCGCGGCATTGGCAATGTTGGTGCGGATGCCACCAGGGTGCACACAGCTGACCTGAACCGGCTGATTCTCCAGTTTCATTTCCTGGCGCAGGGACTCGGTAAACCCACGCACCGCAAACTTGGCAGCATTGTAGGCGCTTTGCTTGGGCACTCCGATCAGGCCAAACACACTGGAGATGTTCACCACATGACCATCGCCGGATTCAATCAGGTACGGCAGAAACGCCCGGGTACCATGGGCAACGCCCCAGAAATCAATGTCCATCACCCACTTGAAATCGGCGTCGGTCATTTCCCGCACCGTGGCAGAGAGGGCCACACCGGCGTTGTTGATAATCAGGTTAACCTGACCAAATTCCTTGCGGACCTGCGCGGCGTGGGCGTAGATGGCGTCCCGGTCGGAGACATCCAGGCGGTAGGTTTTCACCTCGGCACCGTCCAGTCCGGCTGCGGTTTCCGCCAGCCCCGCTTCGTTAACATCGGAAAGAGCCAGCCGACAGCCCCGGGTCGCAAGGGATTTGGCCAGGGATCGGCCGATACCAGAGCCAGCACCAGTGACGACAGCCACCTTGTTGTTCAGATCTTTCATGGCGGGAACCTCTTGTTGTGGTCTTTCAGTAAAGCAGCGCTTTGGTTATTCGCCACTTTAGTGAGCCATCAGAGGCAAACCTATGGCACTGGACTCCAGACGAGCCCGGCACCAGAGCCAGTCCACAGATCAACCCAGCAGGTTGTCCAGAGGCTGGTCATACCCGGGTGCAAACACCTCCAGAAAGTACTGCACTTCCGGCAGGCCGTCCGCTTCCAGGCGCGCCCGGATCTGCTGCTCCGCGGGGCCGAACTCCGGGTTGCCGGCGCGCAGTTCAGCGCGGCATTTCAGCCAGGCCGAGAGCCGGTCCGCCGCCTTGATCAGTTCCTTTTCTTCCGGCCCCAGGCGGGATTCCCGCACATAGGGCGAAAAATCCTCCCGGAGGTCTTCCGGCAACAGCGCCAGCAATTCAGCTTCGGCCTTGTGCTCGATGTCGCCGAACGCTTCCCGCATCACCCGGGAATGGTATTTCACCGGGGTGGGCATATCCCCGGTAATCACTTCGGTGGCATCGTGGTAGAGGGCCGCCGCGGCAACACGGTCTGCATTGACTGTTCCGGCAAAATGCCGGTTGCGAATCAGGGCCAGGGCATGGGCGACCGTTGCCACCTCCCAGGAATGGGTGGCCACGTTTTCATCAATGGCGTTGCGCATCAAGCCCCAGCGCTTGATCCAGCGCAGGCGCGACACATAGGCAAAAAAATGGCTGGCCTTTCGGCCCGGGCTGTCGGTCATGGGTGCAGAACTCCGCGCATTCGGATTCAACGAACGTCCAGGGTAAACCTGACCATCACATTGCCCTGTTCATCTACCGGTGCATCGCGAGCAGGATCCAGCAGGAACAACTGGCTATCCGACACCTCGTGCGTCGCTGTCAGCACCTGACGAACCGTTACTCCTCGCTCCGAGGCCAGGCGCCCAAGCGCTTCCGGCGGCAGGCTTCGCTCGCCATCACGCCAGGCCTGCTGCGCCTGCTCCCAGGCTTCACCGGTAACGGTCTCGCCACGGGCCTGCATCTGCGCTTTCAGCAACGCCAGGGCATCGGCCTCAGGGGCGACGGCACCACGGATGTTGAGCAGCAGCTCCGGCCGCTCTCTCAAGGCCTTGGCCAGCGCGGACAATTTCTCGGCCTCGTTATCCGCCAGTTGCACACTACCGGGTACGAAGCTGACCTGGCCCAGCTCTTCGCTGCTGAAGCCTGCCATTTCCGCCAGCGAGCCCAGCATACTGAACGGTGAGGCGGCCGCTTTCACCAACAGGTTCACGAACGCCCGCATGACAATCTGGCCAACGCTGAATTCGGGGTCTGACATGTCGCCCTGAATGGGCAAATTCACCTCGATAACACCGTCACGATCTGTGAGCAGAGCCAGACCCAGCTTGACCGGGGCGTTAATGGCCTGTTCGCTGGCCACCGCAGAGCCCAGTTGCATCCGGTCCAGGATCACTTCGTTCGAAGCCTCAAGCCGGGTGCCGATTATCTGGTAATCCAGCGCCAGTTCCAGTTTGCCGCTGTCCACCGAATACCCCAGATAGCGACCGAAATAAGGTGACAGTACCGGCAACGCCATGTCTTTCATGGTGAGTTTCAGGTTGCTGGGCTCTTCGGTGCCCAAAGCGCCCAGGGTTCCGTCAAAACGAACCGGTGCCACCCCGGCCAGCTGGCCGCTGATCGCCACCCGACCCTGTTGCGGAGGGACATTGCTGATGCCGGTCACCGATCCCGTGAGTTCCTGGAACGCGGTACTGAAGGGCGGCTCCAGCGTGCGGTCGGTGTAGGCCATGGAACCTTGCTCCACGACCAGTTCGCCAATGCGGAAAATAAAGCCTGGCTCCGAGACTTCCGACGGCGCCGTTGGGCTGGTTTCTGCCTCGGAGGCCCCGCCATCCTGAATAATCTGCTGCAGATTGTGCAGTCCGTCGGCGGCCCGGATGACGTTAACCGCCGGGCTGTTCAGGGTCACGGTGCCGATTTCCAGCCGGGCGGGATTAAGGTTGAACTCCACCGGGGCCAGGCGCAGCAACTCCCAGGACACCAGCTCCCCGCCATTGCCCGGTAGCCGCGTGGCCAACCCGGCAATTTCAGCCGTGCCACTGAAGGTGCCGGTCAGGGGTTCATCCTGGCCATCCAGGTCCAGATTGCCATCGAAACCCAGGCGCCCATCCACCAGCTCCAGGTTTGCGGCATCAGCAACATAGGGCTGGATAACGGGCAACAGGATGTCGCTGCCGGACAAGGCGCCCTCAAAGGTAAACGGCGCTGGAGTCAGCTGGCCCATGGCGGTCACCCGGCCACCGGAGCCGAGTTCTGCGGAAATATCGTAGGAAACCGGTTCATCCAGGCGGTGGGAGAGACCACCCATGGTCATGGCCAGATTATTGACGGCAATCTCGGCGTCTGTTTCCGGCACCTGATCCCGCCAGCGAACCTGACCGCCGGACAACTCGACACCCTGGACCGACCAGCGGAATGGCTCGCCCGAATCAGACGCCGGCTCCGAGGTTTCGGATTGATCGGTTCCGGCCGTTGCCAGAGACGACTGCCAATCCACCTCCCCCTTGGCATTGCGGGTGGCGGCCAGCGACGGTTGCTGGATCGACACCATGCCAACGGTTGCCTCCCGGGCCGTCAGGTCGAAGCCAATGCCCTGAATGGCAACGGCTTCCGTAGCCAGGGCTGGCTGCTCATCGGAGGGCGAAAGCGCCAGTGCCAGTTGCTTGATAGTGAGGTTGCCACCGGAGGTGATCAGTTCAAAGTGATCGCCACCGGCCAGTTCATAACGGGATTCCAGGGTCACGGTACCATCGCGCAGCTGCCACGGCAGATAGGGCGCCAGGAAGTGGGCGAGGGTATCGTGACGAAGCCCTGAAAGCCGGAGCCGGCCTGCGGAGTACAGCGGGGTAACGCTCAGATCCCCCTCCCATTCAATCACCTGCTCACCCAGAGCAGCCATCACGGAATACTGACTGTCGCTGCCATCCCGGGGCCAGGTGGCCAGATCGTTCAGGGTAAGATCCAGCGGCGCAACCCGAAACTCGGCAGGGTCGCCACCCTGGGAGAAGTCACGGAACAGCAGCTCACCACCATCGATGGTCACCTGCTGGAAATACAACCTGGGCGGATTACTCGACTCAGCGGTTTCAGGCCGGGTCGTGTCCTCTTTCTCGGGATTGGCACTGCGCCAGTCCCGGGCAAAATTGATGTCATGGTCCTGCAGCAAATCCAGGCGAACGTCCGGCTCCACCAGACGGATTTCCTCAAACCCGATGATACCGCGGAGCAAACTGAGGAAACTGAGATTCACCCGCAGGTGATCAAACGACGTCACCGGCTCCCCAGTCGTATCCTTTGCAGAAAAGGCGTCTGCTTCCAGGCTGAAGGCAAACGGATTGAACCGCACGTTCTCCACCTCAGCCTGCCAGCCCATGCGCTGGTCCATCTGTTCCGGCAACGACCGCTCCAGCCACCAGGGCAGAACCAGGAAGCCGGCCAGGGCATACAGCCCCAACAACACGCCCAATGGGATCAGCAGGTTCCTGACCAGATGGCTCTTCCGGCGACTCACTACCCGCTGGCTTGCTACCTGGCTGTTCTCTGCCTCTTTCTCTGCCACAAGACTCTCCCTTTATCTACCCACGGCGCCGCGGCCGGCCATGGTGCAAGCATAGCGCCCGTGTGCGGTGTTTGTCAGCGAATTCACCCGACCAGACACGAAACCTGACAGCGACCACCGAACCCGATATGCTCCGCTGACGTATGACTCCCTGTGTTGATCAACGGAGACGAGCAGTATGGATATCGGCGATATGCGTCGGGATTTCGAAAGCGAAGGACTGGATCGGGAACACCTGAACGAGGATCCGGTACAGCAGTTCCAGACCTGGTTCGAGGATGCCAGAACGGCGGGCATTCTGGAGCCCAATGCCATGTCACTGGCCACCACCGGTGCCGACGGCATGCCCGATCTCAGAACCGTGCTACTGAAGTATTTCGACAGCCAGGGTTTTGTGTTCTACACCAACTACGGCAGCCGCAAGGCTCAGGAGCTGCAGGAGAATCCCCGGGCGGCACTGCTGTTCCCGTGGATCGGCCTGAACCGGCAGGTGCGTATTCAGGGTGCGGTCGAAAAGGTCAGCAAGGCGGAATCCCTGCGCTACTTTTCGTCCCGGCCCCGGGGCAGCCAGATTGGCGCCTGGGTTTCGGAGCAGAGCCAGGTCATTACGTCCCGAGGCCTGCTGGAGCAAAAAGTCGCGGAGATGAAGCGCAAATTCAGTTCCGGAGAAATTCCGCTCCCCAGTTTCTGGGGTGGGTACCGGGTGGTTCCGGAGCGAATCGAATTCTGGCAGGGAAGGCCGAGCAGGCTTCACGATCGATTTGAGTACGTGAGAGAAGGCGATGGCTGGACAATCCAACGACTGCAACCCTGACCGGCCGGCGATCTGGCTGTGCCACCAGATCAACCGGAACCTGTCCCAGGCCCCAGCCTGGATGACCGCCGATGAAGGCAAAGCCCTCGCGCGTCTGGAAGGGCCCAGACGCCAGGAGTATCTGACCAGTCGATGGCTGATTCGTCAGGCCCTGGCCCGCGCCAGTGGGGAGGCTCCAACAAGCTGTCACCCGATACCGGGACGCCCCGTTGCCTCGGCCAGCCCGCAGGGCTGGCACCTGTCGTTGAGCCACAGCCAGGGGCTGGCAGCGTGCGCCACGAGTCGTACGGCTCTGGGGATTGATCTTGAACCGAGCCAGCGCCGGCCAGACTGGGCCAGAGTGACGACTCGCTGGTTCACGCCCGTTGAGCAGGAATGGCTGCTGAAGGCGAACAATGCGTTCAGCTTCCTCAAGGTCTGGACCCTGAAAGAAGCCTGGCTTAAAGCGACCGGGCGGGGCATTGCCGGCAATCTGCAAACCCTGGAAGTACGGAAGAATTTCGAGCTGTACGGGGACCAGCCCGACCGACACTGGCAAGCCAGTTGCCTGTATGCCGAGGGCTTTCTGGTTACCCTGGTTTACCCCTGCGATGGCAGCCCGGATAAGACCAGCACCTGGCCGGAGATTACCTTGCTGGAACCACCGCCGGATGACTACAATCTGGGGCCGGCTTCCAGCCTCGACGTTTCCTGGGAGCCTCTGTTTCACCGGCTGATCAGAGCCCGACCCTAGCGAGGCCACCATGCCCCAGACGACCGGCCGCTGCCCCTGGTGCGGCACCGACCCACTGTACGTGCACTACCACGACACCGTCTGGGGGCGCCCGGAATATGACGATCAGGCGCTGTTCGAAAAGCTCTGCCTGGACGGACAGCAAGCCGGTTTGAGCTGGATTACCATCCTTCGCAAGCAGGAAAGCTACCGGCAGGCCTACGCCGGCTTTGACCCGGAGCAGATTGTCCGCTTTGATGAGGACGATATCGCCCGCCTGCTGGCAGACCCGGGCATTATCCGGAATCGCCTGAAGGTCCATTCCATCATCCGCAATGCCCGGGGGTTCCTGGCTCTGCGGGATCAGGGCATCTCGTTCTCAGAGTTTCTCTGGCAATTCGTCAACGGCCGGCCCATCCAGAACCGGTGGCAGACACTGGCCGAGGTCCCCGTCACCACGCCGGAATCTGAAGCCATGTCCAAGGCCCTGAAGAAAGCAGGCTTTAATTTTGTGGGCCCCACCATCGTCTACGCCTTCATGCAGGCCACCGGCATGGTCAATGATCATCTGGTGTCCTGCCATGCCCACACGGAGTGCCGGCAACTGGCACAATGATCTTACCGGGCCGGTTGATCGTAAGTTCCCCTGACACATCATTTCGGGAGCTTCACGGTGCGCATTACCCTCGACGAACTCAAAAACCTGGAACAACCGGTGATCGACCTTCTGGAGATCCTCTCCCTGGAGGGCCAACAGTACATGGCTCGCCTGCATGGCCCTGAAGGCATGAAGGTACTGTCGGACCATAAAGGGCAGACCCGGCTGTTCCGCAGCGCCTGGCAGATTCAGGACACCCTCTCCAGCTACACCATTCGCGAAACCCAGGTGGTGCATCCCTCGGCGTACCATGAAATGATCGGGATGGCGCCGGCAGACATTGAGCCCATGCGGATACAGGTACAGAGGCAGAAGTCGTGATTTCAGTTGCTCGCCTCGCGGTTCTGGTCGGCATTGCCGGCCTGATTCCATTCATTCTAGGCACCGCTGGCCTGTTCCTGATGCCAGCCAACAGCGTTGCCATTCTGGCGTGGTTCTATATTTACAGTGCCGGTATTCTCGCTTTTATGGGCGGAATCTACTGGACCATTGCCATGCAGCTGGAAAACCGCTCCTACCCGCAATCGCCCCTGGTGACCATGCTGCTGAGCCAGTTGTTCTTCGTTGCCGCCGGTATCGGACTGTTGCTACAGACGCCGCAGAAAATCCCGCTCTACATCGTCGCGTTCCTGTTGCTGTATCTGGTAGACGCCCGCTGGATGCGAAGCTACTGGCCGGCCTGGTATCTGAAGATGCGATTGGTGCTGACCACCGTGGTACTGGCTTGCCAGCTAACCGTGGCCGGCTGGTTCTTCCTGCTGCACGGTGCCTGATTCAGGCACCGTCAGGATCGGTTCCAAACAGGGTCTGCAGTTTTCTCAGAGCGCCTTTCTCGATCTGTCGCACACGCTCCCGGCTGAGACCCAGCTGTTCCGAAATCGTTTGCAGGGTCTCCGGTTCAATCAAGCCAAGCCCGTAACGCCGGGTCAGAATATCCCGCTCCCGGTCCGACAACGCCCCCATCATGCGCTCCAGCCGAATCATCCGGTCCCGCGCCCGAAACGGTTGATCCGGGCGGGTATCGGCACCCGCATCAAGACTGTCGGCCAGGGTCACCGATCCATCTTCGACCAGCGGTACATCCGTTGAAACTTCCCGGGCCGCCAAGGCTCTCAGTTCGCCAATCCTGGAGGGTGTGGCCTCCATTTCCCGGGCCAGCTCGGACTGGGTGGGCTCCCGGCCGAGGGATTGATGCAAACGCATGGATACCTTCTGCAATTGGCGGATCTCCTCAACCACGTTTTCCGGCGTATGCACCACACGCACACCCCGCTGCAGGCAGCGGCGCACTTCCTCGCTGATCCACCAGTAAGCGTAGGTGGAAAACCGGAAGCCCTTGCCGGGGTCGTAGCGCTCTACGGCCTTGATCAGCCCGACGTTGGCGTCCTGGATCAGGTCCGACATGGCAATGCCATGATGGCCGTAGCGGCGGGCGATATGTACCGCCAGCCTCAGATTGCTCTGAATCAGGCGGTGACGGCAGGCCAGGGCAAGGTGGTAAGCCCGGCGACAGCGGGCCGAAAAAGCACAGGCATCACCGATGCTGCCCATCACATCCCGCAAGGTTTGTGGGGTGTCCTCGGGTAATGCCAGTTCGGTGTGAATCACCCGTAGCGACCGGATCAGCTTTCTGGCCAGACGCCGTTCATCGGCTTCGCTGAGGAGGTCATGCCGGGACGCATCCCTGAAATACAACCCGACCAGGGAATCCCTTTCACCATCGTTGGGCAGCGTCGGAAGCGGTCCCGGCCGGCTCTGTATCTGCATGGCTCGGTACCCATTTGATATTTGTTGAGAATACGCAGATCAGGCAGGCATGGATTCCCCGGCAGCGAGGGGAAAACCGAAATACAGGAATACAGAAAGGAGGATGAGTGGGGGAGGGATCGGTCACGCCCGGCCATGAAACCTCACAGGTTGTGAGACGGCCGACCGGGCGCCCGATCTGGAGGCAAGACTCCTCCATTACCCACAGACGAAGCGACCGGTTCCGCCTGTGGGTAATTCCTAGCCGGCGGTGGTTGATGCCGCCACGATGGCATATTCGTGGTTATGAGGCTCAATCAGCGCGCCGTGCAGGGCCACAATCGCCTGGTCGTATTTGTCTTCGTCAACCACGAACTGGATATCCACCTGGCGCATACACTGGTGGATCGCCAGCACGCTGATGTCCTTGTCAGCCAGTGATTTTACCGAACGGGCGAGAATGCCCGGCACCTTCATATCACTGCCAATGGCAGACACCAGGGCCACTTTGCGGGTACTGATTTCGGCATTGGGGAACTCTTCCTCCAGTGCCTTGACCACCCGTTTCACGTGCTTGAGCGTGGTATCCACGTAGTGGGTAATGGTATTGGCATTGGTGTCCTTGGACATGAACCGCACTTTGAAACGGCTCAGTACATCCAGGATACGGCGGTCGGAACCCGGCTCGCCCTGCATGTCCTGGTCGAACACCTCAATGGCAAATACGCCTTTGGCACCTGCCACGATCTCCACCTGGGGTTTTTCACTGACGTAGTCACCAGTGATCAGCGTACCAGTGTGCTCCGGCTCAAAGGTGTTCATCACCCGCAGCGGAATCTCGTTCTGGCGCAAACCTTTACCAGCCCGCGGGTGAATCGCTTCCATCCCCAGGTTGGCCAACTGGTCGGCGACGTCGTAGTTGGTACGCCCTAACGGAACCACCTTGTCTTCGCCAACAATGTTCGGATCGGCAGAGCTCAGATGGTATTCCTTATGGATGATCGCTTCCCGGGCGTTGGTGATCACCGCCGTGCGGCTGAACGTCATCTCACTGTAGCCCCGGTCGAAGGTACGCATCAGACCTTCCTTGCACTGGGCATAACCAGTCACGATTGGCAGTTCCCGGCTCAGGTCGATGGCATCGAAGGCCTGCTTGAGCTTTTCATCCAGCGGCAGCAATTCACTGTCGCGCCAGCCGGTCAAATCGACAAAGCGGGCGTTAATACCTTCCTGCTGCAGCTTCAGGGCGGTATTGAAAGCACTGTGGGCCTCGCCAATCCCCGCCAGCATCTCCCGCACGGTAAGCAGATGCTCTTCAAGCTGGAACTGGCCATAGGAACACAGGCGCTGCAGGTCGATCAGGCAGCCCCGGACCCCCTCAATGCGATCAGTAATGAACTGGTCCGCCTGCTGCTTGAGCATCGGATCGGCAAACAGCTCACCGTTGATGTCCGTCAGCAGTTGAATCAGCTTGGTAAGGTCGTCGCCCCAGGCCCAGTCGGATTCGGCATCGGCAAACAGGGCATAGACCCCCGGCTCGCCGGTTTTCTTGTGCTCCAGCAGTTCATTGGTCACGCCACCGTAGGCAGAGACCACAAAAATCCGCTGGTAGAGGTCGCTCTTCTTGCGCTTACCAATAATGATATTGTCGCGCACGGCCTCATAGTTACTCATGGAAGTACCGCCGATTTTCTCGACGGTATGTTGTGCCGTTGTCATGTCGTTGCCTTTGCTATCCTGCGGAATGTAAGTGTGGGATGGCGGGCGTCTTACGACGCCTCGCTAACACCTTCCTGCATGATCTCATCGACACTCTCGGCCAGGATTTTCACACCCAGGCGCAGATCGTCTTCGCTGGTGGTCAGCGGCATCAGGCACTTGATCACCTCATCGTTCGGACCACTGGTCTCGATGATCAGGCCGTGCTCGAAAGCACGCTTGGTGATCGGGCCGGTCAGATCTGCATGCTTGGCCTCGATGCCGCGCATCAGGCCCCGGCCTTTCATCTTGAACTCACCCGGGTACTTGTCGCAGATGGCCTGCAGGGCATCACCCAGCACCTTGGTCTTGGCCTTCACTTCGTTGGCAAAGGTGTCGTCCTTCCAGTAGGTTTCAATGGCCGCACGGGCAGTGACAAACGCCATGTTGTTACCACGGAAGGTACCGTTGTGCTCACCGGATTCCCACACGTCCAGTTCCGGCTTGAACAGCACCAGTGCCATCGGCAGACCATAGCCGCTCAGGGACTTGGACACGGTCACAATGTCCGGCTTGATGCCGGCGAACTCAAAGCTGAAGAACTCGCCGGTACGGCCGTTGCCCGCCTGGATATCATCCACAATCAGCAGAATATCGTGCTTCTGGCACAGCTCGGACAGACCTTTGAGCCACTCGGCACGGGCTGCGTTCAGACCACCCTCGCCCTGTACGGCTTCAACAATGACGGCAGCCGGCAGCTCAACGCCGGAAGAGCTGTCTGACAGCACCTTGTCCATGATAGCCAGGGTATCAACGTCTTCGCCCAGGTAGCCGTCGTAGAACATGAAGTCGACATGCCCCAGGGGAATACCTACGCCACCACGGTGATGCTCGTTACCAGTGGCCGCTACCGCACCGGTAGTGACACCGTGGAAACCGTTGGTGAAGGAAATGATGTTGGTACGGCCTTTGACCTTGCGGGCCAGCTTCATGGCCGCTTCCACACAGTTGGTACCGGTGGGACCGGTAAACTGCATCTTGTAGTCCAGACCGCGGGGATCGAGGATGTGCTTTTTGTACGATTCCATGAAGTCGTGCTTGGCGGTGGTGAACAGGTCCAGACCCTGGCTCACGCCGTCCGCTTCGATGTATTCAAGCAGCGCTTTCTTCAGGATGTCGTTGTTGTGGCCGTAGTTCAGGGAACCGGCACCGGCCAGAAAGTCCAGGTATTCCTTGCCATCTTCGGTGTAGAGATGCGCGTTCTTGGCGCGGTTGAAAATCACCGGGAAAGCACGGGAATAAACGCGAACTTCAGATTCAGTAGACTTGAAAATTTCCATTGTCTTGCCTCTTAGCATGTCAGGTTCGAGGTAAATGCGCGGGAGCCTGTCGGTAAAACGTGTCGGTCGCAACAGACCCGCCGAGCGTTGCTTTAAGCCGTATGGCAGGCCCACCCCGGGTGGCCTGCCGGCTACTACAATCTCGTCAGTGGTTCACGCCAGAAGGCGTGAACACAGGCTCTCAGACAGGGTTCGTGAAAGGCCCGATGCGCAGCAGGAACTCAGAATCGTGCTTGCCGCCAAAGTGGGTCTCTTTCTCGAAATGCTCGTGGTAGGTGAGCTCGGCTCCCAGGTCACGGGCGAAAGAGCGGAACAGCGCCCAGGAGGCCTCGTTGTCTTCGGTAATCGTGGTTTCCAAGTGCGTGACATTGCTGCACGCGTCCCGGCCAACGATTTCCTTCAGCATCCGCTTGGCGAGGCCCTGTCCACGACCCTTCTCGTGAACCGCCACCTGCCAGACAAACACGGTCTCGGGCTGTTGGGGAGGGATGTATCCGGAGATAAAGCCGACCAGATCGCCTTCCTTCTCCGCGGCCACGCCGGTCTCGGCAAAGTGGCTGCACTGCAACAGGTTGCAGTAAATCGAGTTGGGGTCCAGCGGTGGGCATTCCGCAACCAGCTGGTGAAGCCTGTAGCCATCATCCTTCGTGGGTTTGCGCAGGGTGATGGCGGTGGTATTCGATCCTTCTGATGTCATAACGTGATCAATTCGCTGCCAAAAGTTAGTGTTGAATTATATAGACCACAAAATATATTTCAAGTCGACCCCGGCCAGCCACTCAACACGGCCCGGGCCCGATCGTTTCAGAATAGACCGGATTGAAGCATTTGCCAGTGACAAATTGGTTACCGGAAAGACGGAAAAATGATGCCCTCCGGCACAAGATGGGTGCCGTCAGTCAGGCGTCTTCGATAGGACACAGCGGCAGGCGACCCTTCGGGCCAAAGCCTGTCAAACTGAGCCAGCCAGGCATCGATATCGTAAGCCACCGGCATCAGGGAAACATGCAGACCGGGCCGCGCAATTGCCGCCAACGGCTCCATAAAAGGGCTTGTAAAGCCAATGCGGGTAACGAGCCCCCGGGAGTCGGCACGCAGATTACCCATGCCGGCCGCGCCGTTATTGGCCACGATCCGTTGTCTTTCATCCACTTTACCGGACCAGATCACCGGCAGACAGGTATGGGTGCAAACGATCAGGTCGGCACCGGTGGCACGAAACCAGTACGCCAGCTTTTCCTCGCCGCCCGAGGCAATAGATTCGTGAGCCAGCCCCCACCCGGCCAGAGACTCCGGATCACCATGCAAGACCAAAACCTTTAGGCCTCCAAATATCAGGCAACGGTATCGTGGCAATAACGAGAGTTTCTTTTGAATATCGGGGTGTCGGTCCGCCACCACCTGCAGCCGCCCCATCATCTGATTGGACCGCTCCACCACTCCCTGATCCACATACTCCGGGTACGCGCAGCCACAGCCGGCGCCGGCATTGGGGACCGAGAGCTCATAATCCACGTTGCCGAGAATCGCTGTGTGGTCCAGGATCCGGCTATTGATCTCCCGGAACAAGGTGTCGTCAGCGTTAAACCAGTTGAAATCGCCATTGAAGACCAGCTTCACCCGGTGGCCATGGCGCTCCTCTGCGCGCACCATGACCTCGATTTCATCAAGGGCGAAGGCATTGCCGTAAAGACCACCGACGATGTACAGCACATCCTCAGAAACCTGCGCCGGCTCTCTGCAAAGAGACTCTGGCGTGTAGCGGTATGCCAGCGGGCAGCTGCGCCCTTCTGTATCAGCCATGATCTGGCCCCTCCGTTCTGGTCAGGCACCTTCGGCGGCCACCGACTTTCCAGCCAGACGCTTTAACAGCAAGGGCAGGAAGAAACACACCGTACAGATCAGGAAACCGTAAGCATTCACGCCCAGCAACATCGCATAGGCACCGTCACCAATCGCCCAGCTTGATGGGATGAGGCCCACCGCCAACAGAACACCAAGACCAAGCCCGGTCCAGAAGCTGAGATGGAAGCTCCAGGGCGACCACTGGGTAAAACCATAGAAAAGAAAAACCGGCGCCAGCCCCATGACCATAGTGCCCGAGATGGTCGTCGCCTTGAGAATGTCAGTACCGGCGAACATGGGCAGGTTACCCAGGAAGGCAAAAATCACCATTACCACGGCCCCCACTCTCATGCTCGGCAGCTTGTCCGACGCACGCCGCGCCAGGCGAGGCAGATCCACCGCAAGGGACTTGGCCAGTGAGGTAAAGGTGGAATCGAGAGTGGAACCGGCCGAGGTCATCATCACCACGCTCATGAAGAACAACGCCGCCAGCCCCAGGGACTGGCCCACTGCTGCGGGCGCGTTACCCATGGCCTCAATGCCGTTAAGCCGGGCGTGAACGCCCACCAGACTGAAAATAAACACCGCCACAAAGCCCAACAATCCGGCGACCACAAAGCTCTTGAGCATGGTCTTTTCCTTGTTCACAAAGCCCCGGTCAGTCAGCACCGGATCGTGGAATGGATAACTGAACAGTTGCAACAGAGCCACCAGCAGCAAGTCGAAACCAGCATTGAGCCGGAATTCACCATTAGTCAACAGGGCGCTGGTGTCGTTGGCAGGGATGATCAGGAACAATACCGCCCCCACAAAGAACACAAACACGAAGGCCTGAATCACATCGGTGAAGATCGAGGACCGGAGACCGCCCTTCAGACTGTAAGCCAGGGTAAACACCGTAAACAGCATCGCCGCCGCGTAATACTCCCACTCACCGGGCAACCCGAAGTAACCGCCCACCACCGCGGTGTTACTCCAGACCTCGTTATAGAGCCGGATAAGAACCGCCGCGGCAAACGCCAGACTGGCCAGCCGCCCGAAACGCGAGGTCAGAAAATCCTGCAGACTCCGGGCCCCGGTCTGGGTCCGGATCAGGTAAATCACATAGCCTGCCACCGGGATGGACAGCCAGTAACTGGCATAAGCCAGACCGCCCACCACACCATAAGCCGCCCCAAGATTCGCCGCATTAGTCACCGACTTGGCAAAGATCCAGCTGATAAAAATACTCGCCGTCAGCGACCACTGACCCACCGGGTTGCCCTGATCATCGGCGCCCTTATAAAAAGAGTTTGCGTTCTTGCTCTTGGGCGACAGCGCATACATAACCACGCCGTAGACCAGCAGGAATCCCCAGAACAGGGATGCTTCGGTAAAATTCATTGTCTTGTTCCTGGTTTACGGTTTAACGGATCTACGCAGGCGCCGAACAACTCGCCCCAAAGCGGTAGCACGAGAAACACCGGTGATGCCGCAGCATGATCCGCTCGTCCATACTCTCCGCCAGCGTGCCGCCAAGGTCATACTGCGGATCATCGTCCACCAGCGTGCAGGCATACACCCGCACCTGTTCGCCCTTCTTCACCAGCATCCGCGTATAGGTGCACATAAAGTGCGACCGGGATTCCTTCGTCGGATACTTCTCCATGCAGGTCTCGGTAATCTCCGGGCTGCCATCTTCCGAACCAGGCGTGCCCAGGTCCGGAAACGCGGTGAACGCCAGGTCCTCCGGAATGCCCCATTCCCGGAAGATTCCACGGAACGCGGCTTCGATATCAGCCGGAATTTCCTTCGGATCGGTCTGGCGGGCAATGGATACCTTGAAACCCTGATCGATCAGCCAGCGGATGCCCTGCAAGGCCTCATCAAAGCTGCCCTCGCCGCGGTCCTTGTCGTGCCGGACGCGGTCGGGAAAATCCAGGCTCACCCGGAAGTGGATCGGATAGGGGTTATCCAATAAGGGCAGCACCTGGTGCTGGCGCCTGTGCAGCGGCTCAGTGGCGTTGGTGAGCACAAAGCAGGGGCGGTACTGGCTCGCGTAGTCCAGGATATTGACGAAATCCCGGATCACGAAGGGCTCACCACCGGTGAAGGAAAACTGCTCCACGCCCATGTCAATGGCTTCGTGGATAAACGGTTTCACGTCAATGAGCTTCATGCCCGGGATGCGGCCATCACCGGGATGGGAACCCTCCAGGCAAAACGGGCAGGCCAGGTTGCAGGCGGTACCGGTGTGTATCCACAGCTCTTTTAGCCTGTCGGCATCGATGTATCCCCGGGGATCACCGTTGCGGGTGTGGGTCCAGCTATCACGGGCCCGGGGTTCCAGAACTTCCACGGCCGGAATGCGTTTAGCGCGGGCCGGTCGGGTTTTGGTCAGGGGCATAGTGGCTCCTTGGTGTATTCGTCTTTTTCCCACGGCGCCAGCCATGGAGCTTCTCCAGCAGCTTCAGAATGCCTTCAGGGGCATGAGAGCGCTTCCATTCACCGGCCGCGTACTTGGCCGACTCGTTCCAGGTCGGGTAGGGGTGAATGGTGCCCAGGATCTTGTTCAGGCCCAGACCGTGTTTCATCGCCAGGGTGAACTCGGCCAGGATTTCCCCGGCGTGCGTGCCCACCACCACAGCGCCAAGAATCTTGTCTTTGCCCGGCGGTGTCAGCACCTTGATAAAGCCATGGTCCTCGCTTTCGGCAATGGCCCGGTCCAGGTCATCCAGGCCATAACGAGTAACCTCGTAGGCCACGCCCTTTTCCTTTGCCTCAGCCTCACTCACCCCAACCCTGGCCACTTCCGGCGAGGTAAAGGTGACCCAGGGCATTACCCGATAATCCACCTTGAAGCGCTTGAACTGCCCGAACAGACCGTTGACGGCCGCGTACCAGGCCTGATGGGCCGCAGCGTGGGTGAACTGGTAGGGCCCCGCCACATCGCCGCAGGCGAACACGTTCGGGTACCTCAGGCTCATGTCCTCTTCCACCGGTACCGTTCCGTTTGGCAGGGTTTCCACACCAATACGCTCCAGATTCAGGCCGGCGGTGTTGGCTGCGCGGCCAACCGCCACGAGAACCTGATCGAAAGGAATGCGTACCCGCTCACCTTCATGCTTACAGTAGGCAACCTTCTCCCCTTCCTCTATACGAAACTCGGCGGCAGAATGTTTCAACCGAACGTCCACGCCGTCTGCCCGAAACTGTTTCAACACCAGTTCAGAGACATCGGCATCCTCTTTCGCCAGCAGGCGCTCACCCATTTCCACCTGCGTCACCTGACTACCCAGCCGCGCAAACGCATGAGCCAGTTCCGAGCCAATCGGGCCACCGCCGAGCACCAGCAGACGGTCAGGCTGTTCTTCCAGTTGCCACAGGTTGTCCGAGGTCAGAGGCTCCATGTCTTCCAGACCAGGAATTGAAGGTACCGCTGGCTTGCCACCAGTGGCCACGACGATGCTGCGGGCGGTGAGGCGCTCGGTGCGGCCATCGTTGTGCCTTACTTCCAGTTCCCAGGGCGACACAAAGCTGGCTTCACCAGCAATGCAGTCCACACCCAGTTTTCGGTAACGCTCGGGAGAATCGTGGGGTTCAACTTTCGCAATCACCTCCCTGACGCGGTTCATGATGTTTTTGAACGAGCCTTTGACCGGCACCGATTCCAGCCCGTACCGATTGGCATGGCGCAGCGTATCCGCGGCCCTGGCGCTGCGAATCAAGGCTTTGGAGGGCACGCAGCCGGTATTGAGGCAATCGCCGCCCATCTTGTTTTTTTCAATCAGCGCCACTTTAGCTTTCACTGCAGCGGCAATGTAAGCGGAGACGAGACCAGCAGAGCCTCCGCCAATGACCAGCAGGTTGTAGTCGAAATGCGCGGGTTTCTGCCAGCCGGCATACACCTTGCGGCGGCGGATGAAGCCCACCACAAACTTGGCAATCAAGGGAAAGAGACCCAACAATGCAAAGGACAGCAGCAGGTCAACCGAGACAATGTCACCGGTGGACTGAATCTGCCCCAACTGGGTGCCGGCGTTTACGTAAACAAACGTGCCAGGCAACATGGCAACCCAGCTCACCACGGCATAGGTGCGCAGCTTCATGGCGGTCAGGCCCATGGCCAGGTTGATCAGGAAAAAAGGGAACACCGGTACAAGCCTCAGGGTGGCCAAGTAGAAGGCACCATCTTTTTCGATGCCACGGTCCATTTTCGCCACTGTGTCTCCGTAACGTTTGCGCAACGAATCCCGCACCAGGAAACGAGCAGCCAGGAACGCCAAAGAGGCTCCAACGGTCGAGGCTAAAGACACCGCAGCAAATCCGTACAGGTTTCCGAAGAAAGCCCCTCCTGCCAGAGTCATGACCGTTGCCCCCGGCAAAGACAATGCGGTAACCAGTACATAAACCACCACAAAAGCGGAAAGCGCAATCAGTAGATTCGAATCAATCCAGTCGCCAAGACTCTGCTGATGTCTCTTCAGGTTTTCCAGTGTCAGAAGTTCATTTCCGCCAGCTGCGATAAAGCCGATCACAACAATCGCAATGGCGAAAACAAGAATCCACTTTTTCAATGTCATGAAAGAAACCCTTTAAACACTTATCGTTTACCTTTGAGACACATCAACTCTACACCTGTTACACCTCGCCCACCTTTTAAACATGCCTATTGGGTTTTACGTCATCGTGCCCTGCCAGATGTCATCAAATACACACGATTGTTTAACAATTCAGTCACAAGTTGTTAGTGCATACAGTCAGGGAAACTTCTCGACACATCGGGCGCCTTGCCGCTATTCTTGAACAACCGCTCACGAAAGAGAATAACCATGACTCACACAGCCCCTCCACACGAGCAGGCGCTAGTATGCGGGCTGCGTGACGGAGACAACCTCGCCTTTCAGGAAGCTGTGCGCAGCTTCACGCCCGGTATGCTCGCGGTCGCCAGGTTTTACCTTGATGAGACGGCCGCCGAAGACGTCGTGCAAGACTGCTGGGTCGCCGTCATCGACGCCATTCAGAAATTTGAGGGCCGCTCGGGGCTAAAAACCTGGTTGCACCGCATTGTCGCCAACCGGTGCAAGAATCGGCTGCGGGCAAGCAAACGGGAAGTCCCTCTAGACGACTCAGACGGCCTTGAGCCTGAACTGGCGGAACGCTTCAACGCCAGAGGCCACTGGCAATTACCCCCCAGGCTGAAATTTCATGAATCTGCCGATACGCTGATGGAAAATGGCGCCCTTAACCAGTGCCTGGACAAACATCTCGCTGCGTTGCCGGAAACCCAACGCTCCGCCCTGATTCTCTATGAGGCGCACCAGCATAAATCAGATGACCTCTGTAACATTCTCGGGGTCAGCGCGTCCAATCTTCGGGTGTTGTTGCATCGTGCCAGGCAGAAGATCTTTCTGATGGTAGAAACCTTTCAGGAGACCGGCGAATGCTGAAATGCAGCGAGCTGGCCAGGATCGCCAGTGACTACATCGACGGCGAACTGGATACCCGGCGGAATCTGTCGGTGAAAACACATTTGATGATGTGCAAACACTGCCGAACCTTTATCGGTAACCTGCGCGCCAGCAATGAGTTGCTGGGTGCCCACGCCTCGGCACGAACCGAGGAGGCGTTTCTCCGCAAGATTGATGAGCGGGTAGCCGAAGCCCTTAGCGTCCGCAGAAGCAAAAAAACAGATGCCGACTGACGAGGAGCCTGTATGTGCAAACGTAAACCAGTGCTTGTCTTTGACGTCATTGAAACGATTTTCTCGCTGAACGCGCTGACACGGGCCCTAAGCGCTGAGGGACTGCCGACGCACACCAAAGATCTGTTTTTTGCTCAACTGCTCCGAGATGCCTTTGCCAGCTCGGCAACGGATTGTTACGTCCCGTTCGTCGATATGGCCCGGGGCACCTTGGAGGTTTTGCTGCACACGGTCGGTGGCGTCAACGAAACGAAACACGCCGACACCATCATCGATCGCATCTTGCCGGTTTTTGGGCAGCTGGACGCTCATCCGGACGTTGAGGACGCGTTGGGACTGGCAAAAGAACGCGGCGTGGATGTGCTGTTCTTTACCAACGGCTCAGAACAGAATACCCGATCACTGATTGCCAGAAATGGCCTGATTAACCTGGTGGATCACGTGGTTTCAATCGACACCTTCAGACGATGGAAACCTGCAAGATCTGCCTATGAAAGTGCAATAAGCCAAGTGGACGGCGCCCCGGAACAATCCGCCATGATTGCAGCCCATGCCTGGGATACGTCCGGGGCCCGGAATGCGGGGCTGCTGACTGGCTGGATTCAGCGCCAGGACGCCTTGTTCCATCCCGCCATGCCAGCCCCCTGCATTCAATCCAACAGCCTTGTCACGCTCGTGGATCAGCTATCAGGTCACCTGCTGGCCGCCAAGTAACATCCACGCCGGTCAGGCTTTTTTGCTCCAGGCATACTTTCTGAAGGGCTCATCAACCGGGGTTTCCGCGATGTGATTGACATAGTTGCTGATGACTTTTTGAGACAGAACCATGATGACTTCAAGGACATGGCGCTGTTCGTAACCTGCAGCGAAGAACGCACTCAGGTCATCCTCGGTCACGTACCCACGCTCGCGCATGACGGCCAGGGTAAAGGTCCGCAGCGCCTCCAGCCTGTGGTTTGGCAACGGTGTTTCATCCCGCAAGGCGTCAATAATTTCATCGGAAACCTTCATCGCCTTAGCAATACCCGTATGGGCGGGTACGCAGTAGTGACAGGCATTCTCCACATTGATGGTCTGCCACACCACGGTTTTTTCCTCATTATCAAAACTGCTGGCCAACACCAACTCGTGCAGCTTCTGGTATGCCTCAAGCGCACCTGGTGCTTCCGCCATAACCGCATGCAGGCCTGGAATACGGCCAAAGCTTTTGCGGGAAACTTCCAGCAGAGGTTTTGCGGACTCCGGAGCAGTATCAGGGGTGTGTATGGTGAAATCGGTCATTTCCACGTCTCCAACTATAAATGAATGATCGCTCAAAAATAGAACCGTAACTATTTCTGAGCAATTGCTCAAGTTATAATTCAGAAACTATTCAACGATCGATCCAGTGGTGAAAACAATGCCCAGACCTCCAAGCTATGATCGGGAAACCGCGCTCACTCAAGCTGTCGGGCTGTTTTGGCATAAGGGCTATCATGGCAGCTCCATGAAGCAGATTGAGCAAGCGCTCGATATGCGTCCTGGCAGCATCTACGCCACGTTCGGCAGCAAGGACGGGCTGTTCTCAGAAGTTCTGGCACGGTATGCAGAGCAGAGTGGCGAAGACTTGGCCGGGCATATGGCAGGCTACGACAACGTGCTGGATGGCCTGCAGGCTTTTCTGGTCAAGATTGCCAGAAACTGCTCTGATCCAGGCTGCGCGCCCGCGAGGGCCTGTCTGATTGTGAAAACATTGCTTGAATCCAGCAACACCAACACCGCGCTCCATCAGGAGGCAAAAACCGTGCTGGCTGCCATTGAAGATGCATTCACGGAGCTACTGAAAACCGCGAGGAAGCAGGGCGAGCTGGCACCTGCAACCAACTGCCGCCGACTGGCGCGACTGATTCAAGGGCAGATCATGGGGCTGCGTTCCATGGCCGAGCGAGACCTGTCAGCCATAGAATTGGAACACTTGGGCCAAGATATGGCTGCCATTCTGGACGCGTATCGGGTCAGAAATTAGACACTAGCGCTCAATAACCTGCTCGATCATGCCCGCCAGGGCATCCAGCAGGTTATTCACTACCACACAATCGGGCACACCGTGTCTCTCCGCCAAGTATTGCGGATCGTTGTAACCCAGCCACACCTTGCCATCTTCATCTTCCCAGACCAATGCCTTCAGCGGCAGATCGATCCCGGCGGTCTGGGCGCACTGCATCAGGGGAGTACCGCCTTTGGGATTACCGAAAATCAGGAGTTCAGTTGGCCTAAGGGACTCGCCAACACCCTCTGCCCCTTGCGCGTGATCAATGCGTGCAAACACCTTCAGACCCTTCTCCTTAACAATGGCTTCAAGCTTGTCCATGGTCTGCTTTGGGGAATGGGGACTTTCCAGCCAGATCAAACCATCGGCAGCCTTGGCCAATACACTGGTGGCAATCAGGCAAAGAAAAGCAATTATTCGGAAGAACATATCGTGCTCCTGCTCTGGCTAAGATACTACCAGCAGGTTAGTTCACCGGGCTCGTGTTCTCCAACTGTGGCCGACAGGCTACTGGGCGGGACCGTTGATTTGCTCCAGAAACGCCGCCGGTAACGCATCAATCACGGGCCGGGCGTCGCCGGCCAGCTCCGGGTTCGGCGTCTCCGGTTCCTGACTCAGGGTCACTGGCGATTCGGACCAGTGCAGCAGTTCCAGCCGACCGTTTTCCCGCTCCACCAGCGCGGTGCAGTGTTCCACCCAGTCGCCATCATTACAATAGAGCCCCTCTTCGCTGCGCAGGAAGCCCGCCGAGTGGATATGGCCGCAGATAAAACCGTGATAGTGGCCTTTTTCCGCCGCGTTCAGCGCCGCCAACTCGAAACGGCGGATAAAAGTTCTCGCCTTGCCAATCCGGCTTTTAATCCAGGCCGCCAGCGACCAGTAGGGCTTGCCCTGTAATCGCCGCAAGGCGTTGAACCAGCGGTTCAGACGCAGCAACAACCCATGGGCGCGGTCTCCGACCAGCAGCATCAAAGGACTGCAGCGCACCACCTGGTCAAACTGGTCGCCATGGCAGACCAGAAACTGACGGTCGTCGGCGGTGGTATGCACGGCCTTGTACTGCAATTCGATGCCGGAAAACGTCTGGCCACAGAAACGCCGGAAAAATTCATCGTGATTGCCCGGGATGTACACCACCCGGGTTCCCGTTGCGGCCAGCTCCAGCAGCTTGTGGATAACCTGCCGGTGGCTGTCGGGAAAATGAGCCCGTCGCTGCATGGCAATCAGGTCGACGATGTCGCCCACCAGGTAAAGGGTCTGGCACTGAATGTTATTCAGGAAATCCAGCAGATAGTCCGCCTGGCAATCGGCGGTACCCAGATGGACGTCGGATATGAATACGCTTCGATACTGTCGCATGGTGCCTCCGGTGAGAACAGGCCTGCTTTCAGGATCCTGACATCACCTTGGCAACACCCGGTGACACCGGGGTGACAGCACCAAGACAATTTGATGAAAGCGGAGCCGATGTGGCCGGCTCCGCTGGCTGCAACTACGGGCGAAGGGCGGGATTAAGCGTGTAGGTGCCGGTTACCCGGGCACTGGCCAGCACATGTCCGGCCATGGCCTGACGCACGTCGTTGCCGTCAAATTCACCCTCGAGGCCCAGGGTGTCTACATCCAGAGCATGCACTTCAAAGTGGTAGTGATGGATGATTTCATCATTCCAGGGCGGGCAGGGGCCGTCATAACCGGCATAGGTACCGGCCATGTCCGGATTGCCGGCCAGAAACTGGGTGTAATTGTTCACACCACGGACACCAATCGGACCAGGTCCATAATCCTTGCCCTTGGGACTGACACCATCGCTGTCTTCACCTTCCGGGATCCGCTTTGTGCCAGCGGGAATATCCACCAGCAGCCAATGGAAGAAATCGACACGTGGCAGGTCCGCCGGTACGGTCTTGCCTTCCTGATTGACGTCGTCGGCGACGCTGGGCACATCCGGGTCAAACATCATCACCACAAAGCTTTTGGTGCCCTCCGGTGCACCGTCCCAGACCAGCTCTGGATTCCGGTTGGGACCAAAACTCATGTGGTCCTGCTCACTGAACACACCGAAGGCAAACTTTTCCGGTACCGGCTGGCCTTCCTCAACACCTCGAACCTGCAGTTTCACGTCGCTTTCTCCTGTCTGTTCTTCAAGTGGATGAGAAGTTTGTAGCAGCGCCAACGGCTCTGTGTCCAGCCCGACAATACTAACGATGGAGCCAATAGGTACTTGGGCTCAATTGTCTCGCTCCAACATCGGCGGTAGTATACGCCCCTGTATTAGCTCCCTAATCATAGACATTCAGGCCAGTGACGACAGCCAAGCGCTTTCATCCGAGAGCGTTTGGCTTTCATCACTTAAAGGTCTGAAACGTTATGGAAAACCTTCATCACATAGTCGTGGTCGGCGGCGGAGCCGGCGGTCTGGAACTGGTCACCAGTCTGGGCAACAAGCTTGGCAAAAAAGGCAAAGCCCGTATTTCCCTGGTCGACGCCGGTCTTACCCATGTTTGGAAACCCCTGCTGCATGAAGTGGCCTCCGGCTCGCTGGACGCCAGCGCCAACGAAATCAATTACCGCGCCCACGCCCGCAAGCACCATTACGAGTTTCAGCTCGGCCGCATGAGCGGTCTGGACCGGACCAATAAAGCGATCGTAATTGCCCCGTTCCGGGATGAAGAAGGCCAGGAAGTAGTGCCGGAACGGCGCCTTCATTACGACACCCTGGTGATTGCCGTTGGCAGCACCGCGAACGACTTCGGCACCCCCGGCGCACAGGACCACTGCCTGTTCCTGGACAGTCTGAAGCAGGCTCGCCGCTTTCATAACCTGATGCTCAATGCCTTCCTGCGCAAAAACCACGAAGCCCTTCAGGGCCAGCCCCATGCCCTGAACATCAGCATCATTGGTGCCGGAGCCACGGGCGTGGAACTGGCTGCCGAACTGAGACTCGCATCCCGCGAATTGCCCATCTACGGCATGAACCACCTCAAATCTTCCGATGTTTCCATCAGCGTGATCGAGGCGGCCGACCGCATATTGCCTGCGCTGCCCGGGCGCCTTTCCGCCGCAGCCACCCGGGAACTGGAACGCCAGAAGGTCAAGGTATTGACCGGACAACCTGTAAGCGAGGTGCGCGAGAACAGTCTGATCATGAAGGACGGCACTGAACTGCCCTCGGAAATGACCATCTGGGCCGCTGGCATCAAAGCACCGCCGTTCCTGGCGGAACTGGACGGCCTGGAGACCAATCGCGGCAATCAGCTGCTGGTGGAACAGACCCTGAAAACCACCAAAGATACGGATATCTTCGCGTTTGGTGACTGCGCCGCCTGCCCGCAGCCGGAATCCGACCGGCCGGTGCCACCACGTGCCCAGGCCGCACACCAGCAGGCCGATGCCCTGTTCAAAACCCTCTGCAACCGGCTGGAAGGCAAAGAAGCCGTTCCCTTCGTGTACAACGACCATGGCTCACTGATCAACTTCAGCAAATACACCACCGTCGGCAACCTGATGGGTAACCTGTCCGGACGCAGTATGTATATCGAAGGGAAAGTGGCCAGGCTGTTCTACGTGTCGCTGTACCGAATGCACCAGGTGGCCTTGCACGGTTTCCTGCGAACCGGCGTGATCTGGCTGATGGACAAGATCAGTCGGGCCATGCAGCCACGGTTGAAGCTGCACTGATTCAGCCCCAGTAAAACATCCCCGACTGTTTCCCGAGGATGGTTGCGGCAATGTGCCGGTCGCTGGCTTTGTTGGCGAGGCCATAGCACACGTGCAAGGGCAGGAGGTGCTCTTCCCGGGGGTGACAGAACCGGGCATGGGGCGCTTGCTCCCAATCTGCCAGGCGCTTCGCCCGCTCCGGCTCCGACAGGGAGCTGTCGCCGCAGGTCTGTTCCAGCCAGTCCTCAAAGGCCAGGTTACGGGCCTGGATTTCCGGTGTCGGTGCAGCAAAGAAGGCCCGCATGTTGTGGAACGAGAAGCCGGAGCCAAGCACCAGCAGGTTATCGTAATCCAGTGCCTGCAATGCCCGGCCAATCGCAAGGTGCGTACTGGCGTCCAGAGTGTTGACCAGTGAGAGCTGAATGCAGGGAATCTTTGCCTCCGGATACATCAGTTTAAGCGGCACGAACGCGCCGTGATCCAGGCCCCGCTGGTCATCCAGGCGGGCCTGGATACCAGCCTGATCCAACGCCTGGGCGACCTGCTGCGCCAGCACTGGCTCACCCGGGCAGGGGTATTCGATCTTGTAGGCTTCCGAAGGAAAACCGTAATAATCGTAAATCAGCGACGGCGTAGTACCGGAGGTGATGGTCGGGATCGCCTCCTCCCAGTGGGCGCTGATCACCAGTATCGCAGAGGGTTTGCGCAGGTCAGCCGCTAGCTCTGTTAACCGGACCACCATGTCCTGGTGCCCGGGATCTCCCAGCAGCGGCATGGGGCCGCCACCGTGGGAAACAAACAGTACATCGGTCGCTTTGCTCATGGCGTTCTCCCCGGTTCAGCTTTCTTTCTGCAACAGGTTATCGACAGCGAACCGGCCTGCGCCCTGAATCGCCAGAGCGACGGTGGCGGCAAACAGCGTGAGTGCATACTCGTAACCATTATTGGCCATAAACAAGCCATTACCGATATGCACCGCGAAAATGGCCACCAACATGGTGAAAGCCGCAACCACCGCCGCCGGACGTGTCAGTAGCCCGAGCACCAGTGCCAGACCGCCAAAGAATTCGGCACCACCTGCCAGCAAGGCCATCAGGTAGCCAGGCTCCAGGCCAATACTAGCCAGCCATTGTCCGGTACCTTCCAGCCCATATCCGCCAAACCAGCCGAACAGTTTCTGGGCACCATGCGCTGCCAGGATCAGACCCACCGGAACCCTCAGTGCCAGTGCGGCAAAGCCACCATTGGATTGGAGTAATGCCTTAGTGAATTGAGCGTTCATAATCGTCACCTCAAGTCTTTCTCTGATTGGTTTATCCCGAAGCCCCGGCTTCAGGCTAGGGGCTCACTTTACTATCACCAATCTCAAAGACTAAGATGACTCTTGTTGCTATATTATCATCATTTTATTGATAATAATCCGCATAACTCCGATCAGGACACCGCCATGGACCGTATTGAAGCCATGCGCACCTTCGTGATGGTGGTTAACGAAGGCAGCTTCACCCGAGCCGCTGACCGCCTGGACACCTCGCCGCAACTGGTCAGCAAATACGTGTCTCAACTGGAGACGCACCTGGGCGTTCGGTTGCTGAACCGCACCACGCGCAGGCTCCACCTGACCGAAGCAGGCAGGCAATATTACCCGCGGGCCCAGCAGGTGCTCAGCGATATTGATGATCTGGAAAATCAGCTCGGCGACCTGCAAACCGAGGCCCAGGGCCTGCTGCGCATCAGTGCCCCGGTTTCTTTCGCCATTCGCCACATGCCGGCCCTGCTGACCGAGTTTCAGCGAATGCACCCCGCCGTGGGCATTGATCTGCAACTCAATGACCGGAAAGTCGACATAGTGGAGGAAGGCTTCGACATCGCGCTGCGCATCGGCCGCCTGCAAAGCTCTTCCCTGATCGCCAAGCGGGTGGCGCCGGTGCGGCTGGTGCTGTGTGCCTCTCCAGCTTATCTGGCACGATACGGCACCCCCGGCAAACCGGAAGACCTCCGGGACCATCAGTACCTGCGCTACAGCTACATGGACCCGGATTCCAACCATCCCCCGCAGAAGTGGCTCCAGGACAACCGCAGTGACAACCTGCAGGGAATGGTCAGCAACAACGGCGACGTGCTTGTCGAGGCAGCCATTGCCGGGGCCGGGATTGCCCTGCAACCGACCTTTATCGCGGGCCCCGCCATTCAGGAAGGCAAGTTAACGATCGTCCTGCCGGAACATGAACCGGAGCCGCTGGGGCTATACGCCGTCTACGCTCACCGCCAGTTACTGGCAAGCAAGGTCCGCAGCTTCATCGACTTTATCGACGGTTATTTTGGTGATCCGCCCTACTGGGACAGGTTTGATTAGTCGTGCTCAGGCATACGGTCAACATCAATCCTTCAAAGCTCTCTGCTTCCATAGATAAAAGAGCACAGGAATCACCAGCAACGCCAGAATAACGGCAGATATCATTCCGCCAACCATCGGTGCCGCAATGCGCCCCATTACTTCCGAGCCGGTGCCGGTACCCACCATGATGGGCACCAGCCCCCCGATAATGGCTGCCGCGGTCATCATGATCGGCCTTACTCGCAAACCGGCACCGTGGAGCACCGAATGGCGAAGGGTTTCGCGCCTCGGAGTCAGGCCCTTCTCCTCGCAGGTTTCCAGCATGGCGGCATAGGACTGGTTCAGGTACACCAGCATGATCACGCCGATTTCCACGGCTACACCCGCCAGTGCAATGAACCCGACCCCTACAGCCACAGAGAAGTTGTAACCCAGCAGATACATCAGCCAGATGGCACCGATCATGGCAAAGGGCAGCGTACCCATGATGATCCCGACCTCCGCGAAACGCCGGAAGTTCAGGAACAGCAATATCACAATGATCGCCAGTGTTAGGGGCACCACATAGGTGAGCTTTTCCTTGGCTCGCAGCATGTACTCGTACTGCCCGGACCAGGTCACCGAATAGCCCGCGGGCAGGTCAAGCGATTCGTTCACGGTGGCCATGGCCTGTTCGACGTAGCTACCGACATCAACCCCCTCAATATCGACAAAGGTCCAGCCGTTCAGCCGGGCGTTCTCACTCTTGATTGCCGGCGGACCGTCCTCCACACGGATATCAGCCACATCCGCCAGCGCAATCCGCTGGCCAGAGGCGGTCACAATCGGTAATTGCTCCAGCTTTTCCGGGGAATCCCGGTAATCCTCGGGGTAACGAAGATTCACGGGGTAGCGCTCAAGCCCTTCGATAGTCCGGGAAACATTGATACCGCCAATTGCCGATGCCACCACCTGCTGAACATCTGCAATGTTCAGTCCGTAGCGCGCGGCGCGCTCGCGATCGATATCGACCTTGATGTAGCGGCCCCCGGCGACCCGCTCGGAGTAAACCGACGCTGTGCCAGGTATGTCCACCATGATTTCCTCAAGGCGTTTGCCAATACCCTGAATGGTAGCCAGGTCCGGCCCCGCCACCTTGATGCCGACCGGCGTCTTGATTCCCGTTGCCAGCATGTCGATGCGGGTGATGATCGGCATCACCCAGGCATTGGTCAGGCCGGGGAACCGAATCAGGTTGTTAAGTTCCTGCTTAAGTTTTTCCGTGGTCATGCCTTCCCGCCATTCATCCCTTGGCTGGAGCTGGATAAAGGTCTCGATCATCGTCAACGGCGCCGGATCGGTTGCGGTATCGGCCCGGCCCACTTTACCGAAGACAGTTTCAACCTCGGGTACCGTGGCGATCAGCTTGTCGGTCTGCTGCAGCAGCTCCCGCGCCTTACCGATCGAGATGCCCGGATAGGTGGTGGGCATGTACATCAGATCGCCTTCATCCAGCGGCGGAATGAATTCACTGCCGATTCGGGTGGCAGGCCAGACACCAACAACCAAAGCCAGAACTGCCGCCAGCACAGTTGTTTTCGGGAAGCGAAGTACCAGCTTCAGAACCGGCATATAGGCACTGACCAGCAAACGGTTCACCGGATTCTTGTGCTCCGGCAGCACTTTGCCCCGGATGAAATACCCCATGAGCACCGGCACCAGGGTCACCGCCAGAGCCGCGCTGGCTGCCATGGCATAGGTCTTGGTAAAGGCCAGGGGCGCAAACATCCGGCCTTCCTGTGCTTCCAGTGCGAAAACGGGCACAAAACTGACGGTAATGATCAGCAGGGAGAAAAACAGGGCAGGCCCGACCTCGGAAGCGGATCGGGTTACCACTTCCCACCGGTTTTCCGGCGTTAACGGCGTCCGCTCCATGTGTTTGTGCATGTTCTCGATCATAACAATGGCACCATCGATCATCGCCCCGATCGCAATGGCAATACCGCCCAGTGACATGATGTTGGCGTTGATGCCCTGCCAGTGCATGACAATAAAGGCCGCCAGGATGCCCACCGGCAGGCTGAGAATCGCGACCAGCGAAGACCGCACGTGGAACAGGAAGACAATGCACACCAGACCCACCACCAGGAACTCTTCCAGCAGCTTGAAACCCAGGTTATTGACGGCCCGTTCGATCAGACCGGAGCGATCATAGACCGTTACCACCTCAACCCCCTCGGGCAGGCTGGATTTGAGGTCCTTTAGTTTGTCCTTGACGCCATTGATGGTCGCCTGGGCGTTCTCACCGAAGCGCATGACCACCACTCCGCCAACGGTCTCGCCCTCACCGTTCAGCTCAGCAACGCCGCGGCGCATCTGGGGGCCAACCTCAACAGTCGCCACGTCTTTAAGCAAAAGGGGCGTGCCATTGTCGTCCAGCCCCAGAGGGATCG
This sequence comes from Marinobacter sp. EVN1, assembly GCF_000475375.1. Classification (NCBI taxonomy): domain Bacteria; kingdom Pseudomonadati; phylum Pseudomonadota; class Gammaproteobacteria; order Pseudomonadales; family Marinobacteraceae; genus Marinobacter; species Marinobacter sp. EVN1. The sequence continues at coordinate 184,668 of NZ_AXCB01000005.1, forward strand.
AGAGCAGATCATCACGGGACTGGATGTAACCTGAGGTGCGCACCATGTATTCCGCTTCAGCCATCTCGATCACGGACGCACCCACTTCCTGATTACCCCGTTTTATGGCGTTCTGGATATGGGCCAGCGGGATCCCCAGGGCGCGGAGTTTTTCCGGGCTGACCTTGACCTGATACTGTTTCACCATGCCGCCCAGGGCGGCCACCTCAGACACACCGGGCACCGTTTGCAGCTCGTATTTGAGGAACCAGTCCTGCAGACTGCGTAGTTCGCTCAGGTCGTGATTTCCGGTGCGATCCACCAGGGCATAGAGATACACCCAGCCCACGCCAGTGGCATCGGGCCCAAGCTGGGGACGAGCCGAGTCCGGCAGGCTGGGCGCCACCTGGGAGAGATACTCCAGCACCCGCGAGCGCGCCCAGTACATGTCGGTGTCTTCATCGAAGATCACGTAGACGTAGGAATCCCCGAAGAACGAGTATCCCCTGACCGTTTTCGCACCTGGTACCGAGAGCATGGCAGTGGTCATCGGGTAGGTCACCTGATCTTCCACCACCTGCGGGGCCTGCCCCGGAAAGCCGGTTTTGATAATAACCTGGACATCCGACAGATCCGGTAAGGCATCCACCGGCGTTTGTTTCAGGGAATACAGGCCGAGCCCCGTGATCAGCAACGTGGCCAGCAACACCAAGAAGCGGTTACCAACCGACCAGCGAATAATGGCTGCAATCATCACTCGCCTCCGCCATGGTTCATGGTGCTGTGATCCATGGTGTCGTGCTCCACGGCATCCTGATTCATCGCGCCATGATTCATAGCACCGTGATCCATGCCTTCGTGATTCATGCCGCCGTCATCCCGGGTCTGAGGTGCAGACATACGCCGGAAATCAGAGCTTTTGCTGGATTCTGAATCGATCAGGAACTGGGCCGATGTAACGACAGTATCACCAGGCATCAGGCCATCGAGTATTTCCGCATACTTTTCCCCCACGCGCCCAACGCTGACGTTTACCGACTTGAAAGCTCCCTCCTCCAGGGCCAGAACGAGGCGATCACTCTGGCCGGTGCGGATAACCGACTCCCGGGGCACCAGAAACTGCCGTTTTCCCCGCTCGCCCTGGACCTCCAGCCGGGCAAACATGCCCGGCATCAGGGCACCATCCTCGTTATCAAACCGCATCCGGACCCGGGCCGTCCGGGTTTTGGGATTCACTTCCGGATAGACGTAATCCACACTGCCACGCCACTCACGGCCGGGCATGTAATCCAGGGTCATCTGCACCCGGTTGCCTGCCTCCACAGCCGAAAGCTGGCTTTCAAACACTTCACCGATCAGCCAGACTTCATCGAGCGCAGCGATCGACAGAACCCGGTCTCCCGGTTTGATGAACATACCCTCGCGCACATTCAGGTTCTCAATCACACCCGAGCGGGGCGCGTAAACCGTCATCGTCCTCTGAATGTCCCGGCTCTGGCGTAACCGGCTGATCAGACTGGCCGGCACATTCAGCGCCGCCAGCCGCTCTGTAGCAGCCTCCACCAGTTTCTGGTTGCCACGGTTCATCGCCAACAGCAGCTCCTCCTGGGCATTCACCAGGGTGGGCGAATATAAGGTGTACAGCGGCTTGCCCTGTTCAACAGGCTCTCCCTCGGCTTTGACAAACAGCGTTTCAATCCAGCCATCAACCCGGGGATGAACGTGAACCATCTGGTCTTCATCGTAGGCCACATAGCCCACAGTGGTGATGTTATTGGGCAGCCGCCCCTGAATCACCGGCTCCGTGCGAACCCCCAGATTATTGACAACCGTCGGTGAGATACGGACCGTGCCCGCCGTATCGTCTGCCGATCCGCCGTCGTCATACACCGGAATCAGATCCATACCCATGGGTGATTTTCCCGGTTTGTCACTTTTGAAATTGGGGTCCATGGGAGCGACCCAGTACAGCGGTTTTTTTGAATCGGAGCTGGCCTGTTCTGCAGAAGAAAGCGCGTGGGTGTCCGATGCAAACCAATAGGTGGCTACCGCACCGGCGAGACCGCCGAGCAACACAAAGCCCAGAGGGCGAACAAAGTTAGCCATGATGATCAGTCCTGATAACGGGTCATTGAAAAGGTAGGGATCTCGGAAGATTCAGCCGTCAGGTAGCGGAAGTTCGCCATATTCCCGGCCCGCTCGGCTTTCATCTGAATCAGTTCAACCTGGGCATTGAGCTCGGCAATTCGCGCGCGCACTGCCTCGGCGAAGTCGCCGTCGTCGTTGTTGTAGGCCGTCAGTGCCGCACTTGCCTGCGCTTCCATTTGTGGCAGAAGGGTCTTTTCATACAGCGCTATGCGCTCATCCAGGCGCTGAATTCTGACAACGGCAGCCCTGGCTTTGGCGCGAAGCCCACGGAGCTGCAGGATACGCTCGGTTTTCGCCGCCTCCAGTCGAGCCACAGACGCGTTGAGTTTTCGGTCCTGACGGTTGCCGGTGAAAAGGGGCAGATCAAAGCCAATTCCCACCGAAAACAGGTCGGCCCGGTCCTCGCCGTTCGGAGCCCGGTCACGATATCCGTATTGTGCCGATATCGACCATTCCGGTTTGTAGGACTGGCGGGCCAGATCAACGTCCACATTCTGGGCTTCAATCAACTGATCGGTGGCGCGCACCGCGGGATGTCGGATCAGTGAATCAGTCGCGGTTTCAGCCCAGGCAGAAGGGAGTTCTCCCAGCAGTTCGCGGGGGACATGGTCGGTGACGGCCAGCTGTGCCTGATCCAGGCCAATCCACTCGGCCAACGCTTCCCGATTCGATGCCTGTTGCACCTGCAGTGCTGTCAGACGGTCCTCAAGCCTCGTCAGCTCCAGCGAAGCCCGGATAACATCCTGCTGCCTGGCCCCCATGGAGGCAGAGGTGTAGCCCGCCTCAGCAACATCTTCCAATTGCTCAAACAAGCCTCTGTTGCTTTCAATCAACCGGATACTCTGCTCGGAGCGCCAGACCTCCAGCCAGAGCTGCGTTACCGTCTGTTCAACCTGTGCCCGACGATTCGCGCGCCGGAACGGCTGAACTGCGGCCATTTCCGCCTTCTTCGCGCTTGCCAGCTGACGGCTGTTGCCACGTGGAACTCGCTGGGTAAGACCGACGGTAGCCTGAGTCATGGCCTCCTGGCCCGTATCAAAAGTATCTGTGGGCAGATTCGCGGCGCCGAGGGTCATTCTCGGATCCGGCAGGGCGCCATCGGCAATCGACTCCTCCAGAAGGGCATCCTGAATCTGGACACTCTGGCGAAGCCAGGGATCCTCCTCAGTAGCAACATCAATGACGTCAGATAACTCAAGCCTGGGCTCGGCGAAACCGGGCAGACCGGTAAGAATCAAAGCACCTAGAACAACGGGCTTTACGAGGTGGGGAAGAAAGGACAACGGGACATCTCCATTAATTGTTTTCCTCCCGCGATCTTATTTTATTTATCTGAAACCAAACTGAATAACTGAAAAAAACTCAGAACTTGACTTTAATCAATACCGGGCAAATCAATTAAAAAATGTTTATTTAAATAGCATTATTATTTCAGGATAAATTCAGGAATCAATGCTTTCATAAACTCACCAACTAACCGGGAGGTGTATTTATGAAACACATGATCGCTTTAATCGCAGCATTCACTATTTCCACATCTGTCTTTGCAGGCAACATGTCAAACGAAAAAGACATGAAGAGCGTGCATGGTAAAATCATAAATAGTTCATCGCTTGAAGACATACTTAAGAATCAAGACATGCAACGTCTGCACAGAGAAATGACACGCTACTCCATGTCAGAGTCGGGTTTTGAAGCTCGCAAAGAAATGATGAGCAAAGAAGGGCGTGCCTACCACGAGGCGCTGGAAAAAAAGCGAAAAAACACCGCAGGGTGACCCTGCGGAAAAACTTACTAGTGGAGACGCAAACTCTTGCTGGCTCGATTTCTTGAGCCAGCCAACACCGAGCTCACGAGCAAGTAAATCATAGAAAACTGAAACGTAACTGAATCATCAGATAATTTTAAATTACAGGATCTTGTTATGAATAAATCAATCTTTGCAGCTTCAATAACTCTGTTTTTTTCTACTATAGCGACGGCTAATACTGGCTTGGCAGACAGGATAAATGAAGCTCGCAGTTATCCTGAAATAACTGGAAGCAGCGTTACCCATGCCACATCACCTGGTGGCAATAATCCGGGTATGATGGGAGAAAACATGAAAGGCATGATCAGTCCGGATATGAAAAAGATGATGACGATGATGTCGTCTATGTCCAAGCGCGAGTTGAGTATGATGCATGAGGCTCACATACAGATGATCAGGGAACGGGCCAACGCGCGCCACTCGGATCACCACAGTCGGGATCAGTAAGCGGTATTATCAACGGCCTCAGAGCCCTATCTCTGAGGCCGATCACCTATTTACTGTTGAGGCCCGAGCTTGGTCACCCGTAGCCGCAGCGCATTCACGATCACGCTGACCGAGGACAGGGACATGGCCGCCGCTGCAAAAATCGGCGAAAGCAATATGCCGAAAAATGGATACAGAACACCTGCTGCAATGGGCACGCCTGCAGAGTTGTAGACGAAGGCGAAGAACAGGTTCTGCCGGATGTTGCGCATGGTCGCCAGCGACAAACGGCGAGCTTCCACAATACCCATCAAGTCGCCGCGAAGCAGGGTAATGCCAGCACTTTCAATGGCAACATCGGTGCCAGTGCCCATGGCGACACCCACATCCGCCGTCGCCAGTGCAGGCGCGTCGTTCACGCCGTCGCCTGCCATCACGACAACACGGCCTTCGTCCTTCAGGCGTTGAACAATCTTGCCCTTGTCTTCCGGCAGCACTTCCGCTTCCACTTCGTCGATGTGCAGCTTGCGGGCAACAGCCGCTGCTGACGTGCGGTTATCGCCGGTCAGCATGACTACCCGTATGCCGTCCTTCTGCAGGGCGGAAATGGCGGCTTCGGTGGTTTCCTTGACCGGATCGGCTATCGCGAGCAAGCCTGCGACGTTGCCGTCGACGGCCGCAAAAATCACAGTAGCGCCGTCTTTCCGGAGCTGGTCGGCTTCGCCGTCATATTTTGCGGTGTCGACATTCTCGGACTCCATCAGGAGGCGATTGCCGAGCAGCACCCGCTTGCCATCGATTCCACCGGTGACCCCTTTTCCGTTAGGCGAATCAAAGTCCTCTGCATCCGGCAGCTCCAGATCCAGGCTCTTGGCTTTATCGAGAATGGCGTGGGCCAATGGATGCTCGCTGCCCTTTTCCAGACCGCCGGCATAGCGCATCAGATCGTTGTCACTGAATCCGTTTGCCGCGACAAGTCGGGTGACTTGCGGCTTGCCCTCTGTCAGCGTGCCGGTTTTATCCACCACCACGGTGTCCACCTTTTCCATGCGCTCCAGCGCTTCGGCATCCCGTATCAGGACCCCACTCTGGGCACCACGCCCAACGCCAACCATAATTGACATGGGTGTTGCCAGGCCCAGTGCGCAGGGGCAGGCAATGATCAAAACGCTAACGGCAGCAATCAGGCCGAAGGCCATGGGCGGCGTGGGGCCAAAAACAGACCAAGCGATAAAGGCGATGATCGCAATCACGATGACGGCCGGCACGAAATAAGCAGCAACCTTGTCTGCGAGACCCTGAATCGGCGCCCGGCTGCGTTGCGCGCTGGCCACCATCTGAACGATCTGCGAGAGCATGGTATCGCGGCCAACCTTGTCGGCGCGCATGATGAAACTGCCCTGCTGGTTAATACTGCCGCCGATCACCTGGTCGCCGGATTTCTTGCTGACGGCCAACGGCTCACCGGTCACCATGGACTCATCCACGTTGGAACTGCCTTCGAGCACTTCGCCATCCAACGGCACCTTGTCACCTGGGCGCACCCGCAGACGGTCACCCACCTTGACCTGATCCAGCGACACATCGGATTCGCTGCCATCGTCATCCAACTTCCTGGCTGTGGCAGGCGCCAGATCCAACAAAGCCTTGATGGCGCCGGAGGTTTTCTCCCGGGCCCGCAATTCCAAAACCTGGCCCAGCAATACCAGCACAACAATGACGGCCGCCGCCTCGAAATACACCGCCACCGAGCCGTCTTCCTGCCGAAAGGCACCCGGGAATATCTGTGGCGCCAATGTCGCCACCAGGCTGTAGATCAGTGCCACGCCGGTGCCAATGGCGATAAGAGTAAACATGTTCAGGTTACGGCTAACCACGGATTTCCAGCCCCGGACGAAGAAGGGCCAACCGCACCAGAGCACCACTGGCGTCGCCAGTACCAACTGAATCCAGTTGGACATCTGAGGTGCAACAATATGATCAAGCCCGGTCAGGTGCCCGCCCATTTCCAGGAGAAAGACCGGTAACGTCAGTACCAGGCCAATCCAGAAGCGGCGAGTCATGTCCCTGAGTTCTTCCGAAGGCCCGTCATCCAGGCTCACCTGCTCGGGCTCCAGGGCCATTCCACAGATGGGACAGTCCCCCGGCCCTTGCTGGCGAATCTCCGGATGCATGGGGCAGGTGTACATGGTGCCCGGCGCTACCGGATCTTGCTGCTTCTTTTCGTCACCGAGATACTGCTCCGGATTCTCCTCAAACCTGGTCTGGCAACGTGACGAGCAGAAATACCAGGTGTTGCCCCCGAGCCGGCTACGATGCTCTGCAGTATGCGGATCCACTGCCATACCGCAGACCGGGTCCTTGGCGGTATGCTCGCCAGCTTCTTTAGCAGTGTGATGATCGTGGTGATGGGCGTGATGATGCTCAGCCATTCCGATCTCCTCCTTTATCGGCGGGCCAGTCTGCAAATGCAATGAAATACAGCAGAACCAGATTGACGATAGGGATCAGTATCAGCACACCCATCCAGCCCGGATACCCCGTGCGCTGACAAATACGCCAGGCCGGAATGACGACCACAATGGCGATCACCAGCATCCAGAGCCAGTGGCCCGCCCACATCGTGTTCCCAAACATGTTGTCTTCCATCATGGTAATGGCCTCTCTTCCTGATTCTGGTTAATGGTGGTGATGCGCGTGAGTCTGTTCCTGTTTCGCTTGCGCAGATTCCGGTGATTTTTTCAGGAAGACCTGTTCGGACACTGCAATCACAAGCATTGTGACCACTGCCACGCCAATGACGAACGGGTCCGTACTCAGCTTCACCCAGACAAAACCGCCCAGAGCCAAAAGATCCAACAAAATAGCGGTGGCCGGCACCCAGCGGTTGGCCTTGATGTCCTGCCGCAGATAGCGCAACACGCCCCAGTGAATGGCAATGTCCATGATCAGGTAAAACACGATACCCAACGCAGCTATTCGTGACAGATCAAAGAATGCAGTGAGAACCAGACCCAGAACCACGGTATATACCAAGGTGTGTTTCTGGATGCTGCCGGGCATACCGAAATGCCGGTGAGGGACCAGTTTCATTTCTGTCAGCATGGCCAACATGCGGGACACCGCAAAGACGCTGGCCAGAATCCCGCCCGCCGTGGCCATCATGGCAATGGCGACGGTAAACCAGACACCGTACTCGCCCAGGGCCGGGCGTGCGGCTGCAGCGAGCGAGTAATCCTGTGTTTCGATAATCTCGGCAAGAGACAGATTACTGGCTACGGCAAACCCGACCAGCGTATAGATCATCACGCAGGCAGCAATGGAAATAACGATGGCACGCCCCACATTCCTCTTCGGATCGGTCACTTCCGAGCCGCTGTTGGTAATTGTAGTGAACCCCTTGAATGCCAGGATCCCCAATGCAGTTGCGCCGAGAAAGTTACCCGGGGTTCCGGCTTCACCGGGCTCTGAAAAATCCACCGAGATTGTGTCGGCAATCCAGACCCCGACCAGACCGAAGATCAGGATGCCACCGATTTTCAGTACGCCGATAAAGGACGCGACACCCTGAATCATCCGATTGCCCATCAGGTTGATCAGAAAAGCCACCAGAATGAGGCCAACGCCAAGAATGGACACCATGCGGCCACTGTCATCGCCACCAAACAATTGCATGGTGTAGGAGCCAAAGGTGCGAGCCAGGAAGCTCTGGGCAATCACCATCGAGAAATACATCAGGAGGGCGTTGAAGGCTGTCGGCAGCCGATTGCCGTAGGCCTTGTGCAAGTACATGCCAATACCGCCGGCGGAGGGGTAGGCATTGGAAATCTTGATGTAGGAATAGGCGCTGAAGCTCACAATCAATGCCGCAGCAAGAAAGGCCAGCGGGAAAAGCACGCCGGTCATCTGCGCCATCTGCCCGGTCAGTGCAAAAATACCGGCACCAATCATGACGCCGGTACCCAGCATGACCGTCCCAGGTAGAGTGAGACTGCCTTCCTGATAGCGAGTGGTCCGGTCTTCCTCCCTGCTCATTGAACCTCCTGTTATTTTTTCATGGGTGGAATCTTGGAACAGCAGAACGGCTCATGCTTGGCATTTGCCCGCACGTTATCGTCGGTAAACCGGTACCAGGCCAGCTTGCGCCGGGCCCACCATCCGGATTTCAATCGGCCACCGTAGTCCTGGATCAGTTCCAGTAGTTCATCGACGGTCCAGTGGCTTCCGTCGTAGGCCACCTGTAACAGGCCATTTTTCTTACGTTCCGCGAAATCAACACAAGGGTGGTGGTTAAGATCGTGAATGAGATCCTCCCACCGGGTTTCTTCAAGCCCCTCGATAGCCACTTTCCGGCGCAACAAAAATTGCTCCTGATTGGTTGCTTTGTGTGCTTTGGTCATCAGTGACATCTCCCCTTCAGGTCGTTTCACCTCCCAGCAGAACACGTAAAACTGAACTCTTACTGAAAAAACAGCGGGCTTTAGCAAGATTTAAGTTGCATCAAATACCGCACTAAAAAGGCCATGAGTTGTCCCATGGCCCATCAACATCAGAAAGCGATCCGGGCGCCGATCACGGCAAACCAGTCTTCCGTGCTTCCAGCAGCGGTCTCAGCCAGATCAGCGGTATCACCGTATTTTCGCTCATGCACCACACCGAAATAGGGTGAGACGGCGCGGTCAATAAGGTCATAGCTCAGCCGCAGGCCTGTTTCCGTAGAAACCAGTCCTTTGCCGATACCGATTTCCTCGTCCTCGCTGAATGCCACGGTTGCATCCAGTGTTGCTGTCAGAATCCAGTGGTTGGTGAACAGCAGTTCGTACTCTGCATCCAGCGCGGCCGAGGTATCCCCCTCTTTGCTTACATACAGGCTGGCATCGATCTCGAACCACTGCGGCGCCAGTCCAGTCACACCGAAAACAGCGTAGGTGCGGTCCGGGCCCTCCGGCGTATCGAAACGAACACCCGCTTTGGCATCAAAGAACCTGGAAACGGGGATCTGACCTACCAGCTGATGTTCCAGCGTTTCATAGGCCTGCTCCTCAATCTCGTATTCGCCCGCCGAGAGCAGCCGCACTCTGAAATCATCTGTACCGTAGAAGGCATCGGCGTTCCAGACGCCCAGCTCCTCATCGTCATCACCGTATCGGTATTCAAGTTCTTCAAACTGAATACCCCAGGTTGTCAGCGGTTGCTTGCGGCCAGAGGTATCCGCAATCATTGCCTGTGCCGCAGCCATCGCCGGCAATACAAGGAAGACCAACAAACTGACGGCACCAGAGAATCGCACCAGACTCATGCCTCACCTCCATCTTCAGCCATCACCTCTGTTTTCGCCTGCTGCGAATCTGGGCCCCCCTCGACGATGACTTTTCGGAACATACCGGCAGCTGCGTGATAGGACAGATGGCAGTGGAATGCCCACTGGCCCGGTTCATCGACCTCCGTTTCCATATACACCGTGGTACCCGGGTTCACGTTAATGGTGTGTTTGATCGGGTTCCACTGACCGGCGCCAACGTCAAGAATCGACCACATGCCGTGCAGATGCATGGGGTGCGTCATCATGGTTTCATTGACGAACTTGAACCGGACGCGCTCACCGTATTTGAGACGAATCGGATCAGCCTCTTCATACTTAACGCCATTAATGCTCCAGCTGTAACGTTCCATATTGCCGGTCAGGCGAAGCTCGATTTCCCGGGTCGGTTCACGCTCGTCGTATAACGGATTCTGCGCCCTGAGATCGGCATAGGAGAGGAACTTACCGCCATTGGCCGCGGTCGGCACAAGGCCACTGCCCCTGGCGTAGAACGGATCTTGTTGAGCCTGGTTATCCATCATCATGGAGCCATGATCCATGCCAGACATGCCTGAGTGATCCATCCCCGCCATCGACGAGTGGTCCATGCCGGCCATATCGTCCGAGCTGCCCATATCCATGTTTCCATGATCCATGCCATGCATATTCCCCATATCCGCCATGGTCAGGCGGGCAGGTTCTCGCAGTGGCGGCACGGCCGCTTCCATTCCCGCTTCAGGAGCCAGTGTTGCCCGGGCGTATCCGGAACGCCCCATGGATTCGGCGAAGATGGTGTAGGCCTGTTCATCTCTCGGGCGCACGATCACGTCATAGGTTTCCGCGACGCCGATGCGGAATTCGTCCACCGTCACCGGTTGCACGTTATTGCCATCCGCCTGCACCACCGTCATATCCAGGCCCGGAATCCGGACATCGAAATAGGTCATGGCGGAGGAATTGATGAACCGCAGCCGAATGCGTTCACCCGGCTCAAACAACCCCGTCCAGTTCTGCTCCGGGCCTTTGCCATTAATCAGGCCCGTAAACCCCTGGAGATCCTCTACATCCGCTTTCATCATGCGCATATCACCCCAGGCCAGGCGATCCCGGACGGTGTTCCAGAACCCCTGTTCGGAGCTATCGGAGAAAAACTCACCAACGGTCTGCTGTTTCCGGTTGTAGTAGTCCGGCATCATTTTCAGGTTGCGCATGATTCGATCGCCGGAATGCGGGTGCTTGTCCGTTAGTTGGACCACGTATTCCCGGTCGTACCGGAAGGGTTCCCGGCCTTCAGGTTCGATCACGATCGCACCGTAGGCGCCATCCGGCTCCTGAAAGCCGGAGTGGCTGTGAAACCAGTAGGTCCCAGCCTGCTGAATGGGAAACTCGTAGGTAAAGGTCTCACCCGGTTTGATACCCGGGAAACTGATACCTGGCACGCCATCCTGTTGATAGGGCAGGATAAGCCCGTGCCAGTGGATGGAGGTCATTTCATCAAGGTTATTCGTCACATTGATCCGGACAGTCTCACCTTCCTTGAATCTCAGTACCGGCCCGGGAGACTTGCCGTTGTAGCCGATGCCCTGCTTTACAAAATCACCGGCATCTATCTCTACGCGATCAACCGTCAGGTCGTACTCGCCAGCCAACGCCAGTGCGGGCATCAGCAGGCACAGCACTACTGCACCCAAGCGAATGTTCATGTGTTTTACTCCAAACGCACTTTATCGGGGCTGACAGGAGGGTGTAGCGTCAGCCCATAACGTCATGGTTAAAGCCATCTACCGGCTTATTCGAAATTCACGTCACCGTACATGCCAGACTGGTAGTGCCCTGGTACGTTACATGCGAATTCGATATTGCCCTGATTGGCAAACGTCCAGACCACTTCCCGGCTCTGGCCCGGCTCCAGCAGGACGCTGTTGGGATCGTCATGTTTCATCGAGTGGCCGTTGCCCATGTCCATGTTCATCATGTCATGATTCAACTTGTTACCCTGGATCACGCCATGCTCGACCATCATTCTCATTTCTTTCTGGTGGGCCTCATGCATACCCGGAGTCCCGATGTTGAACTCGTGCACAAGATTGCCCTTGTTCTGCACCACAAACCGAACGGTTTCGCCCGGCTTCACACGGATTTCTTCGGGTTCGTAGTAGTTGTCGTGCATTTCAACCGTTATGGTCCGGCTGGCTTCTGAGGCTTTTCCCGGTTCGCCAATGGAAGCACCATGGCCGTGACCACCGCCATGGGTGCCAGCCGCAAACGCCGATACCGACATCGAAAAAGCCAGGCCGGCCACAATCAGGTTTGATGCATTCATCCGTTTGTCTCCTGTGGAATAATGGTTTTGAGAACACGGCTGATTCGTACCGAATCTTGAGCAATGTCCAGAATCAGTCGACACTTTCTCTCACCAACCTGAATTCTTTCTGAAAAACGGGCACTTTCTTGCGTTCAGGCACAATTCAGGTTGATCGACGACACTGGCGGCTGAAACAAGCACCGTTAAGGACGGATACATGCGTTTATTGCTCGTTGAAGACGACCGTTTGCTGGCCGAGGGGCTGGTCAGACAGCTGGAGAAAGCGGGGTTTAGCATCGACCACACGTCCAGTGCCCGTGAGGCCCAGATTCTGGGGGAGCAGGAGGATTATCGTGCCGCTGTTCTCGATCTCGGCCTGCCGGATGGCAACGGGCTGGAGGTTTTGAAACGATGGCGATCGAAGCTCGTCGAGTGCCCGGTATTGGTCCTCACCGCCAGAGGCGACTGGCAGGACAAGGTCAATGGACTGAAAGCAGGGGCGGATGACTATCTGGCCAAACCGTTCCAGACAGAAGAACTGATCGCCCGCATCAATGCACTCATACGCCGCAGCGAAGGGCGAGTGCACTCCCAGGTTAAAGCCGGTGGCTTCGAACTGGACGAAAATCGCCAGAGCCTGCGGACAGAAGAAGGAGCAGAACACGCCCTGACGGGTACTGAGTTCCGCCTGCTACGATGCCTGATGAGCCGTCCGGGCCACATCTTTTCCAAGGAACAGCTCATGGAGCAGCTATACAACCTGGATGAGAGCCCCAGCGAAAACGTGATTGAGGCGTATATTCGGCGCTTGAGAAAGCTGGTCGGCAACGAAACGATCACCACACGCCGTGGCCAGGGATACATGTTCAATGCCCAACGTTAAAAGGCCAGCATCCGTCAAAGGCATGCTGCTGGTGTTATTGCTGCCCGCCGGCATCGCTCTGATGGGCGTAGCCTGGTTTGTCCACGGCCTGCTGCTGGATCGAATGTCCCGGGAATTCCTTGAAAGCCGCCTTAAAGACGAAGCTGCCTTTCTGGAGCACCAGATTCGCGAGGTCAGAGGTCAAGTCGAAACCCTGCAGACCGGTGATTACTTCCAGGACGTCTTCCATCATGCCTTCGCCATACGCACGCCCGATCGAACCATCATATCGCCAAAGGCCTGGGAACCCTTGCTGGCACCACTGATCAACCATAAGCAGAATGGCACGCTTCGTCTTGAAGGCCGTCAGGCGCCGGACAGTCCGTCCGATATCCTGGCATACCGTCACTCTTTTCAGGTGAACGGGTCACCGATCGTCGTGGTTGTATCCGAGGATCTGGAGGCCCTGAAACGCAGTCAGGCTGAGCTGCACGCCTGGACAGCCGTGGTGTCGGTGCTGTTGATCGCACTTCTGGTTGCCGTCATCTGGTTTGGCATCACGCTCTCGCTGCGGCCGGTGGTGACACTGAAAGCGGCGTTAAAACGATTGCAGGATGGAGAGATTTCCCGGATCAATGCACCATCACCCGAAGAATTTCAACCGCTCGTGATGCAGCTAAACCAGTTGCTTGACTCCCTCGACAAGCGACTGGTGCGTTCCCGGGATGCGCTCGCAAATCTGTCACACAGTGTCAAAACGCCCATCGCAGCCGTCCGGCAGATACTGGAGGATATGGATCGCCCATTGCCAAGTGATCTAAGAATCCAAATGGCCGCCCGTCTCAGTGACATCGACAGACAATTGGAAGCGGAAATGCGCCGCAGTCGCTTTGCCGGGCCCCAGGTCGGGAAAAGCGCTTATCCCGTCAAACAGGCGCGGGATCTTTTGTGGATGCTGGGGCGGCTGTATCCGGAAAAATCCTTCGAACTATCAAGCTCACTGCCGGAAGACACCCGCTGGCCGATAGAGGAGCATGACTTGAATGAAGTGCTAGGCAACCTGCTCGATAATGCCGGCAAATGGTCGTCGCGGTGCGTAGAACTCTCGCTGAAACAAGACAACAACAGCAGACAGATCGTTGTTTCTGATGATGGTCCTGGAGTCAATGGCGACGACTTGTCCAGTCTGGGTCAACGAGGGCTGCGACTTGACGAGCAGACCCCTGGCCACGGTCTGGGCCTCGCGATTGTCCGGGAGATCGTCGCTCGCTATGAGGGCAACATAAGCTTTTCGACGGGGCCCGGCAGCGGCTTGCGCGTAACCATCGAGTTTTAAGGGACTCTCGCCTGTGTGCGGGTATTGGTCTGGAGCGGGCGATGGGAATCGAATCTTTGTTTTAAATCAGACAGTTAAACCTGGAAACCTAGTTCGTCATACAAACTACCATACAAGCTTTGCCAGCCTACATTTTCTGTTATTTTTTGTAACAAAACCAACTGGTCTACTCAAATTAGGAGCGGATGTCATGATTTGGCCCTCTTCGGGGTGAGGGCCTGCAAGCAAAGCGAACACTCAAAACTCATTCAGATCAACTCGAATACTTGGCTCTCCACTTCGCTCTGTAACAACGGCAACCAACTCATGATCATCCAGCCTGTCGAGCATCGCCTCGTATACTGCAGCAGGAACACAGTAAAAGATGGGCTCATTCCGATTCAAAACAGCAATTGGAAATCCCGCCCCTGAATCCAGTGCCGCCATAGGATTCTTTTTCAGCTCCGAGATGCTTACAGTAGCCTCAGTGAAGGTTTGTCTGGCCATGTGAACGCCTCAATATAAAGATCTATTAACAGGCCTGAGCTCCCGAGGGCAGCATGGCTCCCTATAAGCCATCGGGGACTCCAGCGCCTAGCGCTACCTTGTATTTAGCTTAGCTCCATGAGTAGCTTTGGTCGCAAAGCGAACATTCATGTTGGGCGATCACGGCCTTCAGAAGGGGCGCCAGTTTGCTAGCGACTGCTGGCTGCCAGCCCCAGCGCACCCGGAATCTGGGCAGCAAGCAAGCCTGCATAGTTGCACCGAAGACGACTGATCCAAGCTAATTTAGTGTTGGTGGCCCCGAATGCGACTCTGTGGCCATAGGCGGCCCTGCCAGACCACACCAAAGGCGAACCTCAGTTCATCGTCTGCCAGGGTTTCGTCCTGAATGACTTCTGCCCGAAAGGCGACATCTGGTCGCCACTGGTAACGCCAAACCGCGGTGTATCGCATCGGGTCATGGCCCGATGCATTGGCCAACCCGGAGTCCTCGGCCAAAACGGGGGCCGCGGAACCGGTCAGATGATTGTCCGTGGTCAGCATTTCCCCTCGCAGACCAAGGGTGTGCCGGCGCCACGAAACCGACGGCTGCAACCAGCCCCCCTGTTGATCGGCATCCAGACGGGCTTGCCGGCCGACGGCATCATGCACCGTTCCGTCCATCGCAAAGTGCATCCATTCCCCTTCCAACCCCATTACCCAGTCAGTCGAAAGCCGGTACTCCAGGCCAGCGTGGATGCCATAGACATCCACGTCGCCGGTGAATCGTGTGTCGGGGAATGCCTCGGCCGTTGCCCCAGGCGGCGCCACGGGGGTGTGGGTATGTCCTCCGCCATAGCGGTGGTCGGCCCTCGCGATGGCATCCGCCTGGTAGTACCAACCACCCAGGGTTATGCTGGTCGGGCCTGCGCTCCAGGCATGCCTGGCAAACACATCCCAGGCACCATCACCGTCAGTGTTGGCGGGAAACGCCTTACCGCGCCAGTACTCGGCGCCAGCCGACCAGCCCGCCGTTTCATGCCACCACAGGCGCACCCCCTCATCGTGAAAATCCCGCCCGAAAAACACGTCGTTCACGAGCGGCGATTCGCTCGTCAGACGGTCGCCGGCGTGGGCCGCCAACGAGGGCGAAAAGGCCGAGCTCATCCGCCCCACCTCCAGCACCCAGGGCCCCGGCTCCTCGCAGCATTGGAATCCGAGGTAGGCGTGCTGGACTTCGGCGCTGTCACCGTGTCCATCACCGCCGCCATGTGTCCCTACCTCAATCACGGCGAATGTCCGCTCATTGATTCTGGCACCAAGACCCAACAAGGCTTCGTCAACCGCCACGCCCTTTTCGTAGGGCCAGGCATGGCCGCCCATGAGCGCGCCCGGTATCTGCCAGTAGTCGTTCTGTTCCACAATGTCGTCTGATCGCCAGGTCGCCACAACGCTGGCCGAAAGCTCAACCGGGCCATCGCCGGGTATATAGTGGCCAAACGTTGGCATAGCCATGCCAAGCCCAGTCAAAAGCATAAATGTTTTTCGAATCATGGTGTTTCCTGACCGGTACTGTTCCAGGGATTGCTGAAGCGGGGATTGGTGATGAAGGATTCGTCAGTGAGCGACTCAAGGAAAGCAACGACGTCGTCGATTTCCTGCTCGCTGATTGCAAATGAGGTGATGAATCCATCCTTAAACGGATTCATTCGGCCATCACCGGGGTTGGGGCCTGTGGTCAGCACCCGTCCGCCAGCGGCGTAGTTACGGATGACACCCTCAAGGGTCTCCACGGAGCCATCGTGATTGTAGGGCGCCGTCAGGGCGATGTTGCGCAGCGTTGGGGCCCGGAATTGCCCCATGTGATCGGGATCACCTGTCACCTCATGGCGGCCGGTATTGGGTTCCGGGTAGCCGCCCATTCCATCCACGTTGTAAAGCCCGGTGTTGTGGAACATCAACTGATTGAACGTGGTCAGCCGGTCCACGGTGGCATCGGAGAAATTATAACCGGCGTGACAGTGGAAGCACTCCAGACGCTCGCTGTTGAACAGGCGCTCGCCCCGCTGTGCGGACGCGGAGAGTTCCCCCCGGTCGAACTTCGAGTCAAATGACACCAGACCACGCACGAACGAGGCGAGCGCCTTCACAACGTTGTCCCATGCGAGATCGCCAAACAGCGGGTCGTTTTGCTCTGGAAAGGCCGCCTGGAATAGCGGCCCGTAGGTCGGATCTGCCTGCAGGCTCCGTAGCACCTGTTCCGAATTCGCTTCATTCAGGCCATGCTCCACTGGATCATCGCCAAAGAGCGGCAGTAGAATCTGGCGCTCGATGGTTCCGAGGCTCGGGTTGCCCCAGGTCACCGTGGATGCCCAGGCAACATTCACGAGCGGCTGGCTGTTACGCGGATGCTGCTCACCCGTGGCACCAAACGGTCGCGCCACGCCATCACTAAAAGCCTTGTCTTGCTGATGGCAGCCAGCGCAGCTGACCGTACCATTGGTCGAAAGCCTGCGATCATAAAACAGATGTCTACCAAGCTGGAACTTGGCCTCTGTCATCGGATTGTCTTCCGGCTCCTTCGGCAGGGGGATGGATTCCGGCAAGTCCCAGTCAAATGAGGACACCCGCGCACCCTGGTCATCCACCGTGGTGGAACTGGACTCCAGGCAACCGGACAGGAGCGCCGACACGCACAGCAGAAGCGCGGGCCAGACAGGCCCCGCGCGAAGCTTCTTAACAAACATACTGATTAGCGCTCGACAATCGAGAACACCATAGCGTTGGGGTTACCGCCGGTGTTTGGCTCGCCACCCCACGGCAGGGCAAGGCGCTCGAAGACGGCATCGCACTCAGGGTCTCCTGGAAAAGACATGCAACCTGGTGCACCACCCTCGTCCAGACCAAGGTTTGATCCTGACACCAGGGCGGCGTAGTCGATCTGGATCGCCAGATCCTCGGGATCCAACCCACCGACTGGCAGCGTTACCTGAAGCCGGTTTTCATTGGCACAGGTCTCCGGCTCAGCGCCCTGTTCGAGTTCAGACGGTGTTACTTCGCAGCCGGTACTTCCGATGTGAAGATTCCAACGGCTGGCGCCGACCGGCAATACATCAGCCGCCAGGAATTTATAACCGTTCTGCCAGTTCCAGGTCATACCAGCGGCCTGTCCCGGACTGCGAAGCGGCTCCTCGGCACTGGTGGGGTTTGCGTGATTGAGATCGAACGGTACGCCGAGAGTGAATTGCACAGACTGGATCGTGACAGCAGGATCCAGCGTAACGGTGCCCTGAACGGCATCTTTAAAACCGGGATTGTCGTCAGTACCGGCGGTGCAAACATCCACCAGATCACCGTTGTCATTTACATCGGCCTTGTCGCGGAAGTCCAGTAGCGCGACGTTGCTATTCTGGCCTTCGGCGGAAGCATCGAGAGAAACAGGGATCACCTCGCCCTGATCGGTAACCAGCGCCAGGTCATGAATGAAGAAGCGGAAATCAGCGAAGCTGACGTCAGTACCCGAGGTGCCAAGGCCGGAAAAGGTGGTGCCGCAGCTCACCGGCTCTGTGCCGACAACGGCCTTGAAGGGAAGGCTTAGCTGGGTTTCAGCAGACTGCTGATTCGTGTCTGAAGAGGAGGAAGACCCACCACAACCCGCCAGAGCGAGAAGCCCAGAAACTACTCCCAGACCAACGCATTTATTCATAACATTCTCCGTGTTATTACGATTATTATTTCGTTCAGAGAAGTATGAGAGAGGGTTTGCCAGAAAAGTATGTGGCACAGTGTCGCACCCTATCAGCCGCGCCTACTACCAGCAGACAATCTGCGGCTAATAGGAAGGGATCCAAGCTGAAGGACGTGCTCCAAAGCCGCAGAGCACCAAATACCAGAGCAAAGCTATGCCCAGGGTCATGATCACGATGGCTGGCCCGACCGACACATCGAAGGCAACAGAGATGTCGATCGCCGTCAGGTGGCCGGCGATGGCAGAGCAGGCTGCGCGGAGTGTTTCAGGGAGAGAGAAACGTGTGGACATGAGCGGCCGTGAATGTTCGCTTTTGTTTAGCTCGGCTCGGTCGCAAAGTGAACATTCAGGCAGGTCTACCAATACCTTCCCATGAAGAAATGCAGACTCTTTTCTTAGTATGAACTGCATCGGCGACACAGTCGTGTGCTGGGAGCACTTGGTGGACCTGAATCAGTCCATCAATCGTTCAAAAGAAACTCTTGGGTGAAGTCCACAACCCTCCATCCCGATCGTTCATGCCTGATCCGAAGAATCGAGAAATCGATAGCCTACCCCCGGCTCGGTTTGGATATAGCGTTGTTCCGTGGGGTCATCACCGAGCTTCTGCCTCAATCTCCCAATTAGAATTCGCAGATAATGCGTGTCCGTCGTGTGAGTAGGCCCCCAAATATCCTTGAGCAACTGCGATTGTGTGACGATCTTTCCAGATGCAAGCAGCAAGACCTTCAGCACGGCAAACTCCTTCGGCGTGAGCCTGACAGGCTCACCGCTGACCGTGACTTTGTGCATAGCCAGGTCAATATTTAGTTCGCCGTTCTCGAATATCGCTGAGGTTTCAGGGGCAGCTGAGCTCTTTCCTTTCTGTTGGAGACGCAACTGGGTTCGAACTCGTGCAAGCAGCTCATCAACGCCAAACGGCTTCGTAACGTAGTCGTTCGCGCCGAGATCCAGGGCTTTTACTTTTTCCAGTTCTCGATCCCGCACCGAGAGAATGATAACGGGAGCTGATGACCATTCCCGTAAGCCTGAGAGCACCTCCGAGCCATCCATATCCGGAAGCCCCAGATCTAGGATCACGAGATCCGGTGAATGCCTCGCGCAAAGCCCAAGACCGGCCTCACCATTCTCCGCTTCAAGCAGCTCATACCCTTCCGTTTTCAGACTGATCCGCAGGAAGTGCCGTATTTGCGGTTCGTCATCAATAATCAGGATACAGGGCGTTTCCCGGTTCTGTGCTGAGGCAGTCATTCACTGGCTTCCCGATTAGACTCTTGTTCAGGGGATTCTATCAGGGGCAACGCTATTTCGATGGTGGCCCCGATACCATTTGGGCCAGCCAAAGCCTGAATCCGGCCACCGTGAGCCGCGACCATACCGTGACAGATCGCCAGTCCCAGTCCGCTACCGTGAGGGCCCCGGTCTCCTTCACCGCCGGTGAAGAACATATCGAAAACCTGGCCACGCTGGTCTTCCGGTATGCCTGGCCCCTCGTCTGAGATCGCAATGATCAATTCATCGCCTTTCCGTTGAGCCCGGATGGACAGGGTTGAGTCGTCGGGCGCGAACTTCGCGGCATTTTCCAGCACGTTGACCAGGGCCTGCTCAATAAGGGCTGGATGCACAAAAAGCAACGGTAAGCTCTCTTCCACATCCCGCTCAACTCGGACTTTCGACATCAGGTTCCTAGTGCGCCTGAGCGCCGAGGACAGGATGTCGGTGAACGCGATCCAGTCCCTCTCGATCTTGAGTGTGCCATGGCCCAGCTTCGTCATGTCCAGCAGGTTTCGGATGTAGCGATCCAGGCGCTCGCCCTCACCGAGCACTGAATCCAGAAGGCTATCGCGATCCTCATCTGAGAGCCGGCCGAACATCGATTTCAGCGTGCTGGCAGAGCCAATCATGGAGGATAACGGTGTTCTCAAGTCATGGGAGATGGAAGAGAGCAGCGCGGAGCGAAGGCGCTCAGTTTCCTCTGCCACCCGTGATGCTGACAGATTGGCGGCCAGGCGGGTACGGAACCATGCCAATCCCAGTTGATGAACGTAAACATTGATGGCCAGGCCCCGGTAATACTCCGGGGTCATATCGCCGACTCGAATACCTAGTACGCCGTAGATTTCACCATCGGCCTCAATAGGTTCAAAGCGCCACGGAAGGCTGTTCAGAGTGTCGGAAAACGCACCGCTGGGTTTGGCGTTACGGATGCCCCAGTCGATTGCAGAGCGCGCCGCTTCATTGAGTGAGTGAGACGGGCCGCCCTGAACCACCACTTCGATTACATCATTTTCAGGGCTCCGTTGGGCAATAATCAAAGGAAGCTTGAGTTGGGCATAGAGAGCCTCGACCGCTTCAGTCTGGACGGAGGTGATGTCGGGCGCTGACGCTAGCCGACGGGTAAACTGCAGATGAGCGTCAGTGAGATCGTTCGAGGCGCGAAGCATCTGGACCTGGTCGCGCAATCGGCCGGCAAGGTTGCCTCCCGTGACTGCGATAATCAGAAAGAACACCACCGTCAGCAGCTCATCCGTATCTGCCATCTGAAAGGTAAGCCGAGGATCCGTGAAGAAAAAGTTGTAGGTCAGAAAGCTCAGAGCCGCGGCAAACAGGGCTGGACGAATCCCGGTTCGGGAGGCCACCCAGAGCACGGATGTCAGAAAGATCAGGGACAGGTTACCCAGCGGAAGAACGTTCTGCAGTCCCATGGCGATTGCGGTTGCGGCACCCACACTGCCGACGGCCCAGGCATAGTCGCTATATCTCACCGGACGGCCGGCGGCTTCAGTAAGCCGACGCCGTTGTTTTCTGGGCACGGGTATAAAGGTGACTTCAAAGGCCTCAGCGTCTTTCAGCAGTGCGCGGCTGGTGGATTTTCGGAAGTGCCACCAGCGATTGTGGGAGCGGCCGAGAATCAGGGTTGTGACGTTCTGCTCTCTCGCGAAGGCCAGGATTTCTCCGGCCACGTCGTATCCGCGAAGCGTTCTGACCTCTGCGCCCAGGCGGGTGGCCAAGTCGAACACTTTTTCCAGCCGTTGGCGTTCATCGGCGCCTGCTCGGCCATTGTCCACAGTGGCGACGGTCCAGGGTGCTTTCCGGCGCTCGGCGAGCCGCCGTGCGGCTCGAACCAGGGATTCACCCTGACCAGAGCCGTCCACCGCAACCAGCATTCGCGATCGAATGTGCCAGGGGCCTTCGATCCCACGGGACTGCATTGTCTCCCGAACGTCGGAATCCAGCCGTTCGGCGATGGCCTGAACGGCAAGTTCCCGCAGTGCAGACAGATTGGAGGGTGAGAAATAGCCGTCCATGGCGGCACGGGCTTGCTCGGGAACATAGACCTTACCCTGTCGCAGACGCTCCAGGAGTTCCGAGGGGGTAAGATCGACAAGTACGATGTCCCGGGCCCGTTCCAGGACCGAATCCGGCACGGTTTCCCGCATTCGCACACCGGTGATGCTGGCCACCACGTCCGAGAGGCTTTCCAGGTGTTGGATGTTAACAGCCGTCCAGACGGTAATGCCCTGATCCAGCAGTTCTTCAATATCCTGGTAACGCCGTGGGTGCCGAGTGCCCGGAATATTGCGGTGGGCAAGTTCGTCCACCAACAGGACATCCGGTCTGCGTTTCAGGGCGGCATCGACATCAAACTCCCGGAATTGCTTGCCGGCGTATTCGACTTCTTTTGCGGAGAGCTGTTCGAGGCCCTCACACAATGAGAGCGTATCGGCTCGACCATGCGTTTCCGCGACACCCACAACAACGTCCACACCCTGGCGCTTGAGTTCGTGGGCGGCTTGCAGCATCTGGTAGGTCTTGCCCACGCCCGGAGCGGCACCCAGAAAGATTTTTAGCCCCCCGGCGGACTCACGCTCCTGAGTTTTCAGGAGCGCGTCCGGGTTGGGGCGATTCGGATCGCCTTGATTCAATCGTTCAACTCCTTGCCATCCAGTGCCAGGTTAATTTTCAGAACGTTGACTCGCGGCTGGCCAAAGATCCCCAGGGTAGGCCCCTCCGTGTGCTCCGCAATCAGTTCATTGACTTGGGCAACCGGAATATCACGGGCCTTCGCCACACGCTCGGCCTGTATCATAGCCGATTCCGGCGAAATGTGAGGGTCTATGCCGGAACCCGAGGCCGCCAACAAGTCCGCAGGGATGGACGTCGGAGCGATATCCTCTCGCTCGGCAATGGCCGCGGAATCCTCCGCAACCCGGACCCTAAGATCCGGATTGCTGGCCGCGTAGTTCGAGCCGCCAACGGAGAAAGGATCGTAACTGGCCGCGGAAGGCCGCCCGTGGAAGTACTCGGGTGCGACGAACCGCTGCCCCACCAGTTCTGATCCGACGATCTTGTCGTCCACGATGATCATGCTCCCTAATGCCTGATGGGGAAACATGACTTTTCCGGCCGTTGTAACCAACAGGGGATACAGTCCGCCACACAGCAGGATCAGGACGACGGCCGCGCGCACCGCAGAGAGCCAGGAAGCGGACCGGGTGACGGCCCCAGTGTTTGAATCAGTCATCATGTCAGTCTCCTCAGATAACCACGGTGAGCATCAGATCCAGGGCCTTGATGGCCGCGAACGGCAGCAACAGGCCACCCAATCCGAAGATCAGAAGGTTGCGGCGCAACAGCTGTGTGGCGGTTGCCGGTTTGAATTGCACGCCTTTGAGGGCGAAGGGGATCAACGCCGGGATAATCAGCGCATTAAAGATGGTTGCGGCCAACACCGCGCTCATCGGGTTTTCAAGATCAAGTACGTTCAGGGCATCCAGGGCCGGCAGACTGGTGACAAACAGCGCTGGC
>NZ_AXCB01000006.1:0-95104 GCF_000475375.1 Marinobacter sp. EVN1
TAACGCTGAAGGTAACCGGCGCCGCAGCGCAGCGGAGGGAACCAAAAGCGGTACGCTTTTGGCGTCCGGTTGACCGCCTTGTTAATGGCCGTTCACCACTGTGGTTGAGCCAGACACCAACGTCCGCATGCCCTCTCCCAGAAAGCTTGCACCAACTCGACGGATGGCGAAAGGAACCAGAACGCAAAAGCTGCCGACCCGATTACCGGTTGAGACGGACGGCCCCACAACTGGGGCACGCCATGAATACCAACACCGCTGACCATGGTGGCAACCAAACCAGACAGCAAATTTTCCGGCCTTGGCGATCACCAGAATGAGTGGGCTTTACAACCAAGCCCAGTGCCAAGGCCTTTGCACCGCACCTGCTAAAAACTCACGAATGCCGGGCCAATAACAGCTAATTATACGAACGCGTTCGTATAACACGCATTCGTATAACTCCAAAAAGCGCGGCTCTCAGAAACCCCAGCTTCACCAATAAAATCAGAAAATTACCTGAATCCACCACGGCTACCGCCGGAGTTATACGCCCGTGTTCGAGCCACCCCTGCTCCAGATTGGGGGCGTATAACTCCGCACGCCCCGATACTCCTTTTCAAACTTATCAGAAGGTTAGCAACATTTCGCCCTGGTTTCCCGGAGTTTTGCGAACGCGTTCGTATAACTCCGCTTCTGGATACTTGATTGACAATCCCGAAAAATCAAATACTGTATATTTATACATAACCATCAAGGAGCCAGGATATGGACATCCGCTGCCCGATTTCTCCGCAATCCACACGCTTTCTGGATCGGCTCAGAAATTTTATCCGACTTCGCGGTCTCGCTTACAAAACCGAAAAAACCTATGTGTTCTGGATCAAGCGCTTTATCCGCTTCCATGGTCGAAAACACCCGGAATCTATGGGTACAGCGGAGGTTGAAGCTTTTCTTTCCCATCTGGTTCTGCAGGCGAATGTCAGCGTGGCTACTCAGCGTGTCGCTTTGAATGCTTTGATATTTCTTTATCGGGAGTTTCTGGGAACACCATTGGAAAACCTGGAGTATGAAGCGGCAAAAAAGCCCAAGAGGCTTCCGGTTGTGTTCAGCCCGGACGAGGCCAGGCGGGTAATTGATAATCTGAAGGGCGAATTCAAGCTGGTGGCCATGCTGATCTACGGTGCGGGCCTGAGGATTAACGAAGCTCTTCGCTTACGTGTCAAAGACGTCGATTTCGGCATGCAGCAGTTAATCGTTCGCGAAGGGAAAGGCAGCAAAGATCGAATAACACTCCTGCCAGACCGTCTGATTCAACCACTGCATGACCAGGTTCATGCCGCACTTTTGCAGCATCAGGCTGATTTGGCCAAAGGCTGTGGCTCGGTATATATGCCAGCGGGCTTGTCCAAAAAATATCCCAATGCCAGCCAGGAACCAGATTGGCAGTATATTTTTCCCGCGCCGGATCTTTCTATCGATCCTCGTTCAGGTATACGGCGAAGACATCACATGATGGATCGAACCGTCCAGAAACACGTCAAAAACGCTATCAGAGAGGCTGGTATTCATAAACCTGCCGGCAGCCATACCTTCCGGCACAGTTTTGCCACCAGGCTTCTGGAGTCTGGCTACGATTTGCGAACCATTCAGAAATTACTCGGGCACTCAGACGTGCGCACAACGGAGATCTACACCCACGTTGTGCAGAAAGGCGGCTTTGGAGTCCGCAGCCCGATTGACCAGGCCGTTTAGGATTCCCAGTTACTCGCTGGTATTCGGCGGATATGAATGTGGCTGATCAGGCGGATGGTGGGCCGTACCAGGAACTGGAAGCTGCCGATAATAAACAGCCAGATTGCGGCGGTCTCATGCTTCGGAAACAGGAAGAGTATGCTCCCCACCAGAAACCAGATGGCGATGAAGAAATCATTGATGATGCTGATCATCTCGTAGCGGCGCCGGATGATCAGCTCTTCGTGGCCAAGTTTCAGGGTAAGCGGGTTGTCCATTGATTGTTCGTCCATGGCACTTCCTGTTTCCGGTCTGTTTGAAGCGATTATGGGTAAAGTTCGTCGGTTCTGGCGGCCATGATGAAATCGTTTTTGTGCAGGCCTCCGATTTTATGGGTCCACCAGCGTACGGTGGCTTTCCCCCATTCCAACAGTATCGCGGGGTGGTGGCCTTCTTCTTCCGCCAGGTCCGCCACTTTGTTGGTAAAGGCCTGGGCCTGGACAAAGTTTTTGAAGGTAAACACCCGCTGTAACTGCTCTTCCCCATCCTGAACGATCAACTGCCATTCAGGCACGTCTTTCAACAGGGTCTGCTTTTCAGCATCCGTGACCTGGGGTGCATCGGCACTGCAGGCGCTGCAGCTTTGCTGGCCAAGATTCGACATAACGTCCTCCACTATATTTGTGGCTTCAACCACATCGTGGGTGCCCACCCGTCGTTTATCAACCCGGCAGTTGAAATCGACCCTTTTTCCGAATACTGTATATATAAACAGTACTCGAGAAATAAGCATGAGCAAATCACTCAACCACCTGCTTCAGGACGCCCGTATCTGGCAGGGTCATAAGCCCCAGAAACACGCCTCTCCGGCGGAGCACACGGGGTATCAGGTTCTGGATAACCAACTTGGTGGGCTCGGCTGGCCCAAGGGTGCCTTGAGTGAATGCCTGCTGGACAGCTGTGGCATTGGCGAGCTGCACCTGGTACTTCCGCTTATGCAGAAGGTCGCCAGGCAGGGAAAAACCATTTTCTGGCTGAACCCGCCCCACACACCTTATGCCCCGGCGCTGGCCAGGGCTGGCGTAAATACCGATCAACTGGTGCTGGTTCAAACTCACGATTCCGCTGACTTTCTGTGGACACTGGAAAACTGCCTGCGCTCCCCTGTCACAGGCCTGGTGATGGCCTGGCCGGGGAAGTTGGCCACCCGGGATATCCGCCGGCTGCAACTGGCTTCCGAAGCGGGTAACAATGTCTGCATTCTGTTTCGGGAACGTCGGCAGGCAGAGCAGCATTCACCGGCCGCACTTCGGCTGGAGCTGATTCCCGGAGAACACCAGGATCTCAAGATCAACATTCTGAAACGCCGTGGTAGCTGGCCAGGACAGCGCTGCACTCTTGCCCTTGGGCATCGCGCGGGCATTCAAGCCAGCGACCCCACTGGTGTGATTCAGGGGCCATGGTCACAGGATGGAGCCACCTGATTCATGTTGTGGCTGTATCTGCACTTCCCTCACCTGCTGCTGGACCATGTTCGCCGCAGTCAGCAAACTCAGGGCGCACTTGCAGTGGTCGATCTTGCCGGGCAGGCTATTCTGCAGGTTTGCCCAGAAGCCGATCACCTGGGTATTCGGCCGGGCATGCGCCTCAAGACCGCACTGGGCCTGGCACCAGACCTGGTGATTCTGCATCTCGATTCTCAACAGGAAGCCAATCTGCTGGAAGAGCAGGCCCGCTGGCTATACCGTTACGCGGCCCACATTACCCTGTCGCCGCCGCACGGTCTGTGGGCTGAAGTCAGCAGCCTCCAGCGACTATATGGCGGGCTTCCCGCCGTTTGGCAAACGGTCGAGCAGGCTCTGGCAGAGCGGCAACTCACTGCCTGGCTGGCTCTTGGGCATACGCCACTGGCGGCTCAGCTCCTTGCGCAAGCAGGCAAAGGCGAGTGCACCGCAGACAAAGGCCACATTCTGACGGCCCTGGGCAAACTGCCTCTGGTGGCTGCGGGTTTTGATGAAAAATCCTGTACCCGCCTGCATCGCCTGGGGCTGAATACGCTGGCTGAAGTCTTCAATCTGCCAGCCCGGGAACTGGCACGGAGGCTATCCCCGGAGCTGCTGGCACGTATACAAAAAGCCCAGGGCACCAGGCCAGACCCCAAATCGCCCTGGCACCCCCCGCACCGATTCCGCCAGCGGGCCGATTTTATTCAGGAAGTGGAGCATGCCCAAGGGCTTTTGTTCGCGCTGCAGCGGATTCTGACCGAGCTGGAAGAAGACCTGTGCTGGCGCCAACAGGACACCGATACCCTGCACCTTTTACTCCAACACCGGCACGAAGAAGCCACCCGGTTAACGTTGCGAACGACTGGCCCGGAGCATCGGGCAGAGAGTTTTCTGAAACTGCTGCGCCTGAAACTGGATCAGCACCCGCTGCGGGCACCGGTGATCAGTCTGTCCCTGTCGGTAAAGCGGTTTCTGGGCCGGGAAGCCCCGGTTGGCCAGGACCTCCTGGGCGATGGTCAGGACCTGAATGAAGCCTGGCATACGCTGGCCAGTCGTTTACAGGCCCGCCTTGGTACTGAGGCATTGCAACAGCTTGCACCGCGGGCAGACCACCGCCCGGAGTTTGCCTGGACAGCCTCCGCCATAAAACCGGCCAGCAGGCACAGCGAAACACCAGAGGTCTCTGGCCTGCCTGCGCGCCCTTTATGGCTGTTATCCACGCCGCACCCACTGGCAGAACCTCCGGCCAGATGGTTCTCGGGGCCGGAACGCATCAGTGCTGGCTGGTGGGACGGCCAGCGGGTGCACCGTGACTACTATATTGCCCAGTTGTCCAGCGGCCAGTTGGCGTGGGTGTTCCGGGATATTCGCGATGGCTGGTACATACACGGGTGGTTTGGCTGATGGATTCTGATTACGCCGAGCTGTTCTGCTTCAGCAACTTCACCTTCCTGACCGGCGCCTCCCATCCCCATGAACTGGCTGAGCAAGCCGCGGAGCTTGGCTATCGGGCAATTGCCATCACCGATGCCTGTTCGGTGGCAGGCATCCCCAGAGCCTGGGCAGCCCTTAAAGACAGCCCGGTAAAGCTGATTACCGGGAGCTGGTTCGAACTGAGCGATACTCCCGAGGGCGCCACTGCCCCACCCCGGTTCATACTGCTGGCTCGAACCCGCGAGGGCTACGGTCAGCTTTGCCAATTGATCACCACCGGGCGGCGACGCGCTGAGAAAGGGCAATACCGGTTATTTACCCGGGACATCGAAACCCATTCGCTGGACCACTGCCTCTGCCTGTGGCTGCCACCGCTGGTATCACAAACCAACGCGCACCAGGCATTGATCACCGGCGAATGGCTGCAACGGATTTTCGAGCACAGGCTACGCCTTGCAGCGACCCGTACACTGGAAGCCGGCGAGGAACAGCAACTGGTCCGTGTACGGTGGTTAGCTGAGCAAATGCGCTGCGCAGTGGTGGCAACCGGCCAGGTGCATATGCATCGCCGCGAACGCCAGCCATTACAGGACGTGCTGACAGCTCTGCGCCACCACACCACGCTGGAACAGGCCGGACACTGCCTGTTTCAGAATGCCGAGCGTTATTTGCGCCCGATACCGGTTATCCGGCGACTATTCCCCGAGCCCTGGGTTCGGGAGACCGTGGCAATCGCCGAAGCCTGCAGCTTTGAGCCTGGCAGCCTGCGTTATGAATACCCTCCCGATTTAGTGCCGGAACACGAAACACCCACATCGTTTCTGGCGCGACTCACCCGGGAGGGTGAACGGCGGCGTTACCCATCGGGCACACCCATGAAGGTGCAGGCACTGATTCGCAAAGAGCTGGAGCTGATTGCCGAACTGCGCTACGAACACTATTTTCTCACCATCCACGACATCGTCGACTTTGCCCGGCGCCAGGGCATTCTTTGCCAGGGCCGGGGATCCGCAGCCAATTCCGCAGTCTGTTACTGCCTGGGCATCACCGAGGTGAACCCGGCCAATGTGGAACTGCTGTTTGAACGGTTCATCTCCAAAGACCGGGATGAGCCCCCCGACATCGATGTGGATTTCGAGCACGAACGGCGTGAAGAGGTTATTCAGTACATTTACCAGCGCTACGGCCGTGAGCGGGCCGCCCTGGCCGCCACCGTGATTCGTTATCGCCCCCGCAGCGCCATCCGGGATGTGGGCAAGGCGCTGGGCTTTGATACCACACTGGTGGAGAAGCTGCTGGATGGCATCGACTGGCGTGACAAGGCCACCGGCTGGCGCCAGCAGATTCTGGACAAGGGCCTGACCCGCAGCCCCAAAGTCGCGGATCAGTTCTTCACGCTGGTGAACACCTTGCTGGGCTTTCCACGCCACCTGTCCCAGCACGTGGGCGGTTTCGTGATCAGCGCCGGCCCGCTTTCAGAACTGGTGCCTGTCGAGAATGCCGCCATGGAAGGGCGCACGGTTATCCAGTGGGACAAGGACGACCTGGAAAGCCTGGGGCTGATGAAGGTGGATGTCCTGGCCCTGGGCATGCTCACCGCCATTCGCAAAGCACTGGCGCTGATCAGTGAAGAGAAAGACACGCCGTTTACCATTCAGGATGTCCCTCAGGAAGACCCTGACACCTACGCCATGCTGCAAAAAGGCGACAGTATCGGTGTCTTTCAGGTGGAGTCCCGCGCCCAGATCAACATGCTCCCGCGGCTTAAACCGGAAACCTGGTACGACCTTGTGATCGAAGTCGCCATCGTTCGCCCGGGCCCCATACAAGGCGACATGGTGCACCCCTACCTGCGCCGAAAACACGGCATGGAAGCAGTAGAATACCCCAACGATGCCGTACGCCAGGTGCTGGAGCGCACCCTCGGGGTGCCGATCTTCCAGGAACAGGTCATCAAACTGGCCATGGTTGCCGCCGGTTTCAGTGCGGGCGAGGCCGATAAACTTCGCCGCGCAATGGCGGCCTGGAAATCCCATGGCGATCTGACACCCTTCCGCGACAAACTGATTCAGGGCATGCTGGAGCGGGGCCACGATGCCGACTTTGCCGAGCGCCTGTACAAACAGATCTGCGGCTTTGGTGGCTATGGATTTCCGGAATCCCATGCCGCCAGCTTTGCCTTGCTGGTGTACGTCTCCGCCTGGATCAAACGCCACCACCCGGCAGCGTTCTATTGCGCTCTGCTCAACAGCCAGCCAATGGGCTTTTACTCGCCCAGCCAACTGGTTCAGGATGCCCGGCGCCACAACGTTACCGTGCTGCCACCAGACGTCAACCACAGCCAGTGGCAGCACACCCTGCAAGGTCCGGAGCAGCACCTGCGCCTTGGCCTTAGAATCATTCAAGGCCTGTCTCGCAATGGCGCCGAGCGCGCCCACCAGAACCGCCCGGCAAACGGTTACCAAAGCGCCGCCGAACTGCGCACCCGAGCTGGCCTCAACCAGAGTGACATGGAACTTCTCGCCGGCGCCAACGCCATGCCCGGCTTCACCAGCAACCGCCACCAGGCTTACTGGCAACTGCTCGAACACGAAGAACCCGCCGAGCTCTTCGCTAACGAAGCCATGACCGAATACACACCGGAACCCTGCCACCTGCTCCCGGAGCCCACCGAAGGGCAAAACGTACTGGCCGACTACAGCAGCCAGGGCTTAACACTACAAAGACATCCCCTTGCCCTGCTCCGCGAACAAGGCCACCTGCGCCATTGCCTCACCGCCGACCAACTCAAAGCCACCCGCCCCGGCATCCCCGTACAAGTAGCCGGCCTGGTCACCGGGCGCCAACGGCCCGGCACCGCCTCCGGCGTCACCTTCGTCACCCTTGAAGACGAAACCGGCAACGTCAACGTCGTCGTCTGGCTAGACACCGCCCGCCGCCAACGCAAACCGTTGCTCACCGCCCGGTTGTTACACGTAAAAGGAGTTATCGAGAAAGAGGGGGATATCGTTCATGTCATGGCCGGCAAGCTGTCTGACTTGAGCCATCTGATCAACTCGCTACCGGTCAGCTCCCGGGATTTCCACTGACCACAAACGAAAAAACCCCGCCAAAGGCGGGGTTTTCAGGGCAGTGTCGGTAAGGATCAGCCGAGCAGCTTGATCATTACCCCCGCTGCAACCGCAGAGCCAATAACACCGGCCACGTTCGGACCCATTGCGTGCATCAGCAGGAAGTTCTGCGGGTTGGCTTCCAGGCCCACCTTGTTGGAGACCCGCGCCGCCATCGGCACCGCGGATACACCTGCGGAGCCAATCAACGGGTTGATCGCTTCCTTGGTGAACTTGTTCATCAGTTTCGCCATCAGTACACCGGAAGCGGTGCCTACACCGAAAGCCACAATACCCAGGCCCAGGATACCCAGCGTCTGGCCATCCAGGAACTTGTCGGCCATCAGCTTGGAGCCAACAGACAGACCCAGGAAGATGGTTACGATGTTGATCAGCGCGTTCTGTGCGGTATCGCTCAGACGCTCTACCACGCCACACTCACGCATCAGGTTACCGAAGCAGAACATACCCAGCAGCGGAGCCGCATCGGGCAGGAACAGAACCACGGCAATCAGAACAACCAGAGGGAAGACAATCTTCTCTTTCTTGCTCACCGGGCGCAGCTGCGACATCTTGATGGCACGCTCTTTCTCGCTGGTCAGCGCCTTCATGATCGGCGGCTGGATCATCGGCACCAGCGCCATGTACGCATAAGCAGAGACGGCAATCGCACCCAGAAGATGCGGGGCCAGTACGCTGGATACGTAGATGGAGGTGGGGCCGTCGGCGCCACCAATGATGCCGATTGCAGCGGCCTCGAGAATATTGAACTCCAGTATTCCCGTCCAGTCCAGCAACGCCGCGCCAATAACGGTACCGAAAATACCGAACTGCGCAGCCGCACCCAGAAGCAGGGTTTTGGGGTTAGCAAGCAAAGGGCCGAAATCGGTCATCGCCCCTACACCCATGAAAATCAGCAGAGGACCAACGGTACTGCCGATAATCACAGAGTAGAAGTTATACAGCATGCCATTGCCGTAGCCGTAATCCTGCGCAATGGAGTTGGCCATCGCCATTTCGGAATAACTGGCTTCTTTCACCGCTACTTTGAAGGCTTCTTTCAGCTCAGGCGTAATCGCCTGTCCGACCTGATAGGCCACATCCAGCGGCGCAGCCAATGCAGCCAGAACCTTGGAGTTGCCACCCTGCAATGCAAAGTGAATAGCGTTTTCAGCCGCAGTCAGGGCAAGCCCTGCCTCCGGAATATTCGCCAGAATGCCACCAAACCCGATGGGCACCAGCAGCAACGGCTCAAACTTCTTGTTGATCGCAAGATAGAGAAGCAACAGGCCAATAGCGATCATGATCACCTGGCCCAGCTCGATGTTGAACAGGCCACTGCCTGTCCACAGTGTCATTAATTTATCCATGGAATGCTGGCCCTTATGCGATTGTCAGCATTTCATCATCAGGGGAGACGGCATCACCGACCTTGATGAAGACTTCGCCGATAGTACCGGCTTTCGGTGCGCGAACCTCGGTTTCCATCTTCATGGCTTCGAGGATAATCAGCACGTCACCTTCCTCAACGGTGTCACCCGGGGAAACCAGAACCTTGAAGATGTTACCACCCAGCGGTGCCACCAGAGGCTCGCCTTCGCCTGCCGCAGGAGCAGGTGCGGAGGAAGCGGCCGGAGCAGACGCGGCGCCACCGTCACCCTGGATCTGGGTAATCTCGCCACCTTCGGAAACCGCCACCACAAACTTCTTGCCGTTAACGTCCACGGTGTAAGTCTCCGGGCCTGCGGCTTTCTTGGCCGGTGCGGCGTCTTCTGCGGTCGGGACCGGCTCGAACGCATCCGGGTTGTTGCGGTTCTCCAGGAACTTCAGGCCGATCTGTGGGAACAGCGCGTAGGTCAGCACGTCGTCTTCAAGATTGTCGGCCAGCTTGATGCCCTTCTCGTCCGCCAGCTTCTTGAGCTCGTCGGTCAGCTTGTCCATTTCCGGTTCAAGCACATCTGCAGGGCGACAGGTCATGACTTCCTTGCCATCCAGAACACGCTCCTGCAGCTCTTTGTTCATGGGGGCTGGCGCTGCGCCGTACTCACCCTTCAGAATGGCGGAGGTTTCCTTGGAGATGGACTTGTAACGCTCGCCGGTCAGAACATTCAGTACCGCCTGGGTGCCGACAATCTGCGAGGTCGGGGTCACCAGCGGAATGAAGCCCAGGTCTTCACGAACCTTGGGAATTTCTTCCAGCACCTGGTCAAACTTGTCGCTTGCGTTCTGCTCACGCAGCTGGTTTTCCATGTTAGTCAGCATACCGCCCGGAACCTGGGCAATCAGGATGCGGGAATCAGTGCCGCGCAGGCTGCCCTCGAACTTCGCGTACTTCTTGCGCACCTGGCGGAAATAGGCGGCAATTTCTTCCAGGAGGTTCAGATCAAGACCGGTGTCACGATCGGTACCTTCCAGGATGGCCACAACCGCCTCGGTGGGCGAGTGACCATAGGTCATGCTCATGGAGGAAATAGCAGTATCCACGTTATCGATACCGGCTTCCGCAGCCTTGATGGCGGTGGCGGTCGACATGCCGGTGGTGGCGTGGCACTGCATGTGGATGGGGATATCCAGCTCTTTCTTCAGGCGGCTGACCAGATCATAGGCCACATACGGCTTGAGAATACCAGCCATGTCCTTGATCGCGATGGAATCTGCGCCCATGTCGGCGACTTCTTTCGCCAGATCTACCCACATATCGATGGTGTGCACAGGGCTGGTGGTGTAAGCAATCGTACCCTGGGCATGCTTGCCGGTCTTGCGAACGGCCTTGATCGCGCGATCCATGTTGCGGGGATCGTTCATGGCATCAAAAATACGGAACACGTCTACGCCGTTCTCGGCGGCACGCTCACAGAAACGGTCAACCACATCATCCGCATAGTGACGATAGCCCAACAGGTTCTGGCCGCGCAGAAGCATCTGCTGGCGAGTATTGGGCATGGCTTTTTTAAGTTCGCGGATGCGCTCCCAGGGGTCTTCGCCCAGGTAACGGATACAGGCATCAAAGGTAGCCCCACCCCAGGATTCCAGCGACCAGAAACCCACTTTGTCGAGTTTCTCGGCGATTGGCAGCATGTCGTCCAGACGCATGCGGGTGGCGAGCAGGGATTGGTGGGCGTCACGCAGAATTACGTCCGTAATCCCCAGCGGTTTTTTCGTGTCAGTCATCGTGTCAGCCTTCTGTTAAAAGGTTCTAATCGTGTACCGGGGTCACTTCTTGTGGCGTGACCGGTATTGTGCAATCGCCTTCTTGATGGCCTCGGCGGTGTCAGGGTCAACCGACGTGGGCGCCTTCGGCTTGGCACGTGGCGTTCTGGCCGGGGTTGCCGGCTCTGGCGGCGCAAACCGCAGGATGATTTTGGACATCAGGCCGGTCGCGAATACCAGAATAATCAGGAACACGAACACGAAGCCCATGCCGGCAATCATCAAGTCTACGGCTTGTGACATCAGCTCATTCATATCGAACAGCTACCTGTATTGGTTTGTTGATTTCCCCGTACCGCCCGACAAGCCACCACTAAAACTAAAGTCTAATGGCCCGGCGGAACAATTCGGGAGGCAAAATCCTGCGTAATTTACCGTTTTCAATGACCAGGAGCAACCTGAAGCACGCATTTCTATAGGGACTTTCCGAGCGTCCCGGCCTGAAATGACACCTGCTGCAACAGCCTCATCAGGCTTTAATCATGCATATCTAACCCGGAATTTCCGACCTTTCACCTTACCTTTCTCCAGCCGCGCCAGCGCCTGGGCCGCCCATCGGGATTCAACCGCCACGAAGCACTGAAAGTCGAACAGATCGATTTTGCCAACGGCAGCGCCGGGAATACCGGCCTCGCCGGTGAGAGCTCCCATCACGTCGCCAGGGCGCACCTTGTCTTTGCGGCCGCCAGCCAGGCATAGCGTTTTCATGGCCGGCGTAACCGGGCGCAACGCCTCCGCCAGCAACGCCTCCGTATCGCCCCACAACACCGGCTCGCCCCGCTCCGCTTCCAGGCGCGTAATCTTGTGGCCCTGGCGCGGAGTGCAAAGAGTAACCGCATGCCCCTGCTCGCCTGCCCGGCCGGTACGGCCCACCCGATGGGTGTGTACCTCGGGATCCCGCGCAGGCTCGGCATTGATGACCAGTGGTAGCCCTTTGATGTCGAGCCCCCTTGCCGCCACATCGGTAGCCACCAGAACCGTACAACTCTGGTTGGCAAATCGAACCAGAGCGCTGTCCCGTTCGCGCTGGTCCAGATCGCCGTGTAGCGACAACGCCGAAAAGCCGAGACGACCCAGTTCATCCGACAGCTCATCACAGTCCCGTTTGGTGGTACAGAACACCAGAGACGACACCGGCTGAAAACGGGAAAGCAGTGCTGCCACGGCCGCCGCCCGCTGGTCGGGCTGGATTTCGTAAAAGGATTCTTCAATGGTGATGGCGGCCGCTTTTGATTCCACCCGCACGTCTTCCGGCTTGCTCTGGAATTGCTCGCTCAGCTTTCTGATGGCCGGCGGCCAGGTGGCGGAGAACAGCAGCGTCTGCCTGCCACCGGGAGATTGGGAGACGATACTGGTGACCACCTCCTCGAACCCCATATCCAGCATGCGGTCCGCCTCGTCCAGCACCAGCACTTTCAAGCCATCCAGCGAAAGCGTACCTTTGCGCAGGTGGTCATCTACCCGGCCGGGCGTGCCCACGACGATATGAGCGCCATGGCTGAGCGACCCGATCTGGGGCCCGATAGGCACACCACCACACAACGTCAGCACCTTCACGTTATCTTTGGCCCGTGCCAACTCTCGCAACGCTTTGGCCACTTGATCCGCCAGTTCCCGGGTGGGACAAAGAACAAGACTCTGAACCTGGAAGCGTCGCGGATCGATGGTCTCGATAATCGGTATCCCGAACGCCGCTGTCTTGCCGCTGCCGGTTTGCGCCATGGCAATCACGTCCTTGCCCGCCAACGCAAGCGGAACCGCCTCTGCCTGAACCGGCGTAGGTTGCTGGTAACCCAATTGATCAAGATTGGCCTGCATGGCCGCGGAAAGACCAAGCGCTTTAAAAGATGACATAGAAAAATCCGTGGGGTGGGTTGTGATGGGTTATTGAGAGAATGCTGACGGCGTATACTTAACGTTTGATTGCACCAGTTTATCATGAATTCACGGAGTCGCTGATGGCCTCACTGCAGGAACAGTTATTAAAGGCCGGGCTGGCCGACGAAAAGAAAGCCCGGGAAGTACGAAATGAAAAACGAAAACAGAGAAAGCAACAGCCCAAAGGCGCCACGACTGTAAACGAAGCCGAAGAGCGCGCCCGCAAGGCTCGCCAGGAAAAGGCCGAGCGGGATCGGCAGCTCAACCTCGAGCGCAAGAAAGAGGCTGAGAAAAAGGCGATTCAGGCACAGATTCGGCAGCTGATTGAAACCAATCGCCTGGACCGGAGCCGCGGCGAAACCTCCTACCAGTTTGTCGACGGCAAGAAGATCAAGAAGATTCTGGTGAACGAACAGATGGTGGACCAACTCTCTCGCGGTCGTCTGGCCATTGTGG
Organism: Marinobacter sp. EVN1; assembly: GCF_000475375.1. Lineage (NCBI taxonomy): Bacteria > Pseudomonadati > Pseudomonadota > Gammaproteobacteria > Pseudomonadales > Marinobacteraceae > Marinobacter > Marinobacter sp. EVN1. The sequence goes on from NZ_AXCB01000006.1 coordinate 13,307, forward strand.
CGCTGGGTGACCACTATGAGATCGTCCCGGACAGGGTGGCCCGCAAGATTATGGAGCGCGATGAGAGCGCCATCATCTCAATGCATGATCGTAAACAGGATGACGCAGGCGAAGACGACCCGTATGCAGGGTATGAAATCCCCGACGATTTGATGTGGTAAAGACAATAAAAAACCCCGCACAAGGCGGGGTTTTTTATTTTGTATAGCAAAACGCCTCAGCCTGTGGGTACACAAACTGAGGCGCTTTGACTTTAATATGGCGCGGCTGGGAGGATTCGAACCTCCGACCGCCTGGTTCGTAGCCAGGTACTCTATCCAGCTGAGCTACAGCCGCTTGAAACTGGTTTGCGATGTTGGCGCGGCTGGGAGGATTCGAACCTCCGACCGCCTGGTTCGTAGCCAGGTACTCTATCCAGCTGAGCTACAGCCGCGCATCGCAACGTTGAGTGCTACCTCAACTGTTCTCACTTCTCTCCGGGGAGAAAATGGCGGAGAGGGAGGGATTCGAACCCTCGGTACGATTGCTCGTACGGTTCCTTAGCAGGGAACTGGTTTCAGCCACTCACCCACCTCTCCTTGAGAACGGGGCGTATACTACCATAATTTTTCTGTTTTCATAGGGTTGACACGACTTTTTTCTGGCCGATTTTCCCCACAATCAAAAAAGCCGTCCGGGTTACCCTCGAACGGCTTTTTAACTGATCAACGATTGCCCGATTCCGGCTCTTCGGAGCCTTTTTCAGATTGAATTCGCTGATAGATTTCTTCGCGGTGAACCGCCACATCTTTTGGCGCGTTCACACCGATGCGTACCTGATTCCCCTTTACACCCAGAACGGTGACGGTAATTTCGTCGCCGATCATGAGGGTTTCGCCAACACGGCGAGTCAAAATCAACATATCCCTTACTCCCTATTCCAGAGCTACCTGTTCCGACAAACACTACTGTTTACTTATTGCTTTTATAATGAGATCACTTCAGACACTAAAGACGCAGAAATACTTATACTTACCTGAATCCTGATAGCTATCTTCAATGACCTTGATCAGAGAGCATTTGAGACCTCCTGCCTCAGGCACTCTCCTCCACCCCGGCTTTATCCAGCTCGAACGCACTGTGCAGTGCGCGAACGGCAAGCTCGAGATACTTCTCATCAATCACCACCGAAATCTTGATTTCTGACGTGGAGATCATCTGAATATTGATGCCCTCATTGGACAGCGCTTCAAACATCTTGGTTGCAACGCCCGCATGGGAGCGCATACCCACGCCTACGATGCTGACCTTCGCGATCTTGGTATCTCCACCCACTTCACCGGCACCCAGCTCAGCGGTAACACTGCGCAACACTTCCTGGGCCCGTTTGAAATCGTTGCGATGCACCGTAAACGTAAAGGCAGTCTTGTTATCCTCGCCCACGTTCTGAACAATCATATCTACTTCGATATTAGCATCACTGACGGGCTTGAGAATCCGCAGTGCGCTGCCCGGTGTATCGGGCACACCAGAGATCGTCAGCTTGGCTTCGTCACGATTGAAAGCAATGCCGGAAACAACCGGTTGTTCCATGGCGTTCTCATCCTCAAAAGTAATCAGGGTGCCCTCGCCTTCCTGAAAGCTGGACAACACCCTTAATGGAACGTTGTATTTACCTGCAAACTCAACTGAGCGAATCTGGAGTACCTTAGAACCCAGACTAGCCATCTCGAGCATTTCTTCAAATGTAATGCGCTCCAACCGGCGGGCACTGTCCACTACCCTGGGGTCAGTTGTGTAAACACCATCTACATCAGTATAGATCTGGCATTCATCGGCTTTCAGTGCCGCCGCCAGGGCAACCGCCGTGGTGTCAGAACCGCCACGGCCGAGCGTGGTGATATTGCCGTTGTCATCAATGCCCTGGAAGCCGGCTACCACGACCACCCGACCGGCATCCAGATCTTCCCGCATGCGCTGCTCATCAATCTGCTTGATACGCGCCTTGGTATGGCTGCTGTCGGTGAGAATCCTGACCTGGGAACCGGTGTAGGACCGGGCATCGCAGCCCCGCTTCTGGAGCGCCATGGACAACAGGGCAATGGTCACCTGCTCGCCGGTGGAAACCAGAACGTCCATCTCACGGGGGGTAGGCTCATCCATAATATCGTTGGCGAGTGCAATCAAACGGTTGGTTTCACCGCTCATGGCCGAGACCACAACCACGACATCGTGCCCTTCTTTGCGGAACCGACAGACCTTGTCAGCTACCGCTTCAATCCGCTCGGTTGTCCCGACGGACGTACCACCAAATTTCTGAACCAGCAGAGCCATGTTTCCCAAACTCCGAAACGGGGTGTCACAACGGGGCTGGGCGCCCCGCCATTAAAAACAAACGGGCGGGATTATAAACCTCCGCCCGTATCAGAAAACAGTTGTTTACCCGATATTTTGCTCAACCCAGGCCGGTACACCAGCGAGGGCTTCGGCCAGACGGGATGGATCATTACCACCACCCTGGGCCATGTCGGGGCGACCGCCGCCTTTGCCATCTACCAGCGAGGCCAGATGCTTCATCAAGTCGCCAGCCTTGATGCGGTTGGTGGCGGACTTGGTAACACCGGCCACCAGCACCACCTTTCCGTCTTCAACAGTGGCCAGCACCACAACGCCCTCGCCCAGCTTGTTTTTGAGCTGATCCGCAGTTTCCATCAAGGCCTTGCGGTCAGCGCCTTCCATCTCGGAGGCCACCACCTTCAGGCCTGCCACTTCGACCGCGGAACCAGCCAGATCAGTACCCGCGGAACTCGCCAGTTTTGCTTTCAGGGCATCGACATCCTTCTCAAGCTGGCGATTGCGGTCCAGAACCTGCTTGACCTTGTCGACGACAGAATCACGGGTGCCCTTAACCAGACGTGCGGTCTCGCGCAGTGTACGCTCGGTTTCATCAACCCATTCCAGCGCACCCAACCCGGTTACAGCCTCAATACGACGAACGCCAGAGGAAATGCCGCTTTCGGAGGTAATGCGGAACAACCCGATATCGCCGGTACGGGCAACGTGAGTACCACCACACAGTTCAACAGAGTATTTGTCGGTACCCATGGTGAGCACCCGTACTACATCGCCGTACTTCTCGCCGAACAGAGCCATCGCTCCTTTTTCCTTCGCGGTATCCATATCGGTAATGTCGATATCTACCGGCGTGTTCTCCAGGATCTGTTCGTTAACCGTACGCTCGATCTCTCTCAGCTGCTCCGGCGTCACGGCTTCGAAATGGGAGAAGTCGAATCGCAGTTTGTCCGGGTCGACCAGCGAGCCCTTCTGGGTAACGTGTTCACCCAGGATATTGCGCAGAGCCGCATGCAGCAGGTGCGTAGCCGAGTGGTTGCGCTTGGTGCGCTCACGACGGGCATGATCAATCCGCGCATCCACTTCCAGCCCGGGGAACAGCTCACCTTCAATCAGGGTGCCCACATGCAGATGGTTATCCCCTTCTTTGCGGGTGTCGGTTACCTGGAAGCGGCCACCGCTCCAGGTCAGCAGGCCGGTATCACCCACCTGACCACCAGACTCCGCATAGAACGGCGTGCGCTCCAATACCACCACACACTCATCACCCGCTTCCGCGTTACGCTCCTCACCGTTGACCAGCACCGTGCGGATACGTTCATGGCCGTCGACGTGGTCATAACCGGTAAACTCGGTCTTGCCCTCAATCGTGATGCCGGCGGCATTGTAGTCGATACCAAACTTGCTGGCGGCACGAGCCCGGTCGCGCTGGGCCTCCATGGCTTTTTCGTAGCCTTCGTAATCCAGAGTCAGGCCACGCTCGCGGGCAATATCGTTGGTCAGATCGACCGGAAACCCATAGGTATCGTAAAGGGTAAACACGGTTTCACCGGGAATCTCGGTACCCTTCAGCTCCGCAATGTCCTGCTCCAGCAGGCGCAGGCCTTTGTCCAGGGTCTTGGCGAACTGCTCTTCCTCCTGCAGCAACACCTTTTCGATCTGCTTGCGACTACTCACCAGCTGCGGATAAGCCTCGCCCATCAGTTCAACCAGAGCGCCGGTAAGCTTGTAGAAAAACGGCTGGGTAGCACCGAGCTTGTTGCCGTGGCGAGCTGCGCGACGAATGATTCGGCGCAGAACAAAGCCGCGACCTTCGTTGGACGGCATCACGCCGTCGGCAATCAGGAAGGCGCAAGAACGGATATGGTCCGCCACCACGCGCAGAGACGCTTCTGTGGTGGCCGCACCACCCAGGATGTCGGATGCCGCCTTCAACAGGTCCTGGAACAGGTCGATTTCGTAGTTACTGTGAACACCCTGCAGAACCGCAGCAATCCGCTCCAGCCCCATGCCGGTGTCCACCGAGGGCTTGGGCAGGTTCAGCATCTCGCCATCGGCAGTGCGGTTGTACTGCATGAAAACCACGTTCCAGATTTCGATGTAGCGGTCGCCATCTTCTTCCGGGCTGCCGGGAGGCCCACCTGCCACATCCGGGCCGTGATCGAAGAAAATCTCGGTGCACGGGCCGCAGGGTCCGGTATCACCCATCTGCCAGAAGTTATCGGAGGCGTAGCGGGCGCCTTTGTTGTCGCCGATGCGCACAATCCGTTCCGCCGGCACACCGATTTCCTGGTTCCAGATATCAAAGGCTTCGTCGTCTTCGGCGTAAACCGTTACCCACAGCTTCTCCTGGGGCAGGTTGAGGTGCTGTTCGCCAGTCAGGAAAGTCCAGGCAAAATTAATGGCCTCGCGCTTGAAGTAATCGCCGAAGCTGAAGTTGCCAAGCATCTCGAAGAAGGTATGGTGGCGCGCTGTATAGCCCACGTTTTCCAGATCATTGTGCTTGCCGCCGGCACGCACACATTTCTGGGAGCTGGTCGCTCGTGTATAGTCGCGCTCCTCGCGGCCGAGGAAAAGATCCTTGAACTGGTTCATCCCCGCGTTGGTAAACAGCAGAGTGGGATCATCGTGGGGTACCAGTGAACTGCTGGGCACAATGGCATGCCCTTGCTGCTGGAAATATTCGAGGAATGCTTGTCGCAACTCTGCGGTTTTCATAGACCTTTGATACCTTTCGACCTGATACACCTTGCCAGACACCCGCCGAATGAACCGCCGGGTCTGAGGTTAAATGCGATTACTTACATGCGTGTGCAAATCGGCTACTCTAGCACACGCCGAGAACTTGAAAAACGTGAAAACTCACAGGAGACGCCATGCCCCGACGCTTTCATGAAGCCGATGAACTTCTGCCACCGGCGACCGGCCTGAAACGCGCCCTGGCCATTATTTACGATGGACTGATCAGTATCGCCGTGCTGCTTGTCGCCAGTTGGGTATACACCATGATTGCGGGATGGGTTACGGGCTGGGATCGCTATGAACAAATGGCCGAAGCCGGTGAAATCTCAGGAGACCCGGGGCTGACCTTCGTTCTGTTTCTGGTGCTGTATCTGTTTTTTGCCTACTTCTGGACCCGCATCGGCCAGACCCTCGGCATGCAGGTATGGCGAGTTCGCATCGAGAATCTTGATGGCACCTCCGTGAGCTGGACCCAGGCCCTGATTCGCTATGTTACCGCTGCGATCGTCGTTTTCCTGAGCATTCTCGGCGCCTACTACCTGGGCGCGCTGACGTTGCTGCTCAGCATCCCGGCCATCATCGCGTTGTTCTATCCCATCAATGGGCTGTCGCTGACCGACCGCACCTCCAACAGCGTGGTTGTTCAGGTGGCCAGGCCCGAGAAGAAATAGGTCTGGCGCTACCCCGCCCGACGCATCAGGACGGCTCCGACAATACCGTTAACAACAATCGGAGCCAGCACCGCAATCAGCGGATTAAAGCCATAAACCATACTCATCGGCCCCAGCAGATCCTGCATATACTTAAACAGCAATCCCACCAGCAGACCGGTAAATACCCGAAACCCCATGGTCACAGACCGCAGTGGCCCGAACACAAAGGAGATGGCGACCAACACCATAACCGCCGTGCCCAGAGGCATCAGTGCCTTTTTCCAGAACGCGAGCCAGTATTGCGCCGCACTCAGCCCCTGCTCTCCGAGATAGGCCGCGTAGGTATACAGGCCCGTCATCGACAGATTCTCCGGCTTCACAATCAGTACACTCAGCACGCTCGGCGACAGGCCGGTCTCCCAACGCAGTGACGCACTCACATCACGCACGGTCCGCTCCGGCTCAATGCGAGTGGAGGTCACGTTCTCCAGCAACCAGTAGTCGCCCTGGTAGATGGCACGCTCGGCGAAGCTGGCAACCCGCAATTGCCGGGCATCGTCAAACCGGAACAGCGAAACCCCATGCAACACACCGTTTGGCTGAACCGCATTCAGGTGCATGAAGGTATTGCCTTCCCGATGCCACACCCCTTCCGCGGAAGCCACGCTGCTCCCCGCACCCAAGGCCACCGCCTTGTCACTCTGGGCAATACGTTCGGTGGTCGGCGCGACATACTCACCAATCGCCACGCCGAGCAGAACCACGATCAGCGCCGGCTTCATGGCAGACCAGACAATGCGTTTGAGCGACACGCCGGCTGCCCGGATCACCGTCAGCTCCGAGGAACTGGCCATGGAGCCCAGGCCGACAAGGCAACCCATGAAGGCGCCAAGAGGCAGGTAATCGTAGATTCGCCGGGGCAAGGTCAGCGCCACATACCACAGCGCCTGCAGGGTTTGATATTCGTTGCGCGTGTCTTCCAGTTCAGCAATGAATGCAAAGATCACATCCAGCGACAACACCACAACCATAACCAGGAACATGGCGCCGCCAACGGTACGCATGACATAACCATCGATCTTATGCACGCTGGCGCCCCTCCCTCTCAAGACGACGACGGTTCAGCCACCCGGGGCCAAACTGCAGCCACAGGCCGAGCGCCAGGAACAGCGCATGCACCCAGAGCATACCCACCCATTCAGGCACCTTTTCATCCGCCAGCGCATCCCGCGCCACAATCAGTAAGCCCAGATAGGTGATGTAAACCAGCATGGCTGGCAACAGATGGAAAAACCGCCCCTGCCGGGGATTCACCCGACTGAGCCGCACGGCCAGCAAGGTGACGATGGGCACAATCAACGGTAACGATATTCGCCAGTGCAAGAGAGCCCGGTCTTCCGGATCATCCGAGTTCCAAAGCGCCAGCGTACTCAGGCCTTCCTCCAGCTCTTTGCTGCCCTCCTGGCCGCTGACAATCTTCAAACCGTAGGCTTCAAATTCAGTGACATTGTAATCAAGCTGGCCGGGAGCCCCCTGAAAACGACCACCATCCTCCAGCACCAGAAACCGGCTGCCGGTTTCCTCATCAATGAACTGGGAGCCAGACTCCGCAGTGATCAGAGTGACACCCTTACCATCCTTGTCGTACTCGGCAATAAACACCCCCTGCAACTGGCGCTTGTCGTCGCTCAGGGCTTCGGTGTAAGTCACCCGATCGCCGGAGGTAAAGTCCTGAAACCGCCCCGGGGCCAGCATTTCAAACTCGGTAGCCTTTCGCTGCTCGTTAAAGATGTGCTCCACCTGTTTCATGCCCCAGGGAGAGATGTAAAGGCTCATGGCCCCCACCACCAGCATGACCGGCAGCGCTCCAAGTAACGTTTTCGCCAGCAACTGCTTTTCACTCACACCGCAGGCGAACAACACCGTCATCTCGCTTTCGAGGTACATCCGGCCATAGGCCAGCAGAATTCCGATAAACAGGCCCAGGGGCAGAATTAATTCCAGAAACCCGGGGAAACGATACCCCATAATCGCAAACAGGACGCCGGCCGCAATCTCGCCCTCAGCAGCATCGGCCAGATACTTGATAAAACGCCCACTCATGAACACCAGCAACAGAATGCCTGACACTGCAAGCATACTGACCATGATCTGGCGAATGAGGTAACGGAAGATAATACTCAAATCAGTCTCTCTGGCGGCGCCGTCATTGGAGATGGAGGTTAAGGAGAACAGCGCGTATTCTATGTAACCTCGCCGACGAATGACAGTACGGGGCCTACACGATAAAACCATCGTAACGAAGCGGGCACCCGGCTTGATTAATAAAGGCTTTGCCCCAATCCTTATGAGCATTGCCATCAACATTCAATTCAATTGAATAAAGCATAATCTGACAACGGAGTTGCCATGAGAGTTGCCATGAATTTCAGCCTGAGCAGCAAAGCCATCACAGCCACCAAAGCCGACTGCCTGGTTATCGGCCTGCCTGAGAAAGGCGAGTGGCCAGAATCCACCAAAGCGGCAGACGACGCGCTGGGCGGACTGATCAAGCAACTCGAGAAAGCCGGCGACCTGACCGGCAAGAACGCCTCCGTGAATACCCTGCCCCTGGTGGATCAACCCTGGCAGCGCGTTGTGGTAATTGGCACCGGCAAAGATGCAGACCGCACAGCCACAGCCTATCGTAAGAGCCTGATTGCCATGACCGGCGCATTGAAAGATGGCCCCTCCAAAAGTGCACTGATCAGCCTGACCGATACTGCGGTTCAGGGCGAAGCTGCGGTCAGCTCTGAAGAAGCCCGGCTAAACCTGATTGGCCGGATTCTGGAAGACCAGCTCTACACCTTCACCGAATTCAAAAGCGACAAGCCTGCCGCCCGCAAACTGAAAAAAGTTGTGGTACAGGCATCCGGCGCCGGCAAGTCCCTGAAAGATGCTTTCAACCTTGGCCTGGCCACCGGCCGCGGCATGAACTACACCAAAGACCTGGGCAACACTCCACCCAACATCTGCCACCCGGTCTGGCTTGCCGAACAGGCCAAGGCCATGGCCAAAGACTACGACTCCATCCAGACCGAAGTTCTGGACGAGAAGCAGATGGAAAAACTGGGCATGAACACCATCCTGGCCGTAGGCAAAGGTTCCAAGCAGCCTCCGCGCCTGATCGTGATGGAATACCGTGGCGGCAAGGCCAAAGACAAGCCCTACGTACTGGTGGGGAAAGGCATCACCTTCGACACCGGCGGCATCAGCCTCAAGCCGGGCGAGGGCATGGACGAAATGAAATACGATATGGGCGGTTCTGCCAGCGTTTTCGGCACCATGAAAGTCCTGGCTGAAACCAAACCCAAGATCAACGTGGTTGCCGTGATCGCTGCCGCTGAAAACATGCCAGACGGCGGCGCCTCCCGCCCCGGCGATATCGTCAAAACCCTGAGCGGCATGACCGTCGAAATCCTCAACACGGACGCCGAAGGCCGCCTGGTGCTGTGCGACGCCCTCACCTACGTGAAGAAATTTGACCCGGCAGCCGTGGTCGACATGGCCACCCTCACCGGCGCCTGCATTATCGCCCTGGGCAGTCACGCCACTGGCCTGTTGTCCAACAACGACGAGCTTGCGAACGAACTGCTCGCCGCCGGCGAACGCACCGGCGACCGCGCCTGGCGCCTGCCTCTGTGGGACGAATACCAGAGCCAGCTCGACAGCAACTTCGCAGACATGGCCAACATTGGCGGCCGCCCCGCGGGCACCATTACCGCCGCCTGCTTCCTGAGCCGCTTCGCCAAGGACTACCGCTGGGCCCACCTGGATATCGCGGGCACCGCCTGGAACTCCGGCAAAGCCAAAGGCGCCACCGGCCGCCCGGTCCCCCTGCTGGTCGACTACCTGATGACCCATGCAGGATAACCAGCCAAACCCTTCCCCGGAGCCCGGCAGCCTCGCTGCCGGCCCCTCCGGCCGGGACGATAAAAACCAGCGCTACTGGTTCCACATCCTCGCCCAGAACACCCACGCCGCCCGCAACCTCCACGCCGCCAAACTCGTGGACAAAGCCTGGCAGCAGGGCGACCGTGTGTGCGTTCTTTGTGACACCGAAGAACAGGCCGTGGAACTCGACGACCTGCTGTGGAACTTCACCCCCGAAGCCTTCATCCCCCACAGTATCGCCCAAGACCCAACCACCCCCTGCACCGATCCTGTCGGCATCCTGCTCTACCCGCCAGCCGCGGTGGACTGGGATACCGTGATCGTCTTGTCCTCAACCCTGCCTGAAGACGCTGACCAATACCGCCGCCTGGCCCTGGTGGCCCACAATGACCCGGCGGTATTGAACCAGGCGCGGAGGCATTACAAGCAGTTGCGGGCACTGGGCATTGAAGCTCGGGTGCATGATATGCGGAAACGCTAGCCAGGTTCGCCGCGATCAAGACGACCATGTATAATCGTCCGATTCAGAATTTCCCTATGTGAATCAACCAAAACGGTCACTGCATAATCCCATGGAAAAAACCTACCAGCCAGAAAACATCGAGCGCCAGTGGTACGAAAACTGGGAATCCAAAGGCTATTTCCGCCCCAGCGGCGAAGGCGACTCCTACAGCATCGCCATCCCGCCACCCAACGTGACCGGCAGCCTGCACATGGGCCATGCCTTCCAGCACACCATCATGGACACCCTCACCCGCTTCAAGCGCATGCAGGGTCGTAACGCACTGTGGACCGTCGGCACCGATCATGCCGGCATCGCCACCCAGATGGTCGTCGAACGCAAACTGGCTGCAGAAGAAGACAAAACCCGCCACGATCTCGGCCGGGAAGAATTCATCAAGCGCATCTGGGACTGGAAAGAACACTCCGGCGGTACCATCACCCGCCAGATGCGTCGCCTGGGCAACTCCGTGGACTGGAGCAACGAACGCTTCACCATGGACGATGGCTTCTACAAAGCCGTACAGGAAGTCTTTATCCGCCTGTACGATGAAGGCCTGGTGTACCGCGGCAAACGGCTGGTGAACTGGGATCCGAAGCTGCACACCGCTATCTCTGATCTGGAAGTTGAAAACAAGGAAGAAAAGGGCTATTTCTGGCACCTGCGCTACCCGCTGGCCGACGGCCAGAAAACCCAGGACGGCAAAGACTACGTCATCGTCGCCACCACCCGCCCGGAAACCATGCTGGGTGACACCGCCGTAGCCGTCCACCCGGACGATGAGCGCTACCAGCATCTGATTGGCCAGCACGTTCTGCTGCCGCTGGTTAACCGCCGCATTCCCATCGTGGCCGACCACCACGCCGATCCGGAAAAAGGTTCCGGCTGCGTGAAGATCACCCCCGCTCACGACTTCAACGATTACGCCGTAGGCAAACGCAACAACCTGCCCATGATCAACGTCATGACGCAGGACGCCAACATTCGTGAAATCGCCGAAGTCTTCAATGCGGACGGCACCGAAAATTCCGAGATTAACAGCGCCCTCCCGGCCGCCTATGCCGGCCTGAGCCGGGAAGCAGCCCGCAAGCAGATTGTTGCCGACATGGAACTGGCAGGCCTGGTCGAGAAAATCGAAGACCACGTGCTGAGCGTACCCCGCGGCGATCGCTCCGGGCTGATTATCGAGCCGATGCTGACGGATCAGTGGTTTGCCGACGCCAAGACTCTGGCCAAACCGGCTATTGAAGCGGTAGAAGACGGTCGCATCCAGTTCGTACCCAAACAGTACGAGAACATGTACTTCGCCTGGATGCGCGACATCCAGGACTGGTGCATCTCCCGCCAGCTCTGGTGGGGGCACCGGATTCCTGCCTGGTATGACGCTGAAGGCAATATCTATGTGGGCCGGAGCGAGGCTGAGGTTCGCAGCAAACATCAGCTCCCGGACACACTGGAACTCAAGCAGGACGACGATGTACTGGACACCTGGTTCAGCTCCGCCCTGTGGACCTTCGGCACTCTGGGCTGGCCGGAAATCACCGAACGGCTGAAGACCTTCCACCCCACCGACGTGCTGGTGACCGGTTTCGATATCATCTTCTTCTGGGTTGCCCGGATGATCATGATGACCATGCACTTCATGAAAAATGAAGACGGCACCCCACAGGTACCCTTCCATACCGTGTATGTCACCGGTCTGATCCGGGACGAGCACGGCGACAAGATGTCCAAGTCCAAGGGTAACGTGATCGACCCGCTGGATATGATCGACGGCATCAGCCTGCCGGACCTGCTGGAAAAACGCACCGGCAACCTGATGCAGCCCAAGCTTGCCGAGAAAATCGGCAAGCGCACCGAGAAGGAATTTCCGGAAGGCATCGCCGCCCACGGTACTGACGCCCTGCGTTTCACCCTCGCAGCCATGGCGACCACCGGCCGTGACATCAACTGGGATATGAAGCGCCTGGAAGGCTACCGCAACTTCTGCAACAAGCTGTGGAATGCCGCCCGCTACGTGCTGATGAACACGGAAGGCGAAGACTGCGGCGTAAACAATGAGCCGGTGGAACTGTCCCTGGCAGACCGCTGGATCATCAGCGAACTGCAGCACTGCGAGCAGGAGGTGATCCGCCACCTGGACCAGTACCGCTTTGACCTGGCGGCCTACGCCCTGTACGAGTTCATCTGGAACGAATACTGCGACTGGTACCTGGAACTGTCCAAACCAGCCCTGAGCGATGACAGCGCCAGTGCCGAAGCCAAACGGGGCACCCGTCGTACCCTGGTACGCGTACTCGAAGCCGTACTCCGCCTGGCGCATCCGATCATGCCGTTCATCACGGAAGAAATCTGGCAACGTATTGCACCGCTGGCCGGCAAGCAGGGCGACAGCATCATGCTGCAGCCCTACCCGCAGCCGGATGCCAGCAAGCAGGATGCCGCCGTGGCCGCCGATATCGAGTGGCTTAAAGGCGTGATTGTAGCGGTGCGTAATATCCGCGGCGAGATGAACATCTCCCCGGGTAAGCAGGTACCGGTACTTCTGAAAGGCGGCAACGCCGACGATCAGCGCCGCCTGAACGACAACCGCCAATTCCTCATTTCCCTGGCCAAACTTGAGAAGCTGGAATGGTTCGAGGGCGACAAAGCTCCCATGAGCGCCACCCAACTGGTAGGCGAAATGGAAGTGCTGGTGCCCATGGCCGGCCTGATCGACAAGGACGCCGAACTCAAGCGCCTGGACAAGGAGCTGGAACGCCTGAACAAGGAAATCGGTCGCCTGGAAGGCAAGCTGAACAACGAAAAGTTCACCGCCAAGGCCCCAGCCGAAGTCGTAGAGAAGGAAAAAGAGAAGCTGAAGGATGCCCAGGGCAGCCTGCAGCGGCTCAGTGCGCAACGGGCAGAAATCGAGGCCATGTAAGGCCATGATCGCCATCCTCGGTGCCGGCTCCCTGGGCCGGCTCTGGGCCGCAACGCTACCTGGCGGGCAGGTAGCGTTTGTGCCCCGCCCGGGGCAGGCCCCAGACCCCGTCTGTTATCGCTTTCAGTCCATTGACGGCGAATCAGCCAATGCCATTATTCCCTGGCTACAACCCGGCCAGTCTCCTGATCTGATCCTGGTGACAACCAAAGCCGGCGACACCCTCGAAGCCCTCAAGGCGGCCCTGCCCTCCATTGCCAAACAGACTCCCATTGTGTTGTTCCAAAACGGCCTGGGGAGCCAGCAGCAGGTCACCGAAACATGGCCGGACCGGCCGGTACTGGCCGCATCCACGACCGAAGGCGCAAACCGGCCCGCCCCCGGGCTGACCGTTCACGCTGGCCGCGGCACTACCTGGGTCGGCGCCCTGAACCCGGCGGGGAATCCATTGGTCGAAAGGGTTGCCCAACAGCTCGCCAGCAGCGGCCTCATGGTCCACCCTGAACACGATATACTCGCCAGGCTCTGGCAAAAACTGGTGATCAACGCCGGCATAAACGCCTTTACGGCCATTCTGGATTGCCCCAACGGAGAGATCCTGACACAACCGTTTTACCTGCAATGGATTGCCCCCTTGTGCGAGGAGATCAGCCGCCTGCTCCCTGCCGCCGGACAACCGCAACAAGCCCCGGAAAACCTGCGCGAGACTATTGAGGCTGTCGCCCGCAAAACCGCCGCCAACACGTCTTCCATGCGGGCTGATGTAAAGGCAGGCAGAACCACGGAAATCGACTTCATTAACGGTTACCTGGCGCGGCTCGGCCATCAACATGGCATACCGGTACAGGTGAACCAAATGCTCGCCGAACAGGTACAACAACTGAACTGACTTTTACCAGAGGGAGCAAGACCATGGGCAATCGCCTGTCGAAGATCTACACCCGAACCGGAGACGACGGTTCTACCGGCCTGGCCGATGGCAACCGTATCGCCAAAAATGCCCAGCGAGTGGAAGCCATGGGTATGGCAGATGAGCTGAATTGCCATATCGGCGTTTTGATTGAGACGCTTCCCTCTGGTGACAGTCTGATCGATACCTTCCGGCGCATTCAGCATCACCTGTTTGATCTGGGCGGCGAATTTGCCATCCCGGGCAGCAAGGTGATCAGCGACAATCACATTGAGTGGCTGGAGCAGACTCTGGACGAGTACAACACCGACCTGCCGCCGCTAAAAAACTTCATCCTGCCCGGGGGCTGCCCTGCCGCAGCACAATGTCATCTGGCACGGGCGGTCTGTCGCCGGGCCGAGCGCGTGGTGGTGGCCCTTGGCCACGAGGACTCCATCAATACTGCCTCGCGTCACTACCTGAACCGGTTATCCGATCTGCTGTTTGTCATCGCCCGGGTGCTGGCTCGCCGGGATGGCAGCCAGGAGATTCTCTGGGAGCAAAAAAAATCCGGCCTCTGAGGCCGGATTTTTCACAACAACCACAGATTACACCTTGAATGCTTCCACCAGGCGCTGAAGCGACGCGGTAAGCTCCGACATCTGTCTGGACGAAGCCAGAGTCTCTTCGGCGTTGGAGGCAGTGCTCTGGCCAAATTCGCCAATGCGCTCCACGTTGGCATTCACGTTCCTGGCCACGGCCGACTGTTCCTCCGCCGCCTGGGCAATCTGATGGCTCATATCAACGATCTCGGAAATGCCCGAGGCGATCCGATCCAGCGCTTCGGTCACTTCACCAGACTTCTGTACCGTCTTCTCCGTGGCATCGTGACTTGAGGTCATGGCAGATACCGCTTCTTTTACACCACCCTGAAGCCGGGAGATCATGCCTTCAATTTCCTCAGTGGACTTGTGGGTACGCTGAGACAATGAACGAACCTCATCCGCCACCACCGCAAAGCCACGCCCCTGTTCTCCCGCCCTCGCTGCCTCGATGGCCGCGTTCAGCGCCAGCAGGTTGGTCTGCTCGGCAATTGCTTTAATCTCAACCAGAACCTGACTGATATTGTCACTGTCCGCACTCACCCGGTTGATGACATCAACGGCGCCTGCAATCTCCGTAGCCAGCCGGTTAATGGTCGCCACCGTATCGGCCACCACTTCCCGACCCTTCTCGGTATCTTTCTCGGCATTCCCCGCACTATCCGCCACCCGGTGCGCACTCTCCGTGACTTCATTGACCGCTTCCACCATCTGGCCCATGGCCTCGTTGATCTGCCCGGTCTCTTCCATCTGTCGGGCCACGGCCTGACTGTTCGCCGAAGCGGTGTCATTCACCCGGACCGCCTGCTGATCAACATCTGCTGTTGTAGAGCCCACCGACCGGACAAGCTCAGCAATACGATCGGTCATGTTGTTGAACTCAGAGGTGAGCTCACCCAGTTCGTCCCGGTTGTTCAACCGGATATGGGTGGTCATATCGCCGGCGGCCACATTTCTTGCAGCTTCGCTGAACCGGTTGATGGCAATCCGCACAGACATAAAGAAGCCCACATAGAGGTAGACCACTACCAGCATCACAGCAATCAGCGCCACCAGAATCAGGGTGCGCTGCCCGGTCTGGCGAGCCAGGCGATCCTCAAGATTACCGGCAACCACATCGAAGATACGATCGCTGAGGGTATCGTAATATCCCATCTGCGCCGATACGGTCTCGTCAAATTCCTGCCAGGGCAGCTCCAGGCGCATAGGCGTGATGACATTCAGGTCCAGCTCATCACGGACTGTCATCAGACTCTCTTCCGTGCGGGTCAGTGCACCGCTCGCACTCTCTGCCAGCTGGGGCGACGCCTCCACAGCAACGGAAAGGGCCGGCGAAAGCAGCGAACTGCGGTTGGTCAACTGATCGTAGATTTCATTCAGGGTTTCGCTGAGTGCATAGCCCACCTGACCTTCCACCAGCGCAAAAATACCGTATGAACGGGCGCGGCCAACAACAGTGCGAGACTCAGGCAACGCAGAACGCACCAGCCCTAACAGCAGCAGGTTTTCCCGGGACGCATCCTGACCCAATCCGCTGATTTCAATGGTCGCCGGCAGCAAGGCCATCACCTTCTGCACAAACTCCTGGTAGTACTTGAACTGGGGGTCAATGTTGCCCTGATAGTTATCGTTGGCTTTGAGCGTCTCCCATTCTTCTCTTACAACCAGGATCTGCTCCTGCCAGGAGCCGGAGGTGTCAAAAGAACGCTGTGGTTCGGCGAGATCTGCCAACAGGGCATCCATGCGACTGGCCGCTTCGTTGGCTTTTTCGAGCAAGGGCTGTTCGTCTTTCAGAATGCCGGGGGCCTGATAGTCACGGTAATCCATCGCCGCCACCAGCAGGCGCTCCACCTTCTGGAGTTCTGCAAGACCTTCAATGCCGCGGGTCATGGTCTGAACCGACTGGTTAAGCCCGGAAATCACCAACCAGGAAAGCACGATGATAGGGCCAAGAAAGAGAATGCTGATGAGGCTGAATTTGTAAACCATGGGCAGCCGATTCATCAGTGCTACAGCCGGATTGATTATATAGTTCACAGAGCCCTCGCTGCTTCTAACAACTGAATCTTTATTCTTTTGTTTGATTATCGCCCGTTGCCGGAAAAACTTAATCACTATTTAGTGTTATTCTGTAATCCGTTTTTGCTTTCCGGCTAGGCCATGCCTGCGATCACCAGCAATGCAAGCGCACATATCCACACCAGCATGCTCCGGTTGAGGAGGTCCCTTATAGCGCTGAGGCTCCGCCCGCCAAAATCGGGCCACTCTTCCGGGTGCAACTCCGAAAAGCGCGCAGGATCAAGTGCATATCCAGTTAACGACCCGTTGGCGGAAATCATTAGCACATCCGCGGTCTTTTTCCCGAATCCCGGGAATACCTTGCGTATTTCCCGGGACCAGCCGGCCAGGTCACCGGCGAGCCCGAATGTGCATGACAGCAAGCGGGAAGGAATCCAGCCGATAAGCCGGGCTGCCCGCTGATAGCGTTCCCGCGCGGCCGCCTGCGGCCATTGGCCCGCCAGAGCTACAAGCCCTCGAGCCAGAAAAGCCAGCGCTATGCCGCCGACGGCATACCAGAAAACCACCAGGAAGAAACGCTCGAAAACCGAGACCATCAGCGCCCGCGACACCGACAGGTGCATGGCTTCTGGCGATAGCGCTGCTCCTCTTTCGGAGGCGGGCAGGCGCTCTTGAACATGGTGCCAGGCAGCCTGCATATCTCCGCGCCGCCAGGCATCGGAATAGGCTCGCAGCACCTTGCGCCAGCCCGGCGCTCCCATCAGTACCACCATCAGCACCAGTTCAAGCGGATACAGGGCATAGCGGTAGCCCGCCTCACTGGACAGCGCCCACGCGCCAGCGAGCGCCAGAGAAGGTAACACAACCAGCAGCGCCCCTCTCCAGACTGACCGCTCCTGACCCGCTTCTACCCGGCCCCAACGATGAAACCAGTTACGCCAGACCTCATCGCCAGCCAGGTGATCGGCGCGGTCCAGCCTGCGGCGAATCACGTACGCAATCAGAAAAACAACCAACGACATCAGGCCATCTCCTCGTTCGACAGCAGTGTCTGGAAGCGAGACCACTCAAACGCGGGCCCTGGATCGGTTTTTCGGCCCGGAGCAATATCACTGTGGCCGGCAATGCGACCCGGCGTGATTTCCGGCCAGGCTGTCATTGCCAGGAGCGCCAGACGCGCCAGCGCACGGTACTGATCATCGGTATAGGGAACGTCATCCGCACCTTCGAGCTCGATACCAATGGAGTAGTCGTTGCACTCCTCCTTACCCTGAAAACTGGAACGGCCAGCATGCCATGCCCTGTCCAGACAGCTGACAAACTGAATAACGGAACCATCCCGGCGAATCAACGCGTGTGCAGACACCTTCAGCTCTGCGATCGTTTCAAAATAGGGGTGGGCAGCAGTATCCAGACAGTTACAGAAAAAATTCTCGATGTGCGGGCCGCCAAACTGTTCCGGCGGCAGGCTGATGTTGTGAACCACCAGCAGTGAGATAGAGGAACCGTCCGGGCGGGGACCAAAATTGGGCGACGGACACCAGCGCACGCCGGGGAACCGGCCACTGGAACGCAAAAGTGCTGCCGCATCTTTCAGGGAGTGTGGGTGATGATCGTTCTGGATACTAGACAACGTGTTTCCATCGGCGCAGGGGACTCATGCAGATGATTGAATCACAAAGCGCCCATGGATGCCACGACGTCGCCGGTGCCCTGCGCGGGCACTCAGTACCGGAGATCAGTCTTTTCGGTTATGACGCAGGTTGTCGATGATGGACTCCAGCGCCCGATCAAAGATCAGGCCGTCATCCAGCATGGTGATCGCCTGCTCCTGCAGAGCAATCGCCAGGTCATCCCGATGATATTCCGCCACCTTCGCACCACTGCGGTTAACAAAGATGTACTTGCCGGTGGCCTTGATGAAGGCCGCCAGCTTGCAACGGACCCTGGTCTCGTCTCTGGCCATCTCAACCCAGGATCCAACTCTCAGGCCGTCCGCCTTCGCCAGCCATTCCGCCGACGCTACTGGTGATTGGATCTCCGCGGATTCCTCGGCAACGGCTGCCGTCTCAACGCCTGCTGAGATCTCAGCAGGCTTGACTGACGCAGGTTCAGTCACCTCGTCAATCACCTCCGGCGCAGGTTCCGATTGCTCGGGAGTTTCCGCCGGCTCTGCCGGAGCTTCAGGTACCTCGAAATTCTCAATCGTGGGTGCCTTGTCTTCAACAACCGGCGCGGTCACCAGTTTCTGGAAAACATCGACATGGGCAAGCTCCAGGTCCCGGATGGCCGCATCGGTTGCAAACGGATCCCAGGAGATTTCCTGAAGCGCCTTGCGGAGCTCTTCCACCACCTCTGGAATCATTCGCAACAGTTCCGCCCGGGTATCAGAAGACACCGGTCGCGGGTCAACACTCCACACCAGCCGCTCGCTGATGGCCTTTGCCTGCAGCCAACGCTCGCTTTCTTCACCCTCGCGCAACACCACCCACTGCAGGTAACGGGTCCAGGGCTCGTTCAGCACCTGTAAAACCGGCTCGGGAATGTCCCGGCCTGCCGTGTGCTCACGGATAACATCGGTAGCAGCCTGACTGGCACGTTCCTGCCGGGCGCGTCCTTCTTCGGCATCCCGAAGGCGCTGCTCAACCAGCTCGCGACGGCGGCGATCCAGATCCATGAAGTGACCAAAGTCCTTCAGCAATTCCTCGAACAGCCCTACCTGATCGGTGTATTCGGTGAGCACCCGACCCACCACTTCCTCAATTTTTTCCCGAAGCGGATCACGCATTCCGGCACGTTTCTCGCTCCAGCCAATGGCGGCAAGGGCAAGTTCGTTGAGGAGCTTGCGAACCGGATGGCCACCACGATTGAAAAAGTTCTTGTCGCTGAGTGCGACCTTGAGCACCGGAATCTGTAGCCGCCCGATCAGCGCCTTCATAACCGGATGCAACTGCCGATCTTCGAGAATGAAATCAAACAGCATTGAGACCAGGTTGATCACGTCACTGTCGACCTGCCCTACTGAGAATCGCTTCCCTTCCGGACCCTGCAACAGCGGCTGTAACTGCTGGCGCAAAGGCACCACATTGTCGCCTTCACCCTGCGGCGCTGCACCCTGCAGTTCGTTCAGGCGCGCCATCAGACGATCGGTATCCAGAACAGCGCCGGTTTGTGCTATACCGGCACTGCCGGTCTCTCCCTGGTGCAACAGCGCACTCAGCTCACTGAAAGTAGGCGACGGTCCATGGCTATGGGCAGTACCTTCGGCAGCCGGGGCTTCCTCTGCCGGCGCTGACGAACCGCCTGCCTTTGGCGCACTGCGACCCGGCGCTACCTGAGCACCACCCACCGGAGCCCGCTTCATGTCAGGCAGCACGCCGGCGGCGATCAGGGTTTTGTTGCATTCCTGGTAGAAATCGCTGAGTTTGTCCACCAGCAGGCGCTCAAACAGCTTCAAAACCACCAGCTTGGCACGGATATCAATATCCAGATCGGTGCAAGCATCCGAGATAGCGCCACAAATGACTTCCGGGCTGAGAGGCATTTGATCGTCAGAGAGATCCAACTGCGGAACAAGATGGCGAATCCGGGCCGCCAACATCCTTACCGGCTCCTGGTATCGATTCCGCAGGCGATTGGTCAGGTTATCTATCGCTACCTGCTGTTCAAGGTCAGAGTGATCCACCAGGCTGAGGGAGTCCTGGTCCACTTCTTCCAGTGAACCACCGGAGCGGGCAGGTTTGAACTTACCCAGCTCATTGAAGGCCTGGCTGACGTATTGCAGGACTGACACTGTCATTGCCTTCCGGCGCAGTCGCAGCTCCCGCATGGCATCGAAGTAGGCAGTCTGGTCCTGGTTGGAGCCGGCCCGGTCTGCGAGGGCAAACAAACTGTCGTCAGCCTGTTCGAAAAAACTGGCAAGTACCGCCTTGAGTGACTGACCCGATGTGTCACGCAGTCGCACCAGCTCTACCGGTAACGAGAACCGGCTCACCGGCTTCTGACCGGCCAAGCGGACTACCTTGTTATCGTGCGCCATGTGGATGCTCCGGAATCGATCAGCTGATGGTACTTAAACCTTTATAGGATTACATCATACGGGCGAGTGTCGTCACCTTGTGTCAGAATTTGTCACCTTTTGTGTCAGCAGGAACTGCATCACACTTCAGACCGCTCACACCTCCATTTGGCGAATCGATAGCGCTGGCAGTAGAATTGCCCTCCACACTTTTCCAAGCCACCATCAACCTCCGGACACGTCCCAATGATTTCTGCCGAACTGCTGCGCCAGGCCCGTATCGAATCCGTTGCCCAGAGTCTGCGGGAAGATATTGGCGATGGCGACATCACTGCCCAGCTGATTCCTGCCGAAAAACTGGCAACCGCAAGGGTAATCACCCGGGAAGACGCCCGCCTGGCTGGAAGCGCCTGGGTGGAGGAGGTTTTTCGCCAGGTGGATCCGTCAGTGAGACTTCAGTGGCAGTTTCACGATGGCGACGATGTACCCGCCAACGCCGTGATTTTCCGCATGCAAGGCCCGGCCCGCTCGCTTCTGACCGCTGAACGCGCTGCTCTTAACTGGTTGCAGACCCTGTCTGGCGTGGCAACGGCCTGTGCCCATTACGCTCGCCGGGTGTCCCATACCAACGTCCGCCTTCTGGACACCAGGAAAACCCTGCCAGGGCTGCGACTGGCCCAGAAATACGCGGTGACTTGCGGTGACTGCGACAATCACCGGCTGGGGCTCTGGGACGCCTTCCTGATCAAGGAAAACCACATTGCCGCCTGCGGCTCCATTGCCAATGCGGTCGCCGAAGCGCACCGCATTGCACCAGGCAAACCCGTGGAAGTGGAAACCGAATCGCTCGCCGAACTGGACCAGGCCCTTGAGGCCGGGGCCGACATCATCATGCTGGACGAGTTCTCGCTTGCCGACATGGCTGAAGCGGTAAAACGGAATGCCGGAAAAGCCCGCCTTGAAGCTTCCGGTGGCATCAACGCGCGCACGCTGGTGCCCGTTGCCGAAACCGGCGTGGATTACATCTCTATTGGCGCACTGACCAAAGACGTACGAGCCATCGATTTGTCCATGCGCCTGGAGTAATCCAGTCCCGGAATAATCAGCGGCCGCCAGAGGACAACAGCCGATCCATCTCCTCAAGCGCTGAGATCAGCTCACGGCCGGACTGCTCACGCCCACGGAAATGCTCTTCTGCCATGGGCGCAATACCAGATACCTCTGGCAGCGCGTGACCGGCTTCCACCAGCGCCTTCATTTTTTCAAGAAACACGAACTGCAGCCACTGGGTGAAGTCCATGGTATCCAGGCAGAACGGCTGGGTACTCTGGAACGCCTCCGGTGGCAGGCTTTCTGTCTGCCAGACACCCAGTTGCCGAAGTTCAATTTCAATCTGCAGCAAACCGTCGGTCACCTGATCCAGGTGGCGTGCTTTTTCACTCATGGGATTCCTCTCAGTCTGCCAATGGCTCCAGCTCAACAGACTCCCCATGCAGCACACGGTATAGATCCTCATACTGGCGTGTGAGCGTGTGTTTCGGAGCCATGTGAATCAGCGGTTGGCGACTCTGGTGTGATTCTTTCATCTTGACGGAACTGGACAGGCGTACCGGCAGCACCGGCAACCCCTCCTCCGTCAGCTCCCGGACCAACTGCCTGGGCAGGCTCGCCCTTGGCTGGAACTGGTTTGCAATGATGCCCTCAACAACCAGCTCCTCATTATGATCCTCCTGCAATTCGCGGATTTCATGGAGGATGTTGTAGAGCGCCTGGCGGGAGAAATCATCGCAGTCGAACGGGATCAGGCAGCGCTGGGCAGCAATCAGGGCAGAACGGGTGTAGAAATTCAGGGCCGGGGCGGTGTCGATATAGATCTCATCGAAACTGTCGCTGAGCTTTTTCAGAAACTCCCTGAGCTTGTAGATCTTGTGCTTGGCTTCGAGTTTGCGTTCCAGAAAATCCAGCTCAGGGCTGGATGGCAACACGTACAGGTTGTCGAACGACGAGGCGTGTACAAACTCGTCAGGTCGACGATTGAAGACACTGAAGGCGACCGTCTGCTCCAGCAGATCGGCAACGGTATCTTTCAGTTCAGCCGCCGGTTTGCCCAGCAGGTAGTGGGTGGAGTTGCCCTGCGGGTCCAGATCCACCACCAGGGTACGCTTTCCTCTTGCGGCGCTGATGGCCGCCAGATTACAGGTGATACTGGACTTGCCAACGCCACCTTTCTGATTGAATACAACCCGTCTCATGTCGTCTCTCCAATGGCCTTTATCGTTATTAATCCCTTTACCGTTACCATCCCATCACAGCTTTCACAAACGGAATGGTTAAACGTCGCTGGGCCTGCAGCGAATTCTCATCCAAGGTATCCAGCAGCCCCAGCAGATCACCCAGCTTTCTAGGGGCCCTGCGCATGATGAAGCCGGCAACATCCTCGCTCATCACCAGCCCGCGCTGCTCTGCCCGGGCCATCAGGATTCGCTGCCGATCCTCATCCCGGTACACGCCCAACTGAATGAGCAAGCCATGTGCCAGACGAGATCCCAGGTCTGCCAGTCCGAACGGCAGCGAAGCGGGCACCTCGGACAGACTGACCACCAGCAGGCCATTGCGGTCCAGCACCCGGTTGTACAGGTGGAAAACCGCCTCCTCCCAGCCGGGATCACCCGCGGCATGCTCCAGATCGTCAAGACAGATCACATCATGACTGTCCAGGCCCGCCAGGGCGTCCGGGCCGAACGGCAGGAGCTCGACAATGCTGATGCAGACGGCGGTTTTTCCCATCTGCTCGGACTCATGGCAGATCGCCTGCAACAGATGACTTTTGCCGGTATCGGAATCGCCACAGATCACCACTACCGGAAGCCCCGACGGCTCCCGGCACACCAGCTCCAGCCGCTGTGCGGCCGACCGGTTACGGTCACCGTGAAAGTTGTCGAAGCGGGCATCGTCCCGGAGCTTGACCCCCAATACCATTTGTGAGGCTTTCATGACCGTTTCGCCCTCCAGGCCCGCAAACTCCACACGGCAACATAGTGGCCCCCGCTCACCAGCGCGCTGACGGCAACCAGCCAGATCCCGGTGTCGATTACCCAGGGCTGCATGGGCAAACCCGCCAGCAGGATGATAATGGCGAGCGCCACCAGTATCTGGACAAACGTGTTGATCTTGCCCGGAATACTGGGTTCCATATCGAAGCGGCCGATGCCGTAATGAAAAGCCAGGCCGCCGCAGACAATGACAAGATCCCGACCCAGCACCAGGGCAAACAGCCACAACGGAAGTACACCGGTAATGGTGAGCATGAGATAGGCCGAAATCAACAGCGCCTTGTCCGCGAGAGGGTCGGCCACAGCGCCAAGCCGGGAGCGCCAGTTGAAATGACGGGCCAGAAACCCGTCAAAGGCATCGGTCAGTGCGGCAACGAAGAATATCACCAGAGCCAGCCGGTAGTTACCTTCCAGCAGTGCGCCGGCGAACGGCACGATCAGCACCATTCGCAGGAATGTCAGTGCATTCGGGATCCAGCGCCACTGCCTAGAACTCACCGGGCCGCCTCCATCAAACCATCAGCTTCGGTCGCCGCCAGTGGCGCCGGGAGCGGGTTGCCAGCGGTAATAAAGTACCTGGTACAAAGACTCAAAAGCCTGTTCGGCATCCTGTTCATCGCCCGGAGCCAGGGGCTGATAGCTGAACCCAGCCGTCTCAGCACTATCCTGCGCATCCGTTCCGGCCGGTGCTTCGGTATCGTTCCGGGAACCGGCCTCGCCTGTTTGCGCCGCACCATCCCCTTCCGAGCCAGTAGCCTGGCTGTTCTTGCTGGCCGTTATCGGCTCTGCAGGCTGCTCCGCCGGCACAAATCGTGCGTCCAGCGCGATATGCTCCTTCAACTGGTCAAGTTCTCCGGAGAATGCCACCTCCACGGTCAGCCGGTTGCCACGAACCCGTGACGCACCAACAGACACTACCGGAGTCATGTCCTGCAGTGCCCGGGTCACCTGGCCGTAATCTGCCAGCGTCGTTACACCCTCAAGCACCATATCAACTTTCGGAGCCTCACCCGCCTCGCCGGCTGTGACCGCATATCGGCTGGCGTATTGCTCTGTCCAGCGATCGATTAAAGCTTGCGCCAACTGTTCCGGCGTATCGGCATTGACCGACTGCTCACCTGCATCGAGCCCCATGCCTTCAACCACCCAGCCTGCGCGCCATTGGCCGCCGGAACGACTGATACGAACCAGAGTCAGGGCGTCGTGGGACAGATCGTCTGAAGCTTGCTGGATGCGGCCGACAAACTGGCCCCACAAATCCGACAGCAAGGCCCGGTCACCGGCATAGGTCTCCGGCGGGAAGGCGATGGGCAGACCGCGATCGGCCGCTGCTGATAAGAGATGTTGTGCCCAGAGCCCCTCATTACTTCCCGGCGCTGAATCCGCTGCACGGGTCAGTAATTGCCGGTCTCCCCGGTCTTCCACGGCAATCCAGGCCAGCGTCAGGGGGCGGTTGGCGCCCCATACCGGCGCCTGCACAGACGCCAGCGTGCGGTTGACCCCGACGGCTCCGAAACTCATCTGCAAACGTGACTGCCCCGCGGTACGGTTCACCTGATAAGACAGCAACATGGACTCGGCGTCTGCCAATACCTCGTCTATCCCTTCGAGTTCCAGCACCTCACGGGTTCCGGACACCCTCACCATTACCTGACGCAGCCCTTCAGCGTATCCGGCCTTCAACGCATCCGCCGAGGTGCCTGCAACCGGAACATCGGCCGCGTAGAGTCCCGACACGCTGACCGCCGATGCCGGGCCGGCCGAGAGTACCCAACAGACTGCCGCCAACAGAAACGCAGCAACTCGCCCGTTCCTGGCTGTTTTCACTGATTCGGTCATGAAACACCTTGCCATTCCCATGGTTGGCGCACAGGATACACCATCACCAGAGCCGAGAGTAGCAAGCACAGGTTGCAGTCAGGCAATCTGAAACCGGCAATATTGCCTGTGCTCCCAATTCCATTTGGAGCCCCCGTGCGCACCTGTTAAAATCCGCGCCTTGACTCACAGGCCTACGGTTATTTTCCATGAGCGAACAGAAGCCCTCCCTGACCTACCGCGATGCCGGCGTGGACATCGACGCAGGTAACGATCTTGTCAACCGAATCAAGAGTACTGCAGCGCGCACCCGTCGCCCGGAAGTACTCGGCGGCCTCGGCGGCTTTGGCGCCATGGTATCGATTCCGGCAGGCTACAAAGAGCCCGTACTGGTTTCTGGCACGGACGGCGTAGGCACCAAGCTTCGGCTTGCCATGCAACTGCAGAAGCATGACAGCATCGGCATCGACCTGGTGGCCATGTGCGTGAATGACCTGGTGGTCGGCGGCGCCGAGCCTCTGTTCTTTCTGGACTACTACGCAACCGGCAAACTGAATGTCGACGTTGCCGCTCAGGTAGTTGAAGGCATTGGCCAGGGTTGTGAGCAGGCCGGATGCGCTCTGGTTGGTGGCGAGACCGCCGAGATGCCGGGCATGTATGAAGGCGACGATTACGATCTGGCCGGCTTCTGTGTAGGCATTGTGGAGCGTGACAAGATCATTGACGGTAGCCGCGCGCAGCCGGGTGACGCCCTGCTGGCGCTGGGCTCCTCCGGCCCCCACTCCAACGGCTACTCGCTGATTCGCAAGATTATCGAAGTCAGTGGCGCAGACCTGAGCCAGTCAATGGGCGACACCACACTGGCCGACGCCCTGATGGCGCCCACACGCATCTATGTGAAGAATCTGCTTCAACTGATTCGCGAAGTCGATGTTCGGGCCCTTTCGCACATTACCGGCGGCGGCCTGCCCGAGAACATCCCCCGGGTACTGCCCAAGGGCACCATAGCCGCACTCGACACCCAGAGCTGGGAGCTGCCCCCGGTATTCCAGTGGCTTCAGAATGCCGGCGGCGTAGCCCAGGAGGAAATGTATCGCACCTTTAACTGCGGTATCGGCATGGTCATCTGTGTACCGGAAGACCAGAAGGCACTGGCCATGGACACCCTGAATGCCATGGGTGAAAAGGTATGGCAGATCGGCGTAATGGAAGCAGCCGAATCCAGCGATGCTGAGCCCGTTGTTCGCTACGCACCGGGGCTTTTGACGGCATGAAGGCAGATCCGGCCCCCGTTCCGAAGATCCTGGTGCTCGCCTCTGGCAGCGGCACCAACCTGCAGGCTTTGATCGACGCCACCCGGGAACGCGACTTTCCGGGTGAGATCATTGCCGTTGGCTGCAACAAACCGGGCGCGTTTGCCCTGGAGCGCGCCGCCCAGGCCAATCTCACCACCTTTGTGGTCGACCATACAAAATATGGCTCCCGAGAAGAATTCGACGCCGCCCTGCTGGCCGAAATCCTTCGCCACAATCCGGATCTGGTGGTGCTGGCCGGCTTCATGCGGATTCTGACCAGCGACTTTGTCCGCGCATTCCGTGGCCGGATGCTTAACATTCACCCTTCCCTGTTGCCGGCCTACACCGGACTGAACACCCACCAAAGGGTCCTGGAAGCCGGTGACCGCACCCACGGTGTATCCATTCACTTTGTGACCGAGGAACTGGACGGCGGGCCGGTCATCGCCCAGGCGGAAGTTGCCGTGGCAGAGGATGACACTCCGGAGTCCCTGGCGGAAAAAGTTCAGCAACAGGAGCACGTGCTCTACCCCATCGTCGTGCGCTGGTTCTGCGAGGGTCGCATTCAGCTGGGCGCTGAGGGCGTTCTGTTTGACGGCGCGCCCATCGAGCGTCCCATGCGACTGCCGGCGAACTGAACAGATTGTCATCACAAGGCCTCGCCGAACCAACTACACTGTCGCTAGCGTAGACGGTCAAAGAGGCTTTTTGATGCACACAGACAACCCCCACAAACCACGTTTTCAGCTCTGGGCAGCCCTAATTGCCGGCATGATTGCGCTGCCGGCGTCCGCCGCCGATGTAGATTACGCCCCTCTGGTGCCCTATGAGGCCCGCTACACCGCCTCCATGTCCAAAGGCGTCAGCCTCAACGGCGAGGGTGTTCGGGAACTGACAGACCAGGGCAATAACGTCTGGCTGTACCGTACGGATGTCGACTCTTTCATCGCCGATATCAACGAATCACTGATTTTTCGCTGGGAAGATGGCCAGGTGATTCCCCTGCGCTACCGCTATCACCTCTCCGGTTTCCTGATCAAAGATCGCAAACAGTCCATTGATTTTGACTGGCAGGCAGGCATTGCCACCGGCAGCTATCGTGGCGATAAGTTTGAAGTGGAGTTACGAGACAACACCCTGGACCCCTTGGGCTACCAACTGCAACTCCATCAGGACCTCAAGGCAGGCAAACGCGATGTCACCTACCAGGTGCTGGACAAGGGGGATTACGACGACGACCGCTTTGCTGTCATCGACGAAGATAGCCTGAGCGACAATGGCCGCACCATGAACACCCTGAAGGCGGAAAAAGTCCGGGACGAAGACTCCAAACGCCAGACCCTGATGTGGTTTGATCCGGCCCGGGATTACCTGCTGGTTCGCCTGCTCCAGGTGGAGCCGGACGGCAGCGAGTACGAGCTGAAACTCAAAGACGCGACACTGGCCGATTAATCGGCCAGCCCCTGCTCGGCCCACACCGCTTTTACTTCCTCAGCAATGATCCGCAGGCCTTCAGCCACCCGGGCATCGTCCTGGGAATACGTTACCCGAAGACACTCATGGCGATGACGCCAGCCATCCTCGGGCAAGCCCGGGAAGAAGTAATGCCCGGAGACCACCAGTACACCCCGAGCCTTGAGACGCTGATAAAGCTCCAGACTGGAGACCGGCAAATCCGGGAACCAGAGCCACAGGAACATCGCTCCTTCCGGTTTGTGGATGTACCAGCGGCAACTATCTTCGCCCATAGCATCGCGGAACACCGATACCGCCCGCTCCATTTTTTCCTTGTAGAATGGGCAAACCACATCCCGGCTCAGGGACAGAATCTCTCCGGAGCGCACCAGCGGTTCTGCCAGCATCGCACCAAAGCTTCCGGTGGCCAGGTTCATGATGGCGTTGATACCCGACAATGCCTTGATAATGGACTCTTCGGCAATAACAATCCCGGTTCGCGCCGCCGGCAAGCCCAGCTTTGACAGGCTCAGACACAGGATAACCTGCTCGTTCCAGCTCGGCTGCGCGTCGACAAACAGCAGGCTCGGAAATGGCGTTCCATAGGCTCCGTCGACAATCAGCGGAATATCGTTTTGCCGGGCCAGTTCTTCCAGCCGGGCCAACTCCTCATCGGTGATGACGTTTCCCGTGGGGTTTGTGGGCCGGGATACACAGATAGCGCCGGTTTCTCCGGTCACCTCCACGGCGGCAAAATCCACCCGATATTTGAATTCATGGGCATCGGTAAACGAGATGTCCGGTTGTACCGCGTGGAACAGCCCCTGCTCAATCCCCGCATCGGCGTAGCCAATGTATTCAGGCGCCAGAGGCAGCAGGATATGCTTGTGATGGCCATCACCGTAGTCCCCGCCAAACATGTTGAAAAGCATGAAGAAGGCGGCCTGACTGCCGTTGGTCAGCGCAATGTTTTCGGGCTTCAGGCCCCAGCCGTATTCCTGATTCAGCAACTGGGCCAGGGAGGCAATAAACTGCTTTTCCCCCTGAGGGGGATCGTAAATACCCACCAGCCGACGTACGTCCGCTTCACTGGAGGCCATCTCCGCCAGAATGCTCTGAACTCTCTGCTGGATCTCCGGGATGTGGCCGGGGTTACCGCCGCCCATCATGATCATGTCTTCACCGGAGGCCATGGCATTCCCGAGATCGTCCATCAGGGAAGTAATGCCGGCATCAGCGGTGAATTTACGACCGAAAGCAGAGAGTTTCATGATTCATTCCGTTCAATAAAGTACTGAGGGAGGTTACAGGCAGTGTAGCTCGGTTGCCTTATGTCAGCCTTCCAGGGAGATTCCCAGATTGCTGACACCGTCGTTGGCGGCACCGGCTCGGAGTTCAGCCAGGAAGGCTTCTTTGGGTGTTCGCTGCTTTTTCAGCGCCATGACGGTGTCACGCTGAAACAGCTTGTCGTCCTTGAGCAGTGGGTGGTGTTCAAACACGCGCACCAGCTCGTTTTCATCCAATCCCTCACCCTCGGACATTTCAACAAAATCCATCACGGTGCGGGTCGCCAACTGGGAAGCTTCGGTGGCGCGATGTTTGTTCGGGTTCAGGCGGTTCAGCAGCGCCTGCTCAAGCAACTGGCAGAAATCGAAGGCTGGGTAGACACCGTAGGCATCGTACTCATCGACATTGGGGCACAGGGTTTCGAGTTTACTGAGCAGCTGCGGAATTGCGGCATCGGCCACGTCTTTCTGGAGCATGTCCCAGGCCAGATCGAGCAACTGGCGCATCTTGCCGCCGGTTTTCAGGCCAACGGCGTCGGCGAACAGGGCGTAGTTGGGAAAGGAACGTTCGGCCAGGGCAAGCAGGAAGGCGCATTCGCGCCAGCCCTGCAGCTGTGAGACGGCTTTGAGAAACTGGTTGGCGTTCATGTCCTGGGCAGGGTCACGCCGGTCTGGCCAAGGTACTTGCCGCCGCGGTCTTTGTAGCTGGTTTCACAGATTTCATCGGATTCGAAGAACAGCATCTGGGCAACGCCTTCGTTGGCGTAGATTTTCGCTGGCAGATTGGTGGTGTTGGAGAATTCCAGGGTTACCTGACCTTCCCACTCCGGCTCCAGCGGGGTGACGTTCACGATGATGCCGCAGCGTGCATAGGTGCTTTTGCCCAGGCAGATAGTGAGTACACTTCTGGGGATGCGGAAATATTCAACGGTGCGCGCCAGGGCGAAGCTGTTCGGCGGGATGATGCAGACGTCGCCGGTATAGTTGACGAAGCTGTTCTCGTCGAAGTTCTTCGGGTCTACGGTGGCGCTGTGGACGTTGGTGAAGATTTTGAATTCGTTGCTGCAACGTACGTCGTAGCCGTAGCTTGAGGTGCCGTAGGAGATGACGCGGCCTTTTTCGCTTTCCCGAACTTGTCCGGCTTCGAAGGGTTCGATCATGCCGTGCTGTTCGGACATCCGGCGGATCCACTTGTCGGATTTGATGCTCATGGGTGAATTCTCGTTTCCAGCTGGTGGGAAAATTGGGGCGTAGTTTACCTTGTCGTGCGGTGACTGTCGAAGCCTCGACGCTCTCGCTCTTCGCAGCCTGCGAGCAGAACCAAAGGAAGTGTGGGCTGCTTTCCAAAAAACGCTACAGCAGGTGGCTGCAACATCAGGCCCTTCTGTCCAAAAACCGCTACGAGCACTTCCCTGTGCGCTTCTCTCCGGCCATCCATGGCCTCCGACATTTTTGGACAGAAGGGCCTGATGCCGCGAACAGACTATGGAGCTGGAGTCCCTCTGTACCCGGTCTTGGTTAATGCTCCGTCACGGAGACACTGGAAATCGTTCCACCAAGATTCCGCTCCCGGGTGGACAACTCCGCCCCCACCCTTCTGGCGATGTCGCGGTAGCGTCTTGCCACTTCCGAATCCGGCTCGGCAACCACAGTCGGGGCGCCGCTGTCGGTCTGTTCGCGGATGGTCATGTGCAGGGGCAGCTGGCCCAGGAGGGTGGTTTCGTATTCTTCCGCGATGCGTTCGCCACCGCCCTGGCCGAAGAGGGGCTCTTCATGACCGCAGTTGGAGCAGATGTGGACGCTCATGTTCTCAACCACGCCCAGCACCGGGATGTCGACTTTGCGGAACATTTCGATGCCTTTCTTGCCGTCCAGCAGGGCGATATCCTGGGGGGTAGTGACGATGACGGCGCCGGTTACCGGGACTTTCTGGGCCAGGGTGAGCTGGATGTCGCCGGTGCCGGGAGGCATGTCGATGATGAGGTAGTCGAGTTCATCCCACAGGGTTTGCTGGAGCAGTTGCATCACCGCACCACTGACCATGGGGCCACGCCAGACCATGGGGGTTTTGTCGGTGGTGACGAAGGCCATGGAGTTGGCTTGCAGGCCGTGGGCCTGCATGGGGACGAAGTATTTGTTTTCGCGTACGTCCGGGCGTTTGCCTTCGGGTACGCCGAGCATCATGCCGATGCTGGGCCCGTAGATATCGGCGTCAAGGACGCCGACCCGGGCGCCTTCGGCATGCAGGGCGAGAGCGAGGTTGACGGCGGTGGTGGATTTGCCCACGCCGCCTTTGCCGGAGGCGACGGCGATGATGTTTTTCACACCGGGGACGGCCGGCAGGTCTTTGTTGGTTTTGTAGCTGTGGATTTTCTGGGCTACGTGTACTTCGGCACTTTCAACGCCATCGACAAATTCCAGAGCGTTGGCGACGATCTGTTTCAGGCCACCAGCGATGCCTTTGGAAGGGTATGGCAGTTCGACCATCAGGGTTACGTTGCCGCTGTCGTCTGCGCTCAGGTTTTTCACGGCTCCCAGTTCGTACAGGTCTTTCTTGAGGTAGGGGTCCCGGTATTCTCGAACGGCGGCTTCTAGGGCCTGTTGGGAAATCTGGGTCATCGGGGTCTCCGGAATAAGCTCATAAGCTTGAATGCAGGTGAAAAATGATGGCTCGGAAGGTATCATCTGTGCCCGTTTCTGACCATATGGGGTCTTTACCTGGAACAATCAATTGCGATTGGCGCCGGAACCCCGTTTTTGTCTTTCCAACCCGACTCAACATAAGGTTCGGACATCACCATGACGCAAGCGAGCAAGCAACAGCGCGACATTCTGGTTACCAGCGCCCTGCCCTACGCCAACGGGCCCATTCATCTGGGGCATCTGCTGGAATACATTCAGACCGATATCTGGGTGCGCTTCCAGAACATGCGCGGCCACAACTGCTACTACGTTTGCGCAGACGATGCTCACGGCACCGCCATTATGCTGCGGGCCGAGCGTGAGGGGATTACCCCGGAGCAGCTGATCGACCGGATTCGTCAGGAGCATCAGGAAGATTTCGCGGGCTTTCACATCCGTTTCGACAATTATTACTCCACGCACTCGGAGGAGAATCAGTACTTCTCGGAGTACATCTACCGCCAGCTCAAGGACAATGATCACATTGCCACGCGCAAGATCACGCAGTTCTTTGATCCGGAAAAAGAGATGTTTCTGGCGGATCGTTTCATCAAAGGCACTTGTCCCAAGTGCAAAACCGAAGACCAGTACGGTGATAACTGTGAGGCCTGCGGCGCCACCTACACACCCGCCGAGTTGATCAACCCCCGCTCTGCGGTGTCTGGCGCCACCCCTGTGGAAAAAGAATCCGAGCATTACTTCTTCAAACTGCCGGAGTTCCACGATTTTCTGAGCAAGTGGACCCGCAGCGGTGCTCTGCAACCCCAGGTGGCCAACAAGCTGGCCGAGTGGCTGGATGCGGGCCTGCAGGAGTGGGACATCAGTCGGGATGCGCCCTATTTCGGGTTTGAGATCCCGGATGCACCAGGTAAGTACTTCTACGTTTGGCTGGATGCACCTATCGGCTACCTGGCCAGCTTCAAGAACCTGTGCAACCGCGAGGGCATCGATTTCGAGCATTTCTGGAAGAAGGATTCCAGTGCCGAGGTGTACCATTTCATCGGTAAGGACATTATCAATTTCCATGCCCTGTTCTGGCCTTCGATGCTGCACGATGCGGGCTTCCGCACGCCAACCGCGGTTTGGGCTCATGGCTTCGTGACGGTGAACGGCAAGAAAATGTCCAAGTCCCGCGGCACCTTCATCATGGCGCGGACCTACCTGGACCATCTGAACCCGGAGTACCTGCGCTACTACTTCGCCGCGAAGCTGACCGGCGGTGTGGATGACATGGACCTGAACCTGGAAGACTTTGCTGCCCGGGTGAATTCAGATCTGGTGGGCAAGGTGGTGAACATTGCCAGCCGCAGCGCCGGTTTTATCACCAAGCGCTTTGACGGCAAGTTGGGCAAGGTCACCGAGCAGGACAAGCTGAAAGAGTTTATTGATGCCGGTGAACAGATTGCAGAGTTCTACGAAGCCCGTGAGTTCGGCCGCGCCATGCGTCGGATTATGGAGCTGGCAGACATTGCCAACCAGTACGTGAATGATGAGCAGCCCTGGGTGATTGCCAAACAGGACGGCCAGGATGACCAGCTGCAGGCTATCTGTACCAACGCCATCAACATGTTCCGCCTGCTGATGACCTATCTGGCACCGGTACTGCCGAAGACCGCTGATGCAGCCCAGTCGTTCCTGAATTCACGTCTGGACTGGAACAACCGTGCCGCCCTGCTCGAAAACCACGGCATCGACAAGTTCAAGCCGCTGATGAACCGGGTGGATATGGACCAGATCGAAAAAATGCTGGAGGCCTCCAAAGAGGAACTGCCGGCGGCCCAGGGTGACAGCAAGAAAGAGGCGGCAAAGGATCTCGAACCGATCGCCGAGGAAATCGAGTTCCCGGATTTTGCCAAGGTGGATCTGCGGGTCGTCAAGATTGTCAAAGCAGAACATGTAGAAGGCGCTGACAAGCTTCTTCGACTGACTCTTGACGTGGGGCATGGCGAACGCAACGTGTTTGCTGGTATTAAGTCCGCCTACAAACCGGAAGATCTGGAAGGTCGTATGACCGTGATGGTCGCCAACCTCAAACCCAGAAAGATGAAGTTCGGTATGTCCGAAGGCATGGTACTGGCGGCCGGCCCCGGTGGTAAGGATATCTTCATTCTGTCTCCGGATTCCGGCGCTGTGCCGGGCATGCGGGTGATGTAAAGCAGAGACTGAGACGCTCCGATGACAGAGTATTTACTGATTCTGGTCAGCACCATTCTGGTGAACAACTTTGTGCTGGTGCAGTTCCTGGGGCTATGCCCTTTCATGGGCGTTTCCGGGAAACTGGAAACCGCCATGGGCATGTCGCTGGCAACCACGTTCGTACTGACCCTGTCGTCGGTGTGCAGTTATCTGGCCTACACCTATCTGCTGGCCCCGCTGGATCTCGCTTTCCTGAAAACCATCACCTTCATCCTTGTGATTGCGGTGGTGGTACAGTTCACCGAAATGGTGGTACGCAAGACCAGTCCGCTGCTGTATCGGGTTCTCGGGATTTTCCTGCCCCTGATCACCACCAACTGCGCGGTATTGGGTGTAGCCCTCCTTAACCTCAACAAAAACAACAACTTTGTGGAATCTGTGCTTTACGGCTTTGGCGCCGCCGTCGGCTTCTCCCTGGTGCTGGTGCTGTTTGCCGCCATGCGCGAGCGCATTGCCGTATCCGATGTGCCGGTGGCCTTCCGGGGCGCGGCTATCGGCATGATTACCGCAGGGCTCATGTCGCTGGCTTTCCTGGGCTTCACCGGCCTGGTCGCGGTCTGACGGAGCGGTTGTTATGTGGACGAGTTTCCTGATTGCCGTTGTGGTCCTGCTGGCGCTTGCCCTGGTCTTTGGCGGGCTACTGGGGTTTGCCTCTGAACGGTTCAAAGTTGAAGGCAATCCACTGGTAGACCAGATTGATTCGCTGCTGCCGCAGACACAGTGCGGCCAGTGTGGCTTCCCCGGCTGCCGGCCCTATGCCGAATCCATTGCCAACGGCGACGCCATCAACAAATGTCCGCCCGGTGGTGAAAGCACCATCAAGGCGCTGGCCGACCTGCTGGATGTAGAGCCACAACCGCTGGACGCAGAACACGGTGTTGAGCAGGCCAAGCGGGTGGCAGTTATTCGCGAGGACGAATGCATTGGCTGCACCAAATGCATTCAGGCCTGCCCGGTAGACGCCATCCTGGGCGCCGCCAAGCACATGCACACCGTTATCGAGAGCGAGTGCACCGGCTGTGACTTGTGCGTGGAACCCTGCCCGGTGGATTGCATCGACATGATCACCATCGAGCCGGATATCCGTACCTGGACCTGGACACCTCCAGTGCCCCAAATCATCGCCACCGATCGCCAGGGAGCCAGCGCCTGATGACTCAGCTGTGGGATTTCACCGGCGGCATTCATCCGCCCGAGAACAAGCATCAGTCCACGGCCCGCCCGATCCGCAAGGCCGCCATGCCCGATCGCCTGGTATTGCCATTGCAACAACACATCGGCGAACCGGCAGAGTTGGTGGTTGCGGTGGGCGACCGGGTACTGAAGGGTCAGAAAATCGCAGACGTTACCAATGGCATGGGCGTGCCGGTGCATGCTCCCACTTCGGGGGTGATCGAGGCCATTGAACAACGTCCGGTTCCCCACCCGTCCGGTATGGCGGACTGGTGCGTGGTACTGAAACCGGATGGCGAAGACCAGTGGTGCGCCCTGTCACCGATTGACGATTACAAACAACTTGACCGGGAAGCGGTGCTGCAGCGAATTCGCGAAGCCGGCATTTCCGGCATGGGGGGCGCAGGTTTTCCTACCGATATCAAGCTGAGGCCTCCAAGGGATCGCAAGGTCGATACCCTGATTCTCAACGGCGCGGAATGCGAGCCCTACATCACCGCCGACGACATGACCATGCGCGAGCAGGCCGCCGAGGTGGTTGCAGGCCTGAAAGTGATGGCGTGGATTCTCCGGCCCTCCCGGTGCGTTGTCGGCATTGAAGACAACAAGCCCGAGGCCATTGCCGCCATGCGCAAGGCGGTGGCGGGCACTCAGATTGAAATTGCGGTGGTGCCCACCAAGTACCCGTCTGGTGGTGAAAAACAGTTGATACAGATTCTGACCGGCCAGGAAGTCCCCAGTGGCGGTATTCCGGCCGATATCGGGGTGATGT
Source organism: Marinobacter sp. EVN1 (assembly GCF_000475375.1). Classification (NCBI taxonomy): domain Bacteria; kingdom Pseudomonadati; phylum Pseudomonadota; class Gammaproteobacteria; order Pseudomonadales; family Marinobacteraceae; genus Marinobacter; species Marinobacter sp. EVN1. The sequence continues at coordinate 49,649 of NZ_AXCB01000006.1, forward strand.
GCCAGAACATCGGAACTGCAGTCGCCGTGGGCCGTGCTGTCTTTGAGGGCAAGCCGCTGATATCCCGTGTGGTAACCGTTACCGGCGAGGCAGTGCGGGAACCCGGCAATTTTGAAGTCCTGATCGGCACGCCGATCCATCACCTGCTCGAAACGGCAGGGATGTCACAGGAACGTCTTGACCGGCTGATTCTTGGCGGCCCCATGATGGGGTATACCCTGACCACCGATTCCGTGCCTGTGGTAAAAACCACCAACTGCGTGATCGCGGCAACCGCGGCAGAACTGCCGGCTCCGCCGCCAGAGCAGCCGTGCATCCGCTGTGGACAGTGCGCCGAGGCGTGCCCCATGGAACTGTTGCCGCAGCAATTGTTCTGGTATTCCAAGGCGGGTGAATTCGAGAAAGCAGAACACCTGAACCTGTTCGACTGCATCGAATGCGGAGCCTGTTCCTACGTCTGCCCCAGCTCCATCCCTTTGGTCCAGTACTATCGGTTTGCCAAAGGCGAGATTCGCACTCAGCGCGCGGAACAGCTGAAAGCGGATCGCGCTCGCGAGCGCTTCGAGGCACGTCAGGCCCGCCTGGAACGGGAGCAACAGGAAAAGGAATTACGGCGCAAGGAGCGGGCCAAGGCTGCTGCCGAAGCTCAGGCCAAAAAGCAGGCGGAAGCAGAAATGGCCGCCGCCGATGGCCAGGCAAGCGACGACCGGGCAGCCAAAGCCGCCCTGGTACAGCAGGCCCTGGAACGCAAGAAGGCCAAAACAGCCGCCGACACCAAAGAGCAACCGGTACCGAGCAGCACTGAAGTGGCCGATGACAAACCCGACATAGAGGCGCTGGAGAAGCAACTCACCCAGGCAGAAGCCAAGCTCAACACCATGCAGGGCATGCTCGATGAGGCCCGGGCTCAGCAGGCGGATAATGTTGAGAAACTCGAACGTGCTGTCGCCAAGAACCATGATCGGGTGCAACGGGCTCAGCAGGCGCTTGATCAGGCTCGCAAGCAAGTGGCGGAAGAACCCGCGTCGTCTCAATAATTCAATCAGGCTGGAACTTCATGGCTCTTGTTCAACAGTCCTCACCCCATGCTCGTCGCGCGCGGCCCACGTCACGGGTCATGCTCTGGGTCATTCTGGCCGCTCTGCCCGGCCTGCTGGCCCAGACTCTGTTCTTTGGCTGGGGCAACCTGATCAATGTCGTCTGGTGCATTGCCTTGGCGCTGAGCTCTGAAGCCGCCTTCCTGAAGCTGCGCGGCAAACCCGTCGCCTTTTTCCTGCGTGACAACACCGCGGCGGTCACCGGCCTGCTGCTGGGGCTATCCCTGCCCCAGTTCACGCCCTGGTGGGTCTCCGGTATTGCCGTGGTCTCAGCAATCGTAGTGGCCAAGCAGCTTTACGGTGGTCTGGGCTCCAATCCCTTTAACCCGGCCATGGTGGGCTATGCCCTGGCATTGATCTCGTTTCCGGTCGCCATGACCACCAACTGGGCCGAAGCAGCCACGCTCTGGGGCGGCGCGCCCGGCTTTGGTGAGACCCTCGCGAAGATTTTCACTGGGGGCCAGACCGCCGTCGACGGCTGGACCATGGCAACACCGCTGGACGAATACAAACACAAGATTGCCAGTCACACGTCAGTGGAAGTGCTCGGCCACCCCACCTTTGGCAACTTGATTGCCCGGGGATGGGAGTGGGTCAATCTGGCCTTCCTGGCCGGCGGCGTCCTGCTGATCGCCCTTAGAATCATAACCTGGCATATTCCGGTTGCCTTCCTGGCCGGTATTGCCGCCATGAGCCTGGCCTTTGGCAGCAACGCCGACCAGTACGCGCCTTTGCAGCTGCACCTGTTGGCCGGTGGTACCATGCTTGGCGCGTTCTTTATTGCCACCGACCCGGTTTCAGCAGCCACCAGCCATCAGGGCAAGCTGATATACGGTGCCGGCATCGGTGTCCTGGTGTACCTGATTCGCAGTTGGGGTAACTATCCCGATGCGGTCGCGTTCAGCGTGCTACTGATGAACTTCGCGGTTCCGTTTATCGACCATTACACACCACCCCGCACCTACGGCCATCACAAGGCCCGCCGGGGCGTCCCGGGCCGGAGTGGAGGTTGACCATGAGTGCAGTAACCACCGCCATCCGTCGAAGCGCAATCGGCCTGGGCCTGTTTGCCATTATTACCGGCGGCACCATTGCCCTGACTCAGGGGCTGACCAAAGACCGGATTCAGGAGCAGGCTGCCCGCGCCGAGGCCAGGGCACTGTTCGAGATTATTCCGGAAAGCCAGCATGATAATGACCTGCTGAGAGATATGGTCACCCTGCCTGCCAGCGAGCGGCTACCCGTTGAAGGCCCCGTGCGGGCCTGGGTTGCCAGAAAAGACGGCCGGCCTATCGGCATGATACTGCCCACCGTGGCACCAGACGGCTACTCCGGTAATATCCGCCTGTTGGTTGGCCTGGATCTTCAAGGCCGGGTATTGGGCGTTCGGGTCACCAGCCATAAGGAAACACCGGGGCTTGGCGATCGTATCGAAACCCGCAAGTCTGACTGGATCTATGGGTTTGACGGGAAGTCTCTCGGTAACCCTGCCCCCAACGCCTGGAATGTGAAGAAGAACGGTGGCATCTTCGACCAGTTCACCGGAGCCACCATCACTCCGAGAGCGGTGGTGAAAGCGGTACAGAAAACCCTGGTCTATTTTCGCCAGAACCGTGAGATCATCCGAGAACGGGTGAACGCGCCCCCGGAGCCCGGTAAGCGCCGCCTGTCTCCGGAAGCCATTGCCGCCGATACTCAACCAGCGGAGCACTCCTGATCATGAGCACGAAAACGTCCAGCGAAATCATCAAGGATGGCCTCTGGCACAACAACCCTGCCCTGGTGCAGGTTCTCGGGTTGTGTCCGCTGCTTGCCGTCACCAGCACGGTCGTCAACGCCATCGGCCTGGGCCTGGCCACACTATTGGTGTTAATGGGCTCAAACCTGTCGGTCTCCCTTATCCGGAACTTCGTCAGCGAATCCGTTCGACTGCCGGCGTTCGTCATGATCATTGCCTCGTTCGTAACCTGCGCCGAACTGCTGATGCAAGCGTTCACCTATGAGCTGTACCAGATTCTCGGCATCTTCATCCCGCTGATCGTTACCAATTGCGCCATTCTTGGCCGTGCCGATGCCTTTGCTTCCAAGAATCCACCGTTACCCGCCATTCTGGACGGCGCCATGATGGGGATCGGCTTCCTTGCGGTATTGATGACCCTGGGCGCTATGAGGGAACTGATCGGCCAGGGCACATTGTTCGCCGACATGCACCTGCTCCTCGGCCCCATGGCGGCGGATTGGGTCATCCGGCCGTTCGAACAGTACCCCGACATGCTGTTCATGGTGCTTCCACCGGGCGCCTTTGTGGGCCTCGGGTTGTTGATTGCCCTGAAGAACGGCATCGACAATCACCTCAAAGAACGCAGAAAAGCCGCCGAACCCGCTCCGGCCAGCACAGGTAGCAAACGGGTGCGCGTAACCGGCACTATTTCCTGAACCAGATCGGGCCAGCATGAACAAAGAAAAACGTACCGAGATTTTCTCCCGGTTGCGGGAGGCTAACCCCAATCCGACCACAGAGCTCAATTACAGCACGCCATTTGAGCTACTGATTGCGGTCATTCTCTCCGCTCAGGCCACAGACGTAGGCGTGAACAAGGCCACCGACAAGCTGTTCCCGGTAGCGAACACGCCCGAGGCCATTCTTGCCCTGGGCGTTGACGGCCTGAAGGAATACATCAAGACCATCGGCCTGTTTAACAGCAAGGCCGAGAATGTGATCAAGACCTGCCGCATTCTGATCGAGAAACACGGCAGTGAAGTCCCGGCCCGGCGGGAAGACCTGGAAGCCTTGCCCGGCGTCGGCCGTAAAACGGCTAATGTGGTGCTGAACACAGCGTTCCGGCAGCCAGCCATGGCCGTGGACACCCACATTTTCCGGGTCTCCAACCGTACCGGTATCGCGCCGGGCAAGAATGTACTGGAAGTCGAGAAACGCTTGGTCAGGCTGGTGCCGAAAGAGTTCCTGATGGACGCTCACCACTGGCTGATCCTGCACGGCCGGTATACCTGCACAGCCCGAAAGCCGAAATGTGGCGCCTGCATAATTGAGGATCTGTGCGAATTCAAGCAAAAGCGGGACTACCAGTAAACTGTGTTAAAAGCGAACTGACAGGCACAAAAAAGCCGGCGAATGCCGGCTTTTTCAGATCTGGGTTGCGATCAACGCTGGCCCAGCATTTTCTCTTTCAGGTCTTCCTGGGCGGGCTTGTCTGACAGCCAGATACCAAACAGCGCCTTCTTGAACTCCAGGCCACCAACGGTATCTTTCTGCTCGCCGTTCTTGAGTACGCGCACGCCTTCGCCGGGCAGGTAAACCAGATCAAACACATCACCTTCGGTGATCTCTTCCTGGAATACCGCCATGAACTGGTCCACATCCGACTGGATAGCAGACAGGTCACCATCGGTGGATGCCTTGAAGCCGTCCATGGTCGCCTCAGTCATGCGCTCGCTGGTGATCATCCCCGAGGTAATGTGCAGCGTGATGGCCTGGGGCTCATCAGCGTTGATAACCGCTTCGCCATCGCTCACCTGTTCAGGTACATAAAGACCACCCACATAAAGATCCATAAACCACTTGGAACGGGTGCCGGCGCCATTGAGCTTGAGTTCCTGCCCCATGGCAGAATAGGTATCGGGCACATCGACGTCCCCTACGGTCAGGGCGGAAGCCGGGGCTGACAGAACACCGGTTAGCAAAAGGGATGCAAATCCTGCAGTAAGAGCCTTCTTCATAGTCCTTTCCTTTCGATCGTTATTATTGAGTGTTTCATTCGACACCAGGGCGACTCCCTAGATCTGCCCGGTGGCCCATTCTAACAACGAACTTTGCGGGCTGATCGCCACCTGGTTCTCATTTGCCGCCACATTTAACAAAAAAGCCGACCATGTTTCCATGGCCGGCTTTTTCACTGATCTCGTCAATCCAGTCTATTTGAACAGCAGACTTCCGGACAATCCCTCTTTCTCAAGGATCTCCCGCAGGCGACGCAAGGCTTCCACCTGAATCTGCCGCACCCTTTCCCGGGTCAGGCCAATCTCCTGGCCAACCTCTTCCAGGGTACTGATGGGATAGCCCCTCAGCCCGAAACGGCGGGAAAGCACTTCCTGCTGTTTGTCGCTGAGCTGGTCAATCCATTTCTCCAGGCAAGAACACATGTTGTTGTCCTGCAGCAGATCCGCAGGATCCGACGCGCCCTCATCGGCCACGGTATCCATCAGGGACTTGTCACTGCCAGCCCCGATCGGAGTGTCCATGGAGGCAACGCGCTCGTTGAGGCCGAGCATGCGTTTTACGTCGTCAACCGGCTTGTCGACCATGCGGGCAATTTCTTCCGCGGTCGGTTCATGGTCCAGTTTCTGGGTCAGCTCACGGGCGGCCCGCAGGTACAGGTTCAATTCCTTGACCACATGAATCGGCAGACGGATGGTGCGGGTCTGGTTCATGATGGCTCGTTCGATGGTCTGGCGAATCCACCAGGTAGCGTAGGTGGAGAAACGGAATCCACGCTCGGGATCGAACTTCTCAACTGCCCGAATCAGCCCCAGGTTGCCTTCCTCGATCAGATCGAGCAGTGTCAGCCCACGGTTGACGTAGCGGCGCGCAATCTTGACCACCAACCGGAGATTACTCTCGATCATGCGCTTACGGCCGCTCTCTTCCCCTTTACGGGCAAGCCGCGCGAAGTACACCTCTTCTTCCGGAGTAAGCAGGGGAGAAAAACCAATTTCGTTGAGGTACAGCTGAGTGGCATCCAGCTGCTTCTGGTTGGAGTAGTACTTTCCCTGTGCGGGAAATCCGTCTTCGACTTCTGTGGTTTCGTCTTCGGCAGACGCTTTTTCAGGCTTGTCTTCGGCTAACAGTTGATCGTCGGCGTCTTCCAGATCTGCTACGCGATCAATAATGATATCTTCCTGTTCTACTGACATTGTTTACCCCGCCTCTCAATAATCCTGTTGTCACCCGCTACTTCTTTTTATTCCGGGAGTGTTTCAGTTTTGGTTTTCTTCAGGACATTTACTTGTTGGCTGGCAATTACCGTTGCCGTTTTTGTTCTTCTGTTTCGCGGTTTCAGTCAGGCTGTTGGGTAATATCCTCCAGGCTTGGAGCCCGTGCGCATTTTCAGCGCCTTGGTAAATACCTGGATGGATCTACCGGGTTGCCATTCTTGCGTATCTCGAAATGCAACTTCGGTTTGTCGGTTCCGGTATTGCCCAGTTCGGCGATTACCTGTCCAGCTTTCACACCCTCCCCTTCCTTTACGAGAATTTTCCGATTGTGTGCGTAGGCGCTCAAATAATGTTCGTTATGGTTCACGATAATCAGATTGCCATAACCTAGCAACCCGTTTCCTGCGTACACCACGCTTCCATCAGCCGCCGCCTTGACAGCATCACCGGGATTGCCGGCGATATCAATGCCTTTATTGACTTTGCCAGACGAAGAAAAGTTTGCAATTACAGTGCCAGAATGCGGCCAGTGCCACCGTACATTGGCCACCACCTGACTACCGGATGACCTGGACGTCGGAGCGGAGGTCGCTGGTTTGGCAGCCGGTTTCGACACCGTCGCGCCTGCATCTGAACGGGAAGGGGGTGGTGATGCCGCGGGCCTGGAGGGCGCGGTCGTCCGCGCGGTCCGGGGGATCGTGCCCTTGCGATCGAGTCGAAGCACCTGCCCCGGACGAATATTCCAGGGCGGCCCGATGCCATTGGCATTCCCCAGCTCCCGGTAGTCCCGACCGTATTGCCAGGCGATTCGATACAGGGTTTCACCCTTCTTGACCACGTGGGAGCCCCAGTAAACCGGAGGGTTATACAGATCGTCCTGATAGATTGCACTGGTATTGCAGCCGGAGAGCATAAGCACGGCGACGACCAGAAGCGCCGTCATGAGGGCCCGGAACAATGGAGGGCTCCGGCGCTCAGAAGCCGGGACTTCAGACCACCAAACGGGGAAATGCTCGAATTGAATGCGCCCGTTAAAAAGAGTCACGTATTAAAAGCTGCCCGGTTATGAAAAATCCGTCTTAAGAATTGCCCTGATTTTATCCAGTTTCTTATCATTCAGGACTAACTTACTAATATATTGCACGATTATCGGGCAATTCCAAGTTACCCTGCGCACAGGATTGTTACCCTCGGGAACAGTCTTTTTGTGCGCCAGGTAACATTTTCTCTGGCTCAGGCAGAACCACTCTCCGCAGGCGTTGCCTTTTTGCTGGCCAATTCAATCACTAACACCAGCGCCAGTCCGAGCGCCGCCATTAACACCGCCAGCAGAATCTGGGGATCCTGCCCGTAAAGCGTTGTCCAGGTTTCCGGTGTCACCGGGGTCTGGCTCAACGGTACCTGATGCCCGGCACTGTTGGTACGCCAGCTGAGGGTTTCCTGCCAGGGCCAAACCTTACTCAAGGCGCCCACCATAAAGCCGGTGAGCAGCGCTAACACAGTGTCGTGAAAATGCCGAAAGGCCAGCGTAATCAGGCGCGCAACCGACAACAACCCAATCAGGCAACCCAGCACAAACAGCCCCAGATGGATCAGTTCAAGATTTTTGATCGCGGCAAGAACGGGGGCGTACATGCCGATAATCAACAGCAGGAAGCTGCCAGAGATTCCGGGCAGAATCATGGCGCAGATGGCCAGCGCGCCAGCTCCAAGGAAGGCAATACCCGTGGGCGCAAGTTCACTGGCCGGCAAGGTCGTCACCCACCAGGCAAAGACAGCCCCCGCCACAAACGGCACGAGCAAACCGGCCCGAGGGCGCTGGATCTGCTGACCAACATGCCAGACCGAGGCCACGATCAAACCGAAAAAGAAGCTCCATATCAGAACCGGCTGGGTTTCGAGCAACCAGGTAATAACAGAGGCCAGACTGGCAACACTCGAGACAATCCCCGCCAGCAGGCACACCAGAAATGTTCCGTCGATGGCTCGCCAGAAGCCGGCCACATTACCCCGCACCAGTTGGCGCACAAAGGCTACGGGCGCGGCACTGATGGCCTCCAGCAAGCGGAAGTAGATACCGGTGATGAAGGCAATGGTGCCACCGGAAACACCTGGCACAATATCCGCGGCACCCATCGCCATGCCCCTCAGAAATATCGCAGGCAGGCGGTGATGATACTCAGTCTGGTTTTGGTCTGTTTCCGACACCGACGGTTCTGACATTAACGGATAACTCCCCCCAACAAAGGCACAAAATGCACCGGTTCAAGGTTGTGGCGCTCAAAGCGATTGCCTTTGCGGATAATCTCAACCAACACCTGATTCTCTTCCCCCACCGGGGCTATCAGCACGCCACCATCGGCCAGCTGATCCAGCAGTTCTCTGGGAACTTCCACCGGGGCTGCCGTTACGATGATGCCATCGAAGGGCCCTCGTTCTGGCCAGCCCATACCACCATCCGCATGTTTAAGCAGGACATTGCGCACGTTTAACTGGCGCAGCCGGTCCCGGGCGCGATCCTGGAGCGGGCGGATACGCTCAACACTGTAGATCTCGGGGAACAGTTGCGAAAGTACGGCCGTCTGGTAGCCGGAGCCGGTCCCCAGTTCCAGCACCCGTTGCGGCGCATGGGCCAGCAACAGCTCAGTCATCCGGGCGACGATGTAGGGTTGGGAAAGAGTCTGGCCATGCCCGATGGGCAGCGAGGTATCCTCGTAGGCCCGGTGTGACAACGCTTCATCCAGAAAGATATGCCGGGGCACCTGGCCAATCACCTCAAGCACCCGGTCAGACTCTATTCCCCCCTCACGCAGACGCTGCACCAGACGCATGCGCGTGCGCCGTGAGGTCATACCAATGCCTTCGAGCTGGGCCGTCATGACTGACCTCCAGTAGTCATATCCAGACCGTCAACCCATTCCCTGAGGCCGGACAAGGCTTCATGCCGGGTCATATCGATGTGCACCGGGGTGATGGACACATAGCCCTCACGCACCGCATGAAAATCCGTACCCGGGCCTGCATCTCCGCCCTGCCCCGCTGCCCCTATCCAGTATCGCTGCTTGCCTCTCGGGCAGGTCATCGGCACCGCACCTTCGGCCCGTTCACGGTGCCCCAGACGGGTCACGCGGAACCCGCTAAGCTGTTCCCAGGGCAGATCCGGCACATTTACATTGAGAATGGAACGGGGGCCCAGTTTCAGGGCCTGCTTGTACTCCAGCAACAGCCGCACTACCCGGGCAGCCGTGTCGTAATGGAAATAGCCATTGTTGACCAGCGATACAGCAATGGCAGGCAGCCCCAGATGGCGCCCTTCGGTAGCAGCAGCCACTGTGCCCGAGTAGATGATGTCATCACCAAGATTGGCGTGGGTATTGATGCCCGACACCACCCGATCAAACGCCGTGTCGAACAAACCGTTAACGGCCAGGTGTACGCAATCTGTCGGCGTTCCGTCGACAGACCGGAAACCATTGGGGTGCTGCTCTACCGTAAGAGGTCGGTTCAGTGTCAGGGCATTACTGGCACCGCTGTGATCCCGGTCCGGGGCAACAACTTCCAGCTCCCCGAGGCCCTTCAGACCCTCATACAGCGCCACCAGACCCGGCGAATGAACGCCATCGTCGTTGGACAACAGAATTCGCACAATTATCTCCGCTAGCCATACTACTTGTTATCACGGCTGAGGCTCAGGTCCTCAAGCTCGAAAAGGTCACCCAATACCGTTGTGGCATATTGCCCGGGCAACAACACAAACTGAATCCGCAGGGTGGTGGTATCCAGCCACTGCCATTTGAACTCTCCCGGGCGGGCTACCAGGGGGCGACGCTCCGGTTTCATGCGGGTGGACTGGAACAACCTGGTCAACTCCGGGCAGGCATCCACCACGCCACGCTCAAGGGATTCCTGCTCGCCCGAGGCCAGCGTACCGCCATCGCCCCACAGTGGTCCGGTTGGCCCGGCACCTGAGGGTTCCGGCTCTCCCGGCAACACCTCAGTCCAGGTTCGATTGCTGACCCGCTCCGCAAGTACCTGATTGAACAGCCAGGAACGTGCCGCCGAAAAGTACAATACGTTTTTCGACGCGCTTCTGCCAGCGCGTCCGCGCTTGCGATTGAGCCGTGAGGGATCAATCTGTACAGCACGGTCGAGATTCGCTCCCTGAAAACCGAACCGCTGGGGGCCAAAATAATTGGGGGCGCCCTGGCTCGCCAACCGCGCAAGCCCGGCTTCCACAAGCTCGCGCTGGCCCGTCACATTGCGCAGCACAATCTCAAAACCATTGGTCTGATGATCGCCCCGCCTCAGTTTGCGGGAATGGCGAACCGCGGCCCGAACCGGCCAACGCTGGCCAACCTCTGCCATCAACGCCTGATCGTCCGCTTCCTGGCCAGGCCGATAAAGACTGAACCACTGAACCGTCACCGCATGCCGGTCTTTCAGGCCACAGAAACCAACATCGAAAGAACGACAGCCCGCCAGAGCCGCCAGCTCCCGTGCGACGTACTCGGTATTGTCACCGGTTTTCTCCAGCCGCAGGCAAAGGTGCTCACCGTCGCCCGATACCGCAACCGGACCCGGCGCCGCGACATCATCCTCCCGCTCCGGCCAGAGCAACTCCGTAACCCGAAAATCCTCTGGCGACGTTTTCAGCTCAGCACGACCAACCCGAGCTCCGCCAGACACCGGCCAGTCCAACAGCCACTGAGAATCCTCACTCACTGGGAAACCGCCTCAAGCAAACACACCGCCTGACAGGCAATGCCTTCCCCTCGCCCGGTAAAGCCCAGCTTTTCTGTGGTGGTGGCTTTCACGCTCACCCGATTAGCGGGCACGCCCAGATCCTCGGCAATATTCATCCGCATCGCCTCTATATGGGGCGCCATTTTCGGCGCCTGGGCAATGATTGTGGAATCAATATTGGTAACCGCGTAGCCCTCATCCAGCACCCGCTGCATCACCCGCCGCAACAAATCCCGGCTGTCTGCACCGGCCCACTCCTCGCTGGAGTCCGGAAAGAAATGGCCAATATCACCCAGCGCCACCGCGCCCAACAGCGCATCGGCAAGCGCATGCAACAGAACATCCCCATCCGAGTGCGCCTTCAGACCGTGGCTATGGGGAATCGTCACACCCCCAAGAATGACAGAATCGCCCTCACAGAAGGCATGGACATCAAAGCCCTGACCAATGCGCATGATCATCTCCGAAAACAGAACAGAATGCAGGGAATCACTGACGCCCGAGAATAAACTCCGCCAGCGCCAGATCCGAGGGGACCGTAATCTTCAGATTATCCGGGCGCCCTTCCACCAGAACCGGCATGTTACCGGAAAACTCCATGGCAGAGGACTCATCCGTAATCGACTGGCCACGTTCCAGACACAATGACAACGCCTGTTTTAACGCTCCGAACCGGAACATCTGCGGCGTCAACGCCCGCCACAACCGGCTCCGGTCAATGGTCTCACTCACCACCGGCAATGATCCGGCCTCGGCAAGCTTCAACGTGTCCGCCACCGGCGCAGCCAGCAAACCACCCACCGGATGCTCAGACAACGTCTCAATCAGACGGGACAGATCTTCAGAATGAACACAGGGCCGCGCCGCATCATGTACCAGCACCCAGTCATTATCCGCCGCCTGCCCCTCCAGGGCTACCAGAGCCGACAACACCGAATCCGCCCGTTCTTTGCCCCCAGTACAGGTCTGCACCCGATCATCCCTCGCCGACTCACTCTCCGGCCACCAGTGGTCCTTCGGATTCAGCGGCACCATACAACCTTTAAACGGGGCGTTGTCCAACAAACGGGACAGGGTGATATCCAGGATGAAACGGTTATTGATTTTGAGGTATTGCTTGGGGCATTCGGCGTTCATGCGCTGGCCGATACCGGCGGCGGGGACAATAAGCCAAAGATCTGCATTTTTCATGGGACGGCACTTCAAAGGTCAGGTGAGCGTCGGGGAGTGTCTCTCCGGGAATTTCGAAGGCCAGGGATGGCCTGAGAGAAGCGCACATGGATGTGCTTGTAGCGGTTCCCGGAGAGACACTCCCCGGCGCTCGCACCACCCGGGTCTGAAATCAATTTTCAACAACGAGAAAGAACGTCTCATCCTCACGAATCAGGCCAAGATTCATCCGGGCCCGCTCCTCAACGGCCCCCTGCTCATTGCGAAGATTCCGCACCTCCGCATAAAGCCGGTCATTCCGGGCCGCCAACTCGGCATTCTCTTCCCGCTGCTCGGCAATCGACTGCTCCAGGGCCCACACCTGCGCAAAACTGCCCTCCCCGATCCACAGGCGAACCTGCAGCAGGAGTATCAGCACTACCAGAATGGCCCAAAGCGATTTCATGCCGAATCCGTACAGAAAATGAACAACAAAATAAACGAGTCGAGGGTCAAGTATAGACCTTATAGTAGATTAGCAACAATTTTCTGTAAGTCACTGTACAAAAAGGCCATCGTGTCTGAATTTTCATTCAGAACGCGATGGCCTTAACATTTTGTTACCTGCCGGAATGGACCGGCAGGTCAGAAAACGTCGCTAATCCTCAACCCTGACCTTTGATTTCGCTCAGGCCACGGTAAGGTGCCTTGCCTTCCAGCGCCTCTTCAATACGCAGCAGCTGGTTGTACTTGGCAACCCGGTCGGAACGACACAGAGAACCAGTCTTGATCTGGCCAGCACAGGTAGCCACGGCCAGATCCGCAATGGTGGTATCTTCGGTTTCACCGGAGCGGTGAGAAATGACCGCTGTGTAGCCAGCATCCTGAGCCATCTTGATGGCATCCAGAGTCTCGGTCAGGCTACCGATCTGATTGAACTTGATCAGAATGGAATTACCAATGCCCTTCTCGATACCCTGCTTCAGAATCTTGGTATTGGTGACAAAAAGGTCATCCCCGACCAGTTGAACCTTGCTGCCCAGTTTGTCGGTCAGCACTTTCCAGCCGTCCCAGTCGCTCTCGTCCATACCATCTTCGATGGACACAATCGGGTAACGGTCGCACAGGCCGGACAGGTAATCGGCAAAGCCTTCGGAATCGAAGCTCTTGCCTTCACCAGACAGCTGGTACTGGCCATCTTTGTAAAACTCGGAAGAGGCACAGTCCAGCGCCAGAGTGACGTCTTTGCCCAGTTCATAACCGGCTTTCTCGACGGCTTCCTTGATCGCCGCCAGGGCTGCTTCGTTGGACGGCAGGTTGGGGGCAAAGCCACCTTCGTCGCCTACGGCTGTGTTCAGGCCCTGGGCCTTCAGCACTTTCTTTAGGCTATGGAAGATTTCGGCACCAACGCGCAGGGCTTCACCGAAGCTGTTCACGGAGACCGGCTGGACCATGAATTCCTGGATGTCGACGTTGTTGTCGGCGTGCTCACCACCGTTGAGGATGTTCATCATCGGCACCGGCATGGAGAATTTGCCGGAGGTGCCGTTTACATCGGCGATGTGCTCATACAGAGGCTTGCCCAGGGAGACAGCTGCGGCTTTGGCAGCAGCCAGGGATACGGCCAGGATGGCGTTGGCGCCCAGGTTGGCTTTGTTTTCGGTGCCGTCCAGGTCGATCATGATCTGGTCCAGACTGCGCTGGTCTGCGGCATCTTTACCCAGCAGGGCGTCACGAATCTGACCGTTGATGGCTTCAACGGCTTTGCGAACACCTTTACCGAGGTAACGGGAGGCGTCACCATCGCGCAGTTCCAGAGCTTCGCGGGAACCGGTAGAGGCGCCGGACGGTGCGCAAGCGCGGCCCAGTGTGCCGTCTTCCAGGATGACGTCTGCTTCCACGGTGGGGTTACCACGTGAATCCAGAACCTCACGGGCTTTGATGTTGGCAATCTTGGTCATTCGGTTGATTCTCCAGATTTTATCTTTTAATCACTATACAAGCTTTGAATGATGGTGCCGGAGCGATCAACTGGAAGGGCCTGGCGAAAACCGCTACAAGCACATCCATGTGCGCTTCTCTCCGGCCATCCCTGGCCTCCGAAATTTTCGCCAGGCCCTTCCAGTCGCTCGCTCTCAAGGTTCACAGTATGCCGTCATTCCAAAAACAATGAGGCATGCGACCTGTCAAAATACCAACACCGCCAATCAGGCGGTGTCGATAGGTTTAAAGCTTTTTACCAGATCGTCGACAGCTTTCACTCGCTCAAGGAACGGTTCCAGCTGGCTCAGGCGCAAGGCGCAGGGGCCATCGCATCTGGCTTTGTCCGGGTCAGGGTGAGCCTCAAGGAACAGGCCAGCCAGGCCCTGAGACATTCCCGCCAGGGCCAGGTCGGTGACCTGGGCGCGACGCCCGCCGGCGGAGTCGGCCCGACCGCCCGGCATCTGCAGGGCGTGGGTGACGTCGAAGAACACCGGCACGTTCATCTGTTTCATGATGCCGAAGCCAAGCATGTCCACCACCAGGTTGTTGTAGCCGAAGCTGGTGCCTCGCTCGCAGAGGATAATCTGGTCGTTGCCGGCTTCTTCGCACTTGGTGATGATGTGCTTCATTTCCTGGGGTGCCAGGAACTGGGCTTTCTTAATGTTGATGACGGCGCCGGTTTTGGCCATGGCCACCACCAGGTCAGTCTGCCGGCTCAGGAAGGCGGGCAACTGGATGATGTCGCAGACTTCCGCCGCCGGGGCAGCCTGACCAGGCTCGTGCACGTCCGAGATGATGGGCACGCCGAATTTGCTTTTGATGTCGGCCAGGATCTGCAGCCCCTTCTCGAGGCCGGGGCCGCGGAAGGAGTTGACGGATGAGCGGTTGGCTTTGTCGAAGGACGCCTTGAATACGTACGGGATGCCCAGACGAGTGCAGACATCCACATACTTTTCCGCCACTTCAAACGCCAGTTCCCTGGACTCAAGCACGTTCATGCCGCCGAACAGCACAAACGGCTTATCGTTGGCGATCTCAATGCCCGAGACGTTCAGGTTGCTGCGCGCCATAATCAGGATCCTTTCTTGTTCGCCAGCGCGGCTTCAACAAAGCCCTTGAACAGCGGATGGCCGTCGCGAGGTGTTGAGGTAAATTCCGGGTGGAACTGGCAGGCAACAAACCAGGGATGATCGGGCGCTTCCACCACCTCAACCAGCTTGCCATCGGCAGAGCGGCCGGAAATTTGCAGGCCTGCTTCTTCCAGCCTGGGCAGGAAATGGTTGTTGACTTCGTAACGGTGACGATGGCGCTCACGAATGGTCTTCTTGCCGTAACAGCCAACGATGGTGGAGCCTTCGGTCAGTACACAATCCTGGGCACCCAGACGCATGGTGCCGCCGAGGTCGGATTCTTCGGTGCGCTCTTCTTTTTCACCGGTGGCATCAAGCCATTCGGTGATCAGGCCGACAACCGGCTCCGGTGTGTGTTCACGGAATTCCGTGCTGTGGGCGTCTTTCAGGCCGGCCACGTTGCGGGCGTATTCGATAACCGCCACCTGCATACCCAGGCAGATGCCCAGATACGGCACCTTGTTTTCACGGGCGTACTGTACGGTGCGGATCTTGCCTTCCACGCCACGCTCACCAAAGCCACCGGGCACCAGAATGGCATCGGCGGATTCCAGCACGGAGGTGCCGTCGCGTTCGATGTCTTCGGAGTCGATGTAGTTGATGTTGACCTTGGTGCGGGTCTTGATGCCGGCGTGCAGCAGGGATTCGATCAGGGACTTGTAGGCGTCCAGCAGTTCCATGTACTTGCCGACCATGGCGATGGTGACTTCGTCCTGCGGATTCATCAGTGAATCCACAACCGCGTCCCATTCGCTCAGGTCTGCTTCACGGGCATCGAGACCGAAGCGTTCGATAACCAGCTGATCCAGACCGTATTCGTGCAGCATGCGCGGAATGGCATAGATGGACTTGGCATCCTGCATCGGGATGACCGCACGCTCTTCCACGTTGGTGAACAGGGCGATTTTACGACGGGAGCTGGCGTCCACTTCGTGCTCAGAGCGGCACAGCAGGATATCCGGCTGCAGGCCGATGGAGCGCATTTCTTTCACGGAATGCTGGGTCGGCTTGGTTTTGATCTCGCCGGCGGTGGCGATGTACGGCACCAGAGTCAGATGCATGAACAGTGCACGCTGGGAGCCTACTTCCACCTTCAGCTGACGGCAGGCTTCCAGGAACGGCAAGGACTCGATGTCACCTACCGTGCCACCGACTTCAATCAGTGCCACGTCGGCACCCGCTGCGCCTTCCACCACACGGCGTTTGATTTCGTCGGTGATGTGCGGGATGACCTGAACGGTACCACCCAGATAATCGCCACGGCGCTCTTTGCGAATAACTTCTTCGTACACCCGGCCGGTGGTGAAGTTATTGCGTTTGGTCATTGGAGTGCGAATGAAGCGCTCGTAGTGGCCAAGATCGAGGTCGGTTTCCGCGCCATCTTCGGTGACGAAAACCTCACCGTGCTGGAACGGGCTCATGGTGCCGGGGTCCACGTTGATGTACGGGTCCAGCTTGAGAATGGTGACCTTCAGGCCGCGCGCCTCGAGGATGGCTGCCAGTGAGGCAGACGCAATACCTTTCCCCAATGAGGACACGACACCGCCGGTGACGAAAATATAACGCGTCATGCAGATTCCGTGATTATCTGGTTCGGTGAAGGAGGGAGATTATTCATCTCAAGATGGGACGCCAGACTACCAGAAAGCCCCTCTCTACTCAATCACAATCCCGCTCCACAATCAGCCGCCAGCCGGCGGCATGGGCGCCTCCGGAGTATCGTTCAGAACACCACAAATCGCCAATGGCAATCCACGCTTCCCCGGCCTCGGAGACCTCGCAAACCAACGGCAGTGCTGCTCTCTCCCAGGGCGGCACGCCCTGCTCCTGCAACCAGGTTTTCAACGACCGGGAGGGTAAATTGGCCCCGAACCGGATTCGCTCCCCACCCTGCCTCGTAGATACCCTTATTTCCGGGCAGGAAGATTCCGGTGTAGTGCTCAGCGAATCCGGCACCAGTTGAAGGGTCCACCACCCCCACTTCAATAACTGACCAGGCAACAAGGATCTGGGGGCTTCCGGAATCCGGACCTCAGCCACCAGGTACAGATGATCCCGATAACGGCGGATACAGAATCCGTTTCCAGGAATTTCCGGTGAGCGGTCCGGCCCGGCATGAATCAACTGGTCAAGTGCTGAGTCCCAGCCCGACAGCGCCGGAACCGGCAATCCCCGGCCATGAATCCACCAGCGCACCAGGTTCCGGCGTTCAATCTGCCCGAGCGCAGAGAAGGGGGCCAGCCGGATTCGACCTTTATCGTCGCCGCAACTCTGCCATTGCAACTCCGCCAGCCTCTGACTCAGGGTTTCACTCTCGGCGCAGGCCCGGGCACTGTGAGCAACGCGCTTCAACAAACCCGGCCAACGCTGTTTAAGGCCCGGCATTACCGAGTGCCGCAGATAATTGCGGTCGTGTACTTCACTCTGGTTGCTGGGATCTTCTACCCAGCTTACCCCCTGCTCACGCGCCACCTGCTCCAATCGACTGCGGGATACGTCAAGCCAGGGCCGGTAGAGATGCCCCAGCCCGAGCGACCGGGCAGCAGGCATTCCGGCCAGACCGTTTACGCCAGTACCACGCAGCAGCCGGAACAGAACCGTTTCTGCCTGGTCGTCTGCATGGTGCGCCATCAGGAGAAGGTCGTTGTCTCCCAGAACCTCCCTGAAGACCTCGTAGCGCGCCGCTCTTGCTGACTCTTCGAGGCTCCCCGCGCCCGTAGCTACATTCACTCGACGCACCCGGAGTTCGACGCCCAGTCCAGCACAGAGATCGATACAGGCGCGCTCCGTCTGATCGTGATTGGACTGTAACTGATGATTGATATGCAACGCTCTGACGCGCGGATGGGCGGCCGCAACGACATGCAAAAGCAGGGATGAGTCCAGGCCGCCGCTCAGGGCGACCCAGAGTTCATCACAGGCGGGAAGTTTCTGAACCGGCCCGATCAGGTCTTCGGGCCAGGTATCCCGGCGAGCGGTGTTACCGCCCGCCGTCATAGCGGGTAAGACGCTCGTACCGGCGGGAAACCAGTTCATCCAGCGGCAATCGGCTCAGCTCAGCCACGCCCTGGGCCAGCGACGTCTTCAGGGTTTCCGCCATTTTTTCCGGATTGCGGTGAGCGCCGCCCAGCGGCTCATCGATCACGTGATCCGCCACACCCAGCTCTTTCAGACGATCGGCGGTAACGCCCATGGCCTCAGCCGCCTGAGCAGCGTACTCGGCGCTCTTCCAGAGGATGGAGGCGCAGCCTTCCGGAGAAATAACGGCGTAGGTGGAGTACTGCAACATGTTGAGCTGGTCGCAGACACCGATCGCCAGTGCGCCACCGGAACCACCCTCGCCGATCACGGTAGAGATAATCGGAGTTTTCAGTCTCGACATCACCGCGAGGTTGAATGCGATGGCTTCACTCTGTCCGCGCTCTTCGGCACCGATACCGGGATAAGCGCCCGGGGTATCGATAAAGGTCAGAATCGGCATTTTGAAACGTGCAGCCATTTCCATCAGGCGCAGAGCCTTGCGATAACCTTCCGGACGAGGCATCCCGAAGTTGCGCTTGACCTTGTCCCGCACTTCACGACCCTTCTGGTGGCCGATAATCATGACCGGCGTGTTATCGAGGCGAGCAGTGCCGCCAATGATCGACAGATCATCGGCGTAGCGTCGATCACCATGCAGTTCGTCAAAATCCTCGAAGATCAGGTCAATATAATCCTGGGTATAGGGCCGGCGCGGGTGCCGGGCCAGACGGGCAATGTCCCAAGACTTTAGGTCGGAGAAGATCGACTCGGTCAGACTGATGCTCTTCTTTTTCAGGCGGCTGATTTCGTCGGTGATATTGATATCGGTGTCGTTACCCACCATGCGAAGCTCTTCAATCTTGGCTTCCAGGTCGGCGATCGGCTGTTCGAAATCCAGGTAGTTAGGGTTCATGATGTTCCATCATTTTATTGCCAGGCGGGCCGAAACCCGCCAAAACCAGAATTTGGGACAAAGATAGCAGCGCTGCCGGCAAGGCTAAAGCGGACATTGGTCTTAATCATAGACCAGTTCCACAGACTGGTCGCCCACCAGGTGCTTCAGCTCGAACAACAGTGTGTCGTCTGGCTGTACCCGCCAGCTTTCACCCAGTTCAATACGGGTGCTGGCCTCGGCACTGCGGTACTCAATCCAGACCGGACTGCCTTCACTGCGAAACGGCCTGAGGGTATCGTCCAGCTTGTCCAGAAGTCCATTCTGCAACTGCTCTGAACGCAACGCCAGTTTGATACCCCGACTGAACTGCTGACGGGCGGTCGCCACATCCATCACGCTGCTGACCCGCATTTTCATCTGGCCGGAATAATCATCGTGACTGACCTGTCCTTCCACCACAATTACCTGGTCCGACTGCAGTAACTCCCGGTTCTCGAAGAAGGCCTCGGAAAACAGGGTAGCCTCAATCCGGGCGCTGCGATCATCCAGGGTAATGAAGCACATGGTAGAGCCGGTCTTGGTCTTCATGGTGCGCTGGGCCACCACCAGCCCGGCTACCCGCTGCGGCGATTTGTTGGGCTTCAGATCGGCGATGGAGCAACGGACAAACCGACGCACTTCCCGTTCGTATTCATCAAAGGGGTGGCCGGTAAGGTACAGGCCCAGAGTGTCCTTTTCGCCTTTCAGGCGCTCTTTCTCCGGCCACTCCCGAACGTGGGCAACGTCTGCATAGGTGTCTTCATCATCGCCACCGCCCTCAAGCATCTCTCCGAACATGTCCACCATGCCGGCGGCATCGTTGCGGGACTGCTGATCCGCCTGCTGAATGGCCTTGTCGATACTGGCCATCAACTTGGCACGGTCGGCGCCCAGTTTATCCATGGCGCCAGAGCGAATCAGGGCTTCCATGGCCCGCTTGTTGACCTTTTTCAGATCCACCCGGCGGCAGAAATCAAAGATATCCTGAAAAGGGCCTTCTTTGGCCGCTTCTACAATGCTCTCGATGGGACCTTCACCCAGGCCCTTGATTGCGCCCAGGCCGTAGACAATCTGGCCCTGATCATTAACGGTAAAGGTATAAGCGGACCGGCTGACGTCCGGCACCAGCAAGTCCAGCTTCATATTGCGGCACTCTTCCACCAGCGTCACCACCTTGTCGGTGTTCTGCATATCGGCGGTGAGAACCGCAGCCATGAATTCGGCCGGATAGTGTGCTTTCAGCCACAGGGTCTGGTACGACACCAACGCGTAAGCGGCAGAGTGGGATTTGTTGAAGCCGTAACCGGCGAATTTCTCCACCAGGTCAAAGATGTTTTCCGCCAGGGTCTTGTCGATGCCGTTGTTTTCACAACCGTCCAGGAAGATGGCTTTCTGCTTGGCCATTTCTTCCGGCTTTTTCTTACCCATGGCCCGGCGCAGCATGTCGGCGCCGCCAAGGGTATAGCCCGCCATCACCTGAGCGATCTGCATGACCTGCTCCTGGTACAGGATAACCCCGTAGGTGGGCTCCAGAACCGGCTTCAGGCCCTGATACTGGTAATCCGGATGCGGATAAGACAACGGCTGCCGACCGTGCTTCCGGTCGATAAAGTCATCCACCATGCCGGACTGCAGCGGACCGGGACGGAACAGGGCTACCAGGGCGATCATGTCTTCCAGGGAGTCCGGTTGCAGGCGGCGGATAAGATCTTTCATACCCCGAGATTCCAACTGGAATACCGCCGTGGTCTCTGCCTTCTTGAGCATGTCAAAAGAGGGCTTGTCGTCCAGCGGAATCGCGCTGATGTCGAGCTCGCCTTCCCCACGCTGCTGCCGGCGCGGGTTGATCATGTTCAGTGCCCATTTGATGATGGTCAGGGTTCGCAGGCCCAGAAAGTCAAATTTCACCAGGCCGGCGTCTTCCACATCGCCCTTGTCAAACTGGGTCACCAGACTGCCGCCTTCGTCATCACAGTAAAGCGGCGAAAAATCGGTGATCTTGGTGGGTGCGATCACCACGCCCCCGGCGTGCTTGCCGGCGTTACGGCACACGCCTTCCAGCTTCAGAGCCATCTCCCAGATTTCCTGGGCTTCTTCATCCTGCTCCAGGAATTCTTTGAGCTGGGGCTCCTGCTCGATCGCCTTGTTCAGGGTCATGCCCACTTCAAAGGGGATCAGTTTGGAGAGTTTGTCTGCCAGGCCATAGGATTTTCCCTGCACCCGGGCCACATCGCGGACCACCGCCTTGGCGGCCATGGTACCGAAGGTAATAATCTGGGAAACCGCTTCCCGGCCGTATTTCTGGGCGGTGTAGTCGATGACGCGGTCCCGGCCTTCCATGCAGAAGTCGACGTCGAAGTCAGGCATGGAGACCCGCTCCGGGTTCAGGAACCGCTCGAACAGCAGATCGTATTCCAACGGATCCAGGTCCGTGATCAGCAGCGCATACGCCACCAGCGAGCCGGCACCGGAACCCCGGCCTGGCCCTACTGGCACGCCGTTGTTCTTGGCCCACTTGATGAAGTCCATTACGATCAGGAAGTAGCCTGGGAACCCCATCTGGATAATGATGTCCAGCTCGAACTTCAGGCGCTTGTAGTACTCTTCACGCTTTTGATCATACTCCGGATCGTCCTTGCTCAGGGTCTTCGCCAGTCGGGCTTCCAGTCCTTCTTCCGACACATGGCGAAAATATTCGTCCATGGTCATGCCGTCCGGGATCGGATAATTAGGCAGGAAGTATTCACCCATCCGAACCTTCACCGAGCAGCGCCTGGCGATTTCCACGGTGTTTTCCACAGCTTCCGGAATGTCCGAGAACAGCTCGATCATTTCCTCGGCGCTGCGCAGATATTGCTGATCGCTGAACCGACGATCCCGCCTGGGATCGTCCAGAGTCCGGCTTTCGCCGATGCAGACCCGGGCTTCGTGGGCTTCAAAATCATCCGCCTCAAGGAAGTGAACGTCATTGGTCGCCACCACCGGCAAACCGAGCTCAGCTGCCAACTCCACACTCATGTGCAGACAATCCTCATCACCGGCCCGCCCTGTGCGCTGCAACTCCAGGTAATAACTGTCGGGATAGAGGTTTCGCCAATAGTCTGCACGCTCCCTGGCCAGTTCCGGCTTCCCGGCCAGCAAGGCCTTGCCGACGTCCCCCATCTTGGCGCCGGACAGCACAATCAGGCCCTTGGCACGGGATTCCAGCCAGCTTTTCTCGACAATCGGCTTGCCGTAGCGCTGGCCTTCGGTATAGCCTTGGGAAATGATCTCCGTCAGGTTCAGGTAACCATCGTTGTCTCGGGCCAGCAAGGTCAGCCGGAACGGGGTTTCGGGCTCATCCGGATTCTCCAGCCAGATATCGGCACCGATAATGGGCTTGACGCCCGCGCCCATGGCGGCCTTGTAGAAACGTACCAGTGAGCACATGTTGGACTGTTCGGTCAGGCCAACCGCCGGCATGCCCAGTTCCGCGACCCGGCCGATCAACGGTTTGACCCGAACCAGGCCATCCACCATGGAGTATTCGGAGTGAACGCGCAAGTGTACAAAGGTGTTTGCCATGGTCATTCGCCAATCAGTGCTCGGATGTCTTCTTCGGTCTGGGGCCCGAATCGGGCCTCAATCAGGGTGCCTTCAGGATCCACAACGAAAGTGGCAGGCAGCGCCATCGGCACCTGCCAACCGAACCCGGGCCCCGGATCAGAGGCCAGCATGGTAAACTCAATCCCCATACGTTCGCCGAGTTCAACCAGCGGCACACCCGTAACGCCATCAAAATTAACCCCAAGCACCGCAATATCCGGAGCCTTGTCCAACTCGTTCAGCTCGGGGATTTCCTCAAGGCAGGGTTTGCACCACTCCGCCCAGTAATTCACCAGTACCCATTGGCCGCGGTACTTGTTCCAGTTGGCCAGGGTGCCGTCGGCCCGTTCCAGCTCGATCTTTTCACAACCTGAGACCAACAACAGCATCAGCATGAGTACCGGCCATGCCAGCCAACGTGCGCCACTACAAAAGAGCCCGGACTGAGGGTACTGCAAGGGTTATCCTCCTGTTAGACTAACGCCCCGGAAAAGTCTGCAATCAATAGGTTAAACGGCCACGACCATGACAGAAGCTACCCGTATTTTCCATAACCCCAGGTGCTCAAAATCACGCCAGACCCTGGAACTGTTGCAGCAAAAGGGCATCGAACCGGTGATTATACGCTACCTTGAGACGCCACCGACAGAGCAGGAACTTCTACACATTCTGGATCTGCTTGGTTGCGAACCCAGGGAACTCATGCGAACCAAGGAAGCCGAATACCGGGAACAAGGGCTGGACAACCCGGATCTCAGCCGAGAAGCCCTGATACGTGCCATGGCAAACACACCGAAGCTGATTGAGCGCCCGATTGTACTGGCCAATGGCAAGGCTGCCGTCGGCCGGCCTCCAGAAAACGTACTGGACATTCTCTGACTACCAGGGCTACCCATGACAGAAACAACTCCCTATGTGCTGGTGCTCTACTACAGCCGCAACGGACAGACCGCCGAGATGGCCACACAGATCGGCCGCGGCGTTGCCAGAGTGGCAGGAATAGAAGCCAGAATCCGGACGGTTCCGCCGGTTTCCCCGGATACCGCCGCCAGCCTGCCCCCGGTTCCGGATGCGGGAGCCCCCTATGCCACCAAAGCCGACCTGGCGGAGTGCGCCGGGCTGGCCATGGGTAGCCCGACCCGCTTCGGGAACATGGCAGCGCCACTCAAGCACTTTCTGGACGGCACCGGCGACCTCTGGCTCAACGGCAAACTGGCCGGCAAACCGGCAGGCGCCTTTACCTCCACCGGCAGCCTGCACGGGGGCCAGGAAACCACCCTGCTGACCATGATGATGCCGTTACTGCATCACGGCATGGTACTGTGTGGCCTGCCCTATTCCGAAAGCGCGCTCAACGAGACCGCCACCGGAGGCACACCGTATGGCCCCTCCCACTGGGCCGGCACCGGTGAACAGCAGGCCCTGAGTGACCATGAGAAAACCCTGTGCCAGGCCTTCGGTGAACGCCTCGCCAGACTGGCCCTGAAACTGGCCAACTAAACTGGACCAAACTTTCAAACAACCCTTAATGCGGACTGCTCCATGCTCCACAACGACAAAGCCAGAAATACCGCACGCCTGACCATCGCCCTTTACCTCGCCGTGCTCGCCACCCTGCTGGTCACTACGTTCTGGCCCGCACCGGTGGAGGGTGTTTCCATACCCCTGATGCTGACCGTCAAACTCCTGCCGCTGCTAGCGTTCGCGGTACCGGTTTTCCGGGGTCACAATCGGGGTTATATCTGGCTGGCGTTTGTGGTGATTTTCTACTTCACTCAGGCCGTGGTTTCAGCCTGGCTGTCGGAGGGCGCCGCCGGTCCTGTGACACTGACTATCCTGACGTTCCTGTTGTTTACCGTTGCCATGGTGCATCTCAAGGTCAATCGACCGGTTGCAAACTGATGTTGCTGGCTCCCGGAGGCACATAGATGGCGAATGACATCGTGACCATGCCGGCACCGCCGCATCGCCAGACCCTGACCCTGAGGGACATCTGTTCAGCGCTGGTGGAAAGCGGCGAGATCGCCCAGCGAGATGCTGAAAAAGTACTGACGGCCAATCTCGGTGCCGCCTCGGGTGCCGGCCATACGCCACAACGACATCCTCTCGAGCTGGTGGCAATTGCCGCACTGACCAGCCAGCGGGACGGCCGAACTCTTGATCTGGAGCGGTTGACCCATTGGCTTGCCCGTTGGGGTGGACAGGACTACTACCATATCGATCCGCTCAAGATCGACACGCCGGCCATCGCGCGGGTGATGTCCTACGCCTTCGCCCAGCGCCATGGCATTCTCGCGGTGGAGATCACCCCGGATGAAGTCGTGATTGCCAGCACCGAACCTTTCAAGCGGGAATGGGAAAGCAACCTCCGCCAGGCGGTACGCAAGGACATTCGCCGGGTGGTCGCCAATCCAGAGGATATCCGCCGTTACACCGTCGAGTTCTATCAACTGGCAAGCTCGGTCAGCAAAGCCAGTGGCGGCCAGTCGTCAAGCGGCACCGGCAATCAGAATTTCGAACAGTTGCTGGACCTCGGCGCCAGCGAGAATCCGGACGCCAACGACCAGCATGTAGTCAAAATTGTTGACTGGCTGCTGCAATATGCCTTCGAGCAACGGGCCTCGGACATTCACATAGAGCCCCGCCGCACGGTTACCCAGGTGCGGTTCCGGATCGACGGTGTGCTGCACAATGTCTACGAATTCCCGGAACACGTTGGCGTGGCCGTGACCAGCCGCCTGAAAATCCTCGGGCGCCTGAACGTGGCCGAAAAACGTCGGCCCCAGGACGGCCGCATCAAAACCCGCAAACCCGACAACAGCGAAGTGGAGCTGCGCCTGGCCACCATGCCAACGGCGTTCGGCGAAAAAATGGTGATGCGGATTTTTGACCCGGAGGTACTGCTCAAATCCTTCGAGCAACTGGGCTTCAGCAAGGAAGACCGGGAACGCTGGCAAACCATGACCTCGCGGCCCCACGGTATCGTGCTGGTAACCGGGCCCACCGGTTCCGGTAAAACCACCACGCTGTATTCCACGCTCAAACAACTGGCATCTCCGGAGCTCAACATCTGCACCATTGAGGATCCGATCGAGATGGTGGAGCCCGCATTCAACCAGATGCAGGTGCAAACCAATATCGACCTGACCTTTGCCCACGGTGTGCGTGCTCTGCTGCGGCAGGACCCGGACATCATCATGATCGGTGAGATCCGGGATCTGGAAACGGCTGAAATGGCAGTGCAGGCAGCGCTAACCGGGCACCTGGTTCTCTCAACACTGCATACCAACGACGCCCCCAGCGCCATCACCCGCCTGATGGAGCTGGGCATTCCGCCCTATCTGATCCGGGCCACGGTACTCGGCGTGATGGCCCAGCGACTGGCGCGTACGCTCTGCCCGCACTGCAAGCAGCCCGGGGAGTCGGATGCTCACGCCTGGCAGACGCTGACCCGGCCGTGGAAGGCACTGCTGCCCCGGCAGTTCTACCAGCCGGTCGGCTGCCTGGAATGCCGGAACACCGGTTACATGGGCCGAGCCGGGGTATACGAGATTATGGCACTGTCAGACAAACTCACCCGCCAGATCACCGATCACTGCGAGCTGGAACAGCTTCGGCTGGATGCCTACAAAGAAGGCATGAAGTCACTGCGGCTCAATGGCGCCCAGAAAGTGGCCGCGGGACTGACCACGGTGGAGGAAATTCTGAGGGTAACGCCGGAAAGCCAACGTTGAGTAAAACGGACCATCAGGCGCCCGGACGAAGCCCGCACTGCCCCAACAGATCCTGCCAGTGCCGGGTATGCCGCATCATGGCCTGATCCAGTTCCTGCCAAAGGCTATTCCGGGTATCGGCCGCCAGATGACGCTGGTACCAGGGCGTAAAACTCTCTGGCATCACGGCTTGCTGCTGTCTGGCGAGTTCCTCAAAGCCCGCAATCAGCGAATCCCGTGCCCGGCTGACGTCACTCATGTACGGCTGGATTTTTCCGATATAGATACTGAAGAAGAAGTTCTGAACAATTTCCGACTGGTTATTGGGCTGGCCGTTGAGACACAGCGGCCTGCCCTCCAATCGAGTGCCGAGCAGCTCGGTGCCGGCATTCAGGGTGCTGATCAGCAAGCGCGCGCTGTTAATAGTCTGGCCCGCCAGCACATCCGCCTGCCAGCGCTGATGAACTTGGCCGAGGTTCTCCAGGGAGATCTCGAGCTTCTGAGCCAGTATGGCTTCCACCTGGCGGTTCAACTGCTGCAGATCCCGGACCAGATCCGACGCGGGATTACCCGCTTCCGCCACCGGATAATAGCCTTTGGACAGGGTAAACTGGCGCTCCACCTCTTCGGTCCCCCAGGTGGCATTCCAGACCGCCAGCGGCAGACTGTCCCGTTTGCTTTCAATGGCGGATTCCAGAGCGTCTGTGAGTTCCTCGTCGTCTACCTGGGGCAGACAGGCCTCCGCAGCTCGGATAAAACGAATCTCATAGCGTAACTGATTGATGGGCTGCATCACCTTGCCCATCACGGAATTGCGTTCGCCCACCACATACTGGAGCTCGCAGCCGTAAAGCGACAGAAAATCCAGCATGCCCAGATCCAGCTCCGGCAGGGCAAGTATCCGCTCTCTCCGCCTGGGTGGAATGGAGGCGGCGGGCAGCTCGGCCCTGGGAACGGGCGCGGTATCGAGTACCCGGGCCAAACGTTCCAGGTACTCATCGGTGAGGGATTCAGCGTCTGAAAAGGGATTGCACCCGAACAGGCTCAGTGCACACACAGCCGGTAACAGCCATGAATACCAGCGGCGCCCGGGCATGAATCACCTCCTATCGTTTGCGCAACAGCGCATCAACCTCCGAAAAATCCGTGGCCACGACCCGAGCGGTATCCGGCAGTTCGCCCTCTCGTACCAGCCAGGCAGTTTTCAGGCCGGCTTCCTCGGCGGCACGCAGCTCTTCCTCAACATCGGACAGAAACAGCACTGTGCCCGCGTCTACCCCCAGCTCCGCAAGAATGTTGCGATAGGACTGGGACTCCTTTTTGCCCCCGACGGCCGTGTCGAAATAACCAGAGAAGAAAACCGTGAAGTCGCCTTCATTGCTATGACCGAAGATCAGCTTCTGGGCCTTGACGGACCCGGAGGAATATACGAACAGTCTCAGGCCCCGATCATGCCAGCGCTTGAGATAATCCGCGGCATCCGGATAGATATGGCCTTTCAGTTCACCGCTGTGGTATCCCTGCTCCCAGACCATGCCCTGCAGCGCCTTTAGCGCCCCCTCCTTGCGGTCTTCGGCAATCCACTCTTGCAGCACATTGATGAGGCCATCGATATCTTTCCGGTCGGTACCGCTGATCTCTGCCACCCGAGCCAGCTGTTCCGCCACCGCCGGCAAGGTGTGATGGTTGGCCCGGATAAACTCCGGCAAGTGCTCGCTGGCGTAGGGAAACAGGACATCGTGTACGAAGGAGATCGAACTGGTGGTGCCCTCGATGTCCGTCAGGATCACTCGAATCATCAGGCCCCTCCCGCCAGGCTCTCATAACGTGGCAGCCGGGAAGCGATATCCTCACCGGTAAAGCTCGCAACCCAGCCTTCCGGGTTGCTGAATAACCGGATACAGGTGAACTCAGGCTCCGGCCCCATATCAAACCAGTGCCGGGTGCCGTCAGGCACACTGATCAGGTCATTCTTCTCGCACAGCAGCGCGTATACCTGGTCACCGAAGTGCAGGTAAAACAACCCCTGACCACGAACGAAGAAGCGCACTTCGTCCTCGCTGTGGGTGTGCTCATCCAGAAATTTCTGGCGGAACGCGTCTTTCTGGGGGTGATCCGCAGTCAGGCTGACCACGTCGGCGGTCTGAAACCCCCAATCCTGCTTGAGCCGTGCCACTTCGTCGGCATAGGCCTCAAGAATCTCCTCCTCGGTGGCGTCGGCCGGCAGATCACGGGTTGCCCAACGATCGAAATGCACACCGTGGGCACTCAGTTTATTCCGGATGGCGTCCGGGTCTGTTACGACCGTCAGGGCCTGCTCGGGCTGGTTCTGATGAAAAATGCTCAGGGTGGTCATCGGCGTACCCTCATGGTTTCGAGTTCACATTCAAAGAGAAATTCAAACGCTTCAATATGGCGCAGGCAATCGGCCATGGTGCGGCCCCAGGTGTAAAGACCATGGCCGCGGATAAGGTATCCAGGCTGTTCCGGGTGCCGCGCAAACCAGTCCCGGGTTTCCTCAGCCAGTGCCGGAATATCCTGGGTGTTGTCGAACACGGGAACAATCAGCTTACCCTCATGGGTTTGCACGCCATTGAAGGCTTTCTGTAATTCATAGCCTTCAAGCTCCAGTGCCTGCCCCGCCGGGATCAGGCGGCTAAGCACGGTAGCCTTGACCGAGTGGGTATGCAGAACGGCGCCAACCTCGGAATAAAGCTGATAGATCACCGTGTGCAGAAGGGTTTCTGCCGACGAGCGGCAATCGCTTTGCACCGCCTGGCCATGAAGATCCACCACCATGACGTCGCCTGCGCCCAACTGACCCTTGTGCCGGCCAGATACCGTAATCGCCACATGGTCGCCATCGATACGGGCCGAATAATTACTGCTGGTGGCGGGCGACCAGCCGCGGTCGTAGAGAAAGCGGCCGGCCTCGACGATGGATTGGGCGGCGGTGGCGTAGCGGGTTACATCAAACACAGGCATCCTCCGGGTTGGTACGAGCCCTGCCCGGGCGCGAATCTGGCGCCATTATAGAACCACCCCAGCCCGGGTAAAACCGATTCCGCTCAGGCTTTAAGGGGCAGACGGCGCTGGCGCTTGCCGGTCAGCGCAAACAAGGCGTTGCCCAGGGCCGGAATCACCGGCGGGACGCCAGGTTCCCCAACGCCGGTGGGCGGCTCTTCGCTGTCGACAATATCCACCACCATCTCCGGTACCTGATGCATGTGCAGCAGACGATAATCGTGGAAGTTACTTTGCTGCACCTCGCCGCCGTCCAGGGTAATTTCCCCGTTCAGCGCCGCCGTCAGGCCAAAGACAATGCCGCCGGTCATCTGATCCTCGACAATTCGCGGGTTAACCACCTGACCACAGTCCACGCTGCAGGTGACCTTGTGAACGCGAATTCCGCCCTGCTCAATACTGGCTTCCACCACCTGGGCAACATAGGTACCAAAGCTCTTGAACAAAGCCACTCCGCGCGCCCTGCCCTCTGGCACCGGCTGGTTCCAGCCCGCCAGCTCGGCAGCCCGCTCCAGAACCCGCCGATGACGGGGCTCACTCTCCAGCAGTTTCAGCCGGAAACTGACCGGATCTTCGTTGGCCTGGCTGGCGAGTTCATCCATAAAGGTCTCGACCGCGAAACCATTGTGGGAATAGCCCACGGATCGCCACCAGGTAATTGGCACGCCCGGGTCAGTGTGGGTATGCCGAACCCGGACATTGGGTACCGCGTAGGGATAGCCAATAGCCCCCTCAATGGCCGAAATGTCTTTCGGGGTTGCGATACCTTCAACCATCAGGCCAACCCTGCCCAATGTTCCGTACAGTAATTTTGGTGCCCAGGGGTACTGGGCTGGTGCAGCGTTCCGGACGTACCAGTCAAGTATCTGCGGGCCAACAATCTGATGATCCCAGCCCGTCAACTGCCCATCCTCCAGACTGGCCGCCATACGATGCAACATGGCCGGGCGGAAAAAGCCATGGCGGGTGTCTTCTTCCCGGGACCAGATCAGTTTGACCGGCACTTTCACCCGGTAGGCGACCAGGGCCGCTTCCTCAATGTAGTCCTGAGTCAACCTGCGGCCGAAGCCACCGCCAAGAAAGGTCGTGTGGATAGTCACGTCATCCGGAGAGAGATCGGTGTGTCGCGCGGCGGCTATGCGGCCCAGATCCGGCGCCTGGGTCGGCGCCCAGACTTCCATGCCACCGTCCCGATACCAGGCGGTCGCATTCATTGGTTCCATGGTGGCGTGGGCCAGGTACGGCTGCTCATATTCAGCCTCCACCAGGGTACCCGCTTTCTCCAGAACAGCCTCGGGGGCACCGTCCACCCGTTCGTCCTCGCCGGGATCGTCACCGGCGGCCTGACGATAGTGTTTGAACACGTCCGGATTGGATAACCCGACGGCCTCGGAAAAATCCCACTCAACCGCCAGCGCTTCCTGAGCCTTCCGGGCTCGCCAGTAGCGATCTGCCACTACGGCCACACCGCGCTCGGTGATGAAGGCATCAAGCACGCCCGGCATGGCCCGAACCTGATCGCGGTTGAAACTGACCGCCAGTCCGCCATAGCGGGGGCTCCGGGTCATAACGGCATAGACCATATCCGGCAGCTCTACGTCTATCCCGTACATCGCCTGGCCGGTGGACTTGGCCTCGGCATCCAGCCTTCCGGCCTGTCGGCCGATGTATTTCCACTGGGAGCGGGGTTTCAGTGGCACATCACCACGAATCACCTCTTTGTCCGCCAACTCCACCAGTTTGCCATAGGGCATGGAATCCAGGCCGTTGGGGTGGCGTACGTACCCGCCCTCCGTTTTGCATTGTCCCGGCTCGACCCGCCAAACCCGGGCGGCGGCCATCACCAGCATCAGTCGCGCCGAAGCTCCGGCCTCCCGCAGGGGCTGCCAACTGGAGGCGACACTGGTGCTGCCACCGGTAAGCTGGAGCCCGAACAACGGGTTACGGTACTCCGGAGCAACCGGGGCAAATTCCACGCGAATGGCCTCCGGCGCTACATCCAGCTCCTCCGCTATCAAAGTGGTAAGGCCGGTGTAGGTGCCCTGGCCCATCTCAACCCGATCCAGGGTGAAAATAATGTCGTTGTCCCGGGTGAGTTCCAACCAGGCGTTCGGTTTCCATTCCCCGGTTTCAGGCTCATAGCCGGTTTGCACGGAGGCACAACCAGGCAGATTCAGCGCCAATAGCAGTCCACCGGAAGCCGAGGTGCTGACCTTCAGGAAATCCCGTCGATTCATCGCCATATTACGCGCCCTCCCCGGCCGGCTGGTACTGGCCCACGCCACCGGCAACGGACTCAACCGCCGCCACAATGCGAGGATAGGTGCCGCAGCGGCACAGGTTGCCGGTCATGGCGGTGACGATCTGTTCGCGATCCGGAGAGGGGTTGTTGGCCAGCAGGTGGGCGGCCGTCATGATCTGACCAGACTGGCAATAGCCACACTGGGGCACCCCCTGCTCCACCCAGGCTTTCTGTAACGGATGCAACTCGCCGTCAGCGGACAGGCCTTCGATGGTGGTGATTTCGGCACCTTCGGCCATCTCCACCGGTGTAGAGCAGGAACGGGCGGGTTGACCGTTCAGGTGCACGGTGCATGCGCCACAAAGGCCTGCACCGCAGCCAAACTTGGTCCCTTTCAGCCCCAGTTCATCCCGCAGCACCCATAACAACGGGGTATCCGGCTCGACATCCAGCGAATGCTGGCGGCCGTTCACAGTCAGCGTGAAAGCCATTCCGTGCTCCTCATCATGTTATTGTTTTGGCTGGTTCGGCGCGTTTTACCGCCACGCCTTTACTTGACGACGTCTTCGCCATCCTTGTTTACCCAAATCTTGCGCTCACCGGTTTCCAGCTTGCCGTTGGAATCCCAGACTTCACGGTTCTGGGTGGCACTTTCCACTTTGCCATTGTCGTTCCAGATTACCCGGTCTTTACAGCCGGCCAATGTCAGTACAGAAATCAAAGCCACTAAAATCAAACGCATCTTAATTCTCCCGAATCCGTGTTTCCGTCGTAGCGAATGATCCAGACGATTCCTTATCTGGAACCATGGATCTCCCGATTATGCTGTTTTTCCCGATCGTTTTTCCTGACCATTACGTAAACCGCGCCGGTGCCACCGTGGTGTTTCTTTGCCGAATGGAAAGCCAGAACGTTGTTCAGCTCTGGCAACCACTTCGCCAGGTAGCTCTTGAGCTGGGCGATGCCATCGGGATTGCGTTCTCCCTTGCCGTGCAGGATGATCACCGAGCGCAAACCGTAATGTACGCAGTCGTTGATAAAACCGAACACTTCCCGGCGGGCTTCCTCCACCGTCATGCGATGCAGATCCAGCCGGGCCTCGATCGGGTACTGGCCAAGACGCAGCTTGCGGAAAACCCCATGCTGCACGCCTGGGCGCTGCCAGCTGAGAATGTCGTGTGCCGTTAGCGGCTCTACCATATCGGACGTCAGTGGGTTCAGGTCTCGCACCGGCTTTTCAACCGCCGCCCTCTGGCGTTCAAGGTGCCCGGGCGTCAGCTCCTTGGGCACCGATACTTCGGCCCGATTGGGTTTGCGTATCCGCTGCACATCCTTCATTTCTTCGAGGAAGGCAAGGCGTTCATCTTTACTGGTCATGACACTAACTGATTCCGGTTTGACGAGTATCAGAACTCTATCACCGCACCGGTCTACCATAAAGAAAAGCTCTGCGACGAAAATCGTAGAGCCCCTCCGGGTTCCGCTGAACTACACTGCAAGCGGAGAATAATAATGACGGAGCTCCCCGTACCTGGCTCCCAAGCTTACGGATCACGATATGGCCGCAGCAAATCAGGACACTACCCGCCCTCAGAACACCCGAGCGATTATGTCATTCCTGAGGGAACATGCCCCGTTCTCCAGCATGGACGACACCCATCTGGCCCATTTTGCTGAGCATGCGACCCTGAGGTTTTACGCCGATGGCGACGAAGTGCTCTCGCCCGACGATGGAGTGGTCAAGCGGTTTTATGTGGTCAAGCAGGGACGTATCCGGGGTGAGCGCCACAATGAAAAAGAAGACCGGGCAGAAACCACCTTTGAAATCAGCCAGGGTGAGTGCTTTCCGCTTGCGGCACTGATTGGCGAGCGCCCGACCCGAACGCTACACAGGGCTTCCGGCGATACCTTCTGCCTCAGTATTGAACAGAACGCCTTCATCACCCTGTTTTCCGAAAGCGAATCCTTTCGCGATTTCTGTCTGCGGGGCGTGAGCAGCCTGCTGGACCAGGTCAATCAGCGCATCCAGTCCAAGGCCATGGCTTCCATTGGCTCCAGCAACAGCCTCGACACCCCCCTGGAGCGCTACGCGCTGCGCAACCCGATTGTCTGCTCGCCGGATCTGCCGGTTCGCAAGGCCGTAGCCCGGATGCACGAGAATAATGTGGGCAGTATCATCATCACCGATGACAATCGCCATCCCACCGGCATCTTCACGCTGCGCGACCTGCGCACCATGATCGCTGAGGAAAAGGGCCCCCTCGACACGCCCATTCGTCAGGTGATGACAGGCAATCCCTGTCGCCTGCCCGCCACAGCGGACGCCTTTGAGGCGGCAATGCTGATGGCGGAACACCACTTTGCCCATCTGTGTGTGGTCGACGAAGAGGACCGCCTGATTGGCGTGGTATCCGAGCGGGATCTGTTTTCTCTTCAGCGGGTAGACCTGGTGAACCTGGCTCGAACCATTGGCACTGCCACCCACTTGCGCACCCTGGTCAGCCTTCGCTCCGATGTCTCAAGGCTGGTCGACGCCATGCTGGCCCACGGCGCGGATTCGGGCCAGGTGGTGAAGATCATTACCACCCTGAACGATGTCACCGTGCGCAGGGTACTCGAACTTAACCTCAAGAAAAACGACCCTGGCATTCCGTTTACCTGGCTTACCTTTGGCAGTGAAGGCCGCCAGGAGCAAACCCTGCTGACCGACCAGGACAACGGCATTTTGTTCGAGACACCAGAGGGCATGACCGAAGACCAGGTGCGTGAGAAACTGCTGCCCTTTGCCCGCAAGGTCAACGACGAACTGGCGGAGTGCGGGTTCACCCTGTGCAAAGGCAACATTATGGCCAGCAACCCCAAACTCTGCCTGAGTGACCGGGAATGGGACGACTGGTTTATCCGCTTTATTGATGCCTCAACCCCCCAGAACCTGGTCTACTCGTCGATATTCCTGGATATGAGAGCGGTCTTCGGCCCCACTGAGCCACTCCATCGTCTGCTGGAGAAGGTGCTCCAACGCATCCGCAAGAACGCCCTGTTCCAGAAAATGCTCGCTGGCAACGCGCTGCAGAGAAAACCGCCCCTGACCATGTTCCGGAACTTCCGCTATCTGAACGACGAGAAGAAACACTCGCTGGATCTGAAACGTCAGGGCCTGGCGCCATTTGTGGAATCCGTAAGGGTGTTCGCACTGGCCCATGGGGTGGAAGCCGCCAATACCCTGGAGCGCATTGACGCCCTGGCCAGAAAAGACATCTTTGACGCCAAGGACGCCAACGCCTGGAAGGAAGCCTACAGCCTGATTCAGGCCATCCGTATGCGTGCTCATCAGGAGATGCTCGACCGGGGCGAGGAGCTGACCAATTACATCGATCCAGACGACCTGAATCCTCTGGACCGGCGCATACTTCGCGAGTCTTTCCGCCAGGCCCAGCGGCTCCAGCAGAAACTCGAAGTTACGTATCAACTATAGGTCTGCGCACAGAACATGCTGGAATACATCAAACAGTGGCTGGCCAGAAGACGCGGCGGAACAGTCGGCGATCACGATGCCGCCAATCTGCCCAGCCCGAAAACGGTTGGCGACCAGCCCTTGTCCCGGAGCCGGCTGATTGTTCTTGACCTTGAGACCACCGGCCTGAACGCGTCCAAAGATGAAGTGATTGCCATCGGAGCGGTTGCCATCGAAGGTGGTGTCATCCACCTCAATGACCAGTTTGACCTGATACTGCGTCGCCCTGAACTGGACATTCGGGAAACCGTGCTGATCCATGGCATCGGCCCAGAAGCCCTGACTCAGGGCTACGAAACCCAGGATGCACTGCTCTACCTTCTGGAATGGATGAACGGCGACCCGATACTTGCCTACCACTCCGCCTTCGACCAGAAGTTCCTCGAAAAGACGCTGAAAAGCCAGTTGGGCTACACCCTGCCCCACGTCTGGATGGATGTTGCCGAGCTGATGCCGGCGTTCTTCCCGAAAGCAACGATCAAAGGGCGCGGCCTGGACGACTGGGCGGATGTATTTGGCCTGGAAATCAGTGAACGCCATCACGCCGCAGCCGACGCGCTGGTTACCGCAGAACTGGCACTGATAGCCCTCAATAAAGCCCGGAAAAACGACGTCAAAACTCTCAAAGAACTCAGTGAAAAGCTGCATTATCAACGCCGTTTACAGCATATGCACCGCTATTAGCGGAACAGGATCTACTGGCGATGTCCTTGACCAAATACAAGGCAAGTTACTGAGAGTTAGACCATTTGCCAATATCCATAAATCCATTGACCGGTAAAGTCGGAGGAGACAACAAGTCGGAGAAGTACTACATGAATAATAAATTCTCTATCCGCAACACCTCACCAAAAAAACACCCAATCTCCACAACAACAATACAGGAGTGATTGTATGTCAGGTCATAGCTACGACGCTGAAAACTACTGGAAGGCGAATCTACGCCTGATATTCGGGAGCCTGATTATCTGGGCCCTGGTATCTTACGGCTTCGCTATTCTGTTACGCCCGATGCTGGCGGGAATCCCCGTAGGCGGCACCGATCTGGGCTTCTGGTTTGCCCAGCAAGGCTCCATCCTTACCTTCATTGTTCTGATCTTTCACTATGCATGGCGCATGAACAAGATCGACGAAAAATTCGGCGTGCATGAGGAGTAAGGACAAATGAGCCAATTTGCAATCAACATTATGTTCGTAGGGGGCTCGTTCCTCCTCTACATCGCCATCGCTGTCTGGGCCAAGGCCGGCAGTACCAGCGATTTCTACGTTGCGGGCGGTGGTGTGCATCCTATCACCAACGGCGCCGCAATCGGTGCTGACTGGATGTCTGCCGCTTCGTTTATCTCCATGGCTGGTCTGATCGCGGCCGGTGGCTATGCCAACTCCACGTTCCTTATGGGCTGGACCGGTGGCTACGTCCTGTTGGCCATGCTGCTGGCTCCTTACCTGAGGAAGTTCGGTAAGTTTACGGTTCCTGAGTTCATCGGGGATCGATACTACAGCGCAAACGCGCGACTGGTAGCCGTTATCTGTCTGATCGTTGCCTCGGTAACCTACGTTATCGGCCAGATGGCTGGCGCTGGTGTGGCCTTCTCCCGCTTCCTGGAAGTGGATGCCACCACCGGTCTGATCATCGCAGCGGTTGTTGTATTCGTCTATGCGGTACTCGGTGGCATGAAAGGCATTACCTACACTCAGGTAGCCCAGTACTGTGTACTGATTGTCGCTTACACGATTCCCGCCGTGTTCATTTCCATTCAACTGACAGGCAACCCGATTCCGGGCCTGGGCATGTTCTCTACCCATACCGACTCTGGCTTGCCGCTGCTTGAGAAGCTGAACCAGGTCATCACTGATCTCGGTTTCAACGAGTATACCGCTGATGTGGACAACAAACTGAACATGGTTCTGTTCACACTGTCCCTGATGATCGGTACTGCCGGTCTGCCACACGTTATCATTCGTTTCTTCACTGTGCCCAAGGTGGCTGACGCGCGCTGGTCTGGCGGCTGGGCTCTGGTCTTCATTGCCCTGCTGTACCTGACGGCTCCTGCTGTCGCTTCCATGGCTCGCCTGAACCTGATGACCACTATCTACCCGGACGGAACCCAGGCCGCTCCCATCGAATATGATGAGCGCCCGAACTGGGTCAAGGAATGGGAAGTAACGGGTCTGATTCAGTTTACCGACAAAAACGAAGACGGCCGTATCCAGCTTTACAACGACGTACCTGCGTTTGAAGCTGAAGCCCAGGCCCGCGGCTGGAACGGCAACGAACTGGTGGTTAACCGTGACATCCTGGTACTGGCCAACCCCGAAATCGCCAACCTGCCAGGCTGGGTCATTGGCCTGATCGCAGCCGGTGGTCTTGCAGCCGCGCTGTCGACAGCCGCCGGCCTGCTGCTGGCGATTTCCTCGGCGGTGAGTCACGACCTTATCAAGGGACGATTCAACCCCAGTATCAGTGATAAGGGCGAACTGATGGCTGCCCGGATATCCATGGCCGTTGCCATTGTGGTCGCCACCTATCTCGGTGCAAACCCGCCAGGGTTCGCGGCTCAGGTGGTTGCCCTTGCCTTCGGTATTGCGGCTGCCTCGCTGTTCCCGGCACTGATGATGGGTATCTTCTCCAAACGCGTAAACAACGTGGGTGCGACTCTGGGCATGCTGTCCGGCCTGATCTTCACTCTGGTGTACATCTTCGTGTACAAAGGCTGGTTCTTCATCCCGGGCACCAACAATCTGGCAGACACTCCCGAGAACTGGGTGCTGGGTATTTCCCCGCTGTCTATCGGTGCCATTGGTGCGATCGTCAACTTTGCGGTAGCCTTCGCAGTATCCAAGGTGACTGCAGAGCCGCC
This sequence comes from Marinobacter sp. EVN1, assembly GCF_000475375.1. Taxonomy (NCBI): domain Bacteria; kingdom Pseudomonadati; phylum Pseudomonadota; class Gammaproteobacteria; order Pseudomonadales; family Marinobacteraceae; genus Marinobacter; species Marinobacter sp. EVN1. The sequence continues at coordinate 87,598 of NZ_AXCB01000006.1, forward strand.
CGTTGAAATTCAGGAACTGGTTGAAAGCGTCCGCTACCCGCGTGGTGCCGGTACTGCCCAGGATCACTGAAGCGAAAGACAATCTGATTCATCGCACCTGATGACAGGTTGAAACCGAACGGGCTTCCTCAGTGAGGGAGCCCGTTCTTTTTTGAGGAAACCGTTGTATGTTCTGGACTTTTGTAGCCACCGTTTTTTGCGGTCTTGGTGCCGCTGGCATTGCCATGGGTATTCGCGCGGCCACCGCCAAAAAAGCCCCGAAGTGGCTGATTCCGGTCTTTGCCGGTGCGGGCATGCTGGGTTATCTGATCTATGGAGAATACACCTGGTATGACCACAAACGAGCCATGCTGCCGGAAGAAGCTGTGGTTGTGGCCACCGAACAGGAGAGAATTTTCTTTCGCCCCTGGACCTTTATGTTTCCCTACGTGACCTCATTCTCTGCGGTCGACAAGGAAAGTATCAGCCGTGATACCGGTGATCAGAACATTGTTCGCTTCACCCTTTATCGTTTCGAGCAGACGGTCACCGATGCGGTTTCGCACCGGATTCATCTCATTCACTGTGGCAGCCGGGAGCTGGTACCACTGGGTTCCGACGGGGCGCCGAGAGTAGATAACATGAAGTTGCTGGAGAGTGACGATCCACTCTATACCATCATTTGCAGAAGCTGAGACCACAGGAGCGGATAACAAGACCCCATGATTAGCGCCTGGCTGCTTGTCCTTATATCGATCACTTACATTTCACTGCTGTTCCTGATCGCCTGGGCAGGTGACCGGCACCCGGGGCTCTACAAGCGCCGTCTGGCCAGAACCCATATTTACGGTTTGTCCCTGGCCGTCTATTTCACGTCATGGACCTTCTATGGCGCAGTTGGTCGGGCCACCCAGGAAGGTCTGGCGTTTCTCCCCATCTACTTGGGCCCGTTACTGGTATTCATTTTCTTTGCGCCGCTGCTCCGGCGCATCATCTACATCAGTAAACGCAACAACAGCACCTCCATTGCCGACTTTATTGCCTCGCGTTACGGCAAATCCCAGGTGCTGGCGGCCATGGTGGCCATCTTTGCCCTGATCGGCAGCGTTCCCTACATTGCCCTTCAGCTCAAAGCCATTGCCCTGGGGTTTAATGTCCTTTCGGGCACTGGTGACAGTTATCAGGAGTTGAGTACTGCGGCCTGGAACGACTCTGCCTGGTACATCACCCTGGCTCTGGCGGTCTTTACCGTGCTGTTCGGAACCCGGCACCTGGAGTCCACAGAACATCATCGGGGCATGATCCAGGCCGTTGCCTTTGAATCACTGATCAAGCTCATCGCCTTTGTGGCGGTGGGGCTGTTTGTTGGCTACGGGCTGTACGATGGCTTCGGGGACCTGTTTACCCGAGTCCGCGAAGCTGACCTGATGGGCACGCTTACCACAGAGTCGCTGGAAGCCCCTGCGTTCCTCACACAGACGCTGGTTGCCATGCTGGCCATCATCTGCCTGCCACGGCAATTTCACGTGATGGTGGTGGAGAACACCGATCACCGGGATTTTGAGGTCGCTCGCTGGGCGATGCCGATCTATCTGATCATCGCCAGCGCATTCGTCATTCCCATTGCCGCAGCCGGACTGTTGAGCACTCACCTGGCGGGCAGCGATCCGGACATCGTCATCCTGCAACTGCCGATCATGGCAGGGGAACACTGGCTTGCCGTACTGGCGTTTCTGGGCGGTGGATCAGCGGCGGCCGCCATGGTGATTGTCTGTTCCGTCGCCATAGCCACCATGGTGAGTAATGAAATCATCATGCCAGGCCTGCTCAAGTTCTTCCGACCAGGCATGAACCGACGAACTGATCTCAGCTTCCTGCTGCTGACGATCCGGCGGGTTGCCATCTTTGTAGTACTGCTGACCGCCTACGGCTTCTACCGCATGGCTGGCGAAGACTACAGCCTGACGGCGTTTGGCTTACTGTCCTTTGCCGCAGCGGCCCAGTTTGGTCCCGCGCTCGTAGGCGGTATTCTCTGGCGCCAGGGTAACTTCACCGGAGCTGCCTGGGGCCTTGGGCTGGGCTTCCTGATGTGGTGTTACACCTTGCTGTTGCCCGCGCTGGTGTCCACCGGGTGGGTTGCGGATACCCTGATTGAGCACGGCCTGTTTGGCTGGAACTGGACCCGACCAACGGCCCTGTTCGGTTCCGACCTGGATCAGATTAGCCATGGCATTCTTTGGAGTCTGGGGGTAAACACCGGGGCCTATATTCTGCTCTCCCTGATTACCCGGCAACGTATTCGGGAGAAGATTCAGATTGCCGCGTTCTTCCACGATGCGCAGCCCAAAGCCGAGAATGCCCAGCACCAGAGCTGGCAGGGTGAGATTCTTACCTCCGACCTGCAGGCCCTGACCGACCGGTTCATGGGGGAAGAACGTTCCGAAAGCATTTTCATGAACTACGAACGACGTAATGCCATCCGGCTCTATCCTCAGCGGCCAGCTTCCACCCACCTGATGAAGTACATAGAGCGCCAGCTGGCATCGGTGATTGGAGCCTCCACCGCCCGCGTGGTTCTGGAGTCGACCCTGACTGGCCGCGATATGCAGATTGAGGACGTGGTCAGCATTGTCGATGAAGCCTCCCAGGCCATGACCTTCAGCCGAGAGTTACTGCAGTCTGCCATCGAGAACATCAGCCTGGGCGTGTCCGTGGTCAACCATCAGCAGCAACTTGTCGTCTGGAACCATCGTTATCTTGAACTGTTCAACTATCCCAAGGGGTTTGTGCGGGTTGGCCGGCCGGTTGAAGACCTGATGCGCTACAACCTCACCAACGCCAACCTGTCTGCCCGGCGAATTGACGACATCGTCGAGAACCGCTGCAACAGCATGCGCGAAGGCAAACCCATGTCTTACGAGCGTCAGCGGCCCGATGGCACGGTGGTCCGGGTGGATGGCAGTCCGATTCCAGGCGGCGGCTATGTCACCACATTCCAGGACATTACCGCCATGCGCAGGACCGAGCAGGCCCTGAAGGAAACCAACATCTATCTGGAGCAAAGGGTCCGGGAGCGCACCCAGGAACTGCAGGTGATCAATGAGCAGATGCTCAAGGCCAAGTCGGTAGCCGAGCAGGCGAACCAGAGTAAAACCCGCTTCCTTGCCTCTGCAAGCCACGACCTGCTGCAACCCCTGAACGCAGCAAGACTCTTTACCTCCGCGTTGTCCGGCAAAGTGAACGAGGGCGAAACCCGGGATCTGGTAGACCACATCGACAGCTCGCTGGGCGCGGCTGAGGAGATCATCAGTACACTGCTGGACATTTCAAAGCTTGATGCCGGGGCACTTGAGCCGGATATCGGCGTGTTTCCAGTCAACGAGCTGCTCAGGCATCTGGCCACCGAGTTTTCAGCCATCGCCAAGGATCAGGGGCTGGAACTGCATGTAGTCCCCAGTACCGCCTGGGTCCGTTCCGATGCGAAACTTCTGCGTCGTGTGGTACAGAACTTCCTTTCCAATGCCATCCGCTACACCGCAAGCGGCAAGATTCTGATGGGCTGCCGACGCCTGAAAGGCTATCTGCGCATTGAAGTCTGGGACACCGGACCGGGTATGTCAGATGACCAGCTTAATCACATCTTTGAGGAGTTTCGCCGATTCCAGCATGGTCGCGACAAGAAGGGGCTGGGGCTTGGCCTGGCCATTGTTGATCGTATCAGCGGCATGCTTAACCACCCCGTCACCGTGCACTCCATCCAGGGCAAAGGCAGCGTATTCGGGATCACGGTTCCGGTCGCCCCGGCCGATCAAAGCCGGCTGGATTCGCAGAAAAGCGGCAGCAGTTCAAGACGGGTATCCAATCTCGGGGGCCTTCACGTTCTGTGCATCGACAATGACGCAGCCATTCTGCAAGGCATGGTCGCGTTGCTGGGCAACTGGCAGTGTGATGTCACTGCCGCCGAAAGCCTGGACGATGCGCTGGACAAACTGGACGGACGCAGGCCCGATATTATACTTGCTGATTATCAGCTGGATGATAACCGCAATGGACTGGATGCCATGGACAGCATAAGGGAACATCTGGGAAGCGACATTCCCGGCATCCTCATTACCGGCTATATGGCGCCGGAGGTACGTGACGACGCAGGCAACCGGAGCTACCAGGTACTGTACAAGCCAGTGAAGCCTGCAGCCCTGCGAGCGCTCGTAAACAAACTACTTAAACAGAAGCGGCCATGAATCCATCCGACCGGAAAGACGCAGTAAATCCGTTTGGCAAGCTTACTTTTCTTGTTGTCGACGATTTCGAGAACTTTCGGCTATCCATGCGGCAGATGCTCCGCAGTTGTGGTGCCGACAAGATTGAACTGGTTGCTCACGCCACGCCCGCCATCCAGTACTGTACCTACAATCACGTCGATGTCGTGCTGTGCGATTACAACCTGGGGGAAGGCAAAAACGGCCAGCACGTACTGGAAGAGCTGAGGCACAAGAAACTCCTCAAACGCTCATCGCTGTTCCTGATGGTAACCGCGGAAACCTCCAAGGAAATGGTCATGGGGGCACGGGAATATCAGCCTGACGGCTATCTGACAAAGCCCATTAACCGTGCCATGCTGGAGCAACGTCTGGGCAGCCTGATCAAACAGCGCAACGCCCTGCTCCCCATCACCCGGGAGATCGACCGGGAAAACTACCCGGAAGCCATCAGTCTTTGCCTGCAAACGCTGCCCAAACAGCCGCGCTACAAAACCTGGCTGATGAAGACACTCGGAGAACTCTACTTCATGGTCGGCGACCTGGCCCATGCCCAGAAAGTCTACGATGATGTTCTGAATCAGCGGGAGCTGTCCTGGGCCCGGCTAGGCCGGTGCAAGGTGTTGCTGGCCAACCGGAACTTTGATCAGGCCGTCGACGGCCTCAAGGCTCTGATTGAAAAACACCCTGACTATATGGAAGCCTACGACCTGCTGGCCGAAGGCCTTCAGAAACAGGGACGATCGGCCCAGGCCCAACAGGTTCTTGAGAAAGCGGCTGAACATTCCCCCAACGCTCTGCTCCGCCAGAAGCATCTCGCTGAACTGGCCGGCGCAAACCAGGATATTGACACCGCCTCCCAGGCGTGGCGACAGACGGTGTCTCTGGGCACCTATTCCATACACGACAATGCAGAGCATTACCTGTCGCTCGCCCAGAGCCTGTCCGATCTGAGCGAGGGCGACCTGGACGAAGAAGGCGCGGCGCGCTCGTCAGAAGCCCTCTCTGTGCTTACGAAAATGGAGAAACGCTTCGACAACGATGAAACCATCGGGCTCAAAAGCCGGATCGTGCAGTGCCGTCTCCATGCCGGCCAGGGCCGCCACCGGGAGGCCGAGAAGATTCTTACCGCGGTCAGCTCGGAGCTCGAAAGCCTGGAGGAACTCCCGGCCGATATGGGGCTGGATTTCGCAAAAACCCTGTTCCGGATGGGCCGGGAAGATCAGGCCAAAAGAATCCTCGGCGATCTGGCCTCACGATTTGATAACGACCCGGACACCTTGCAGAAAATTGAAAACCTTCTGGACGAGCCCGTTGGCTTCCGTCAGAAACTGGAAGCACGCAGCATGAACCGGGATGGCATCAAAGCGTTTGAGGCAGGCGATCTTGACGCTGCCGTGGAAGCCTTCAACAAAGCCCTGGCGATCGTTCCGGACCATGCCGCCCTGAACCTGAACCTGGTTCAGGTGTTGATGAAGCAATATGACCAAAGCCCGGAGCCTTCGTTACTGGCTGCCTGCCAACAGCGCCTGGACCGTCTGAGCAAGCTGCCGGAGCAGCATCGTCAACACCGTCGATACCTGGCCCTCACCCGAAAACTGAAAGGACTGACCGCATGACCGACCCAAACATCGACTTTTCGATGGTGCTGGCCTCTGCTGTGCACGACATGAAGAATTCTCTCGGCATGTTACTGAACAGCCTCGACGAACTTCGTGGTGAACATGAGCAATCCCTTGCTGGCTCCGACAAATTCAACATGCTCCAGTACGAAGCCGAGCGTATGCATAACGATCTGGTTCAGTTACTGGGTATCTATCGCCTGGGAGAAAACAATCTCTCTGCCCACATTGACGAGCATTTTGTGCCGGATTTCCTGGAGGAGCACCTCGCCAGGCATATCCCTTTGTTGCAGGGACTCGGCCTCAAATATTCAATTGCCGCAGATGACATCACTGGTTTTTTCGACGAGGACCTGTTGACCGGTGTACTCAACAACACCATCAACAACGCCATCCGTTATACCAAAAGCCAGATACGGCTTATTGCGCGCGAAGAAGACGGTTATCTGGTGCTGGGGGTTGAAGATGATGGCCAGGGCTACCCGGAAAGCATGCAACATACTGGTACCCTGAGTTTCAAGTCGCTGGACTTCAATACCGGCAGTACCAGCCTGGGTCTGTTCTTCGCCTCGTCTGTGGCCGCACTGCATAGCGAAGGCGAGCGAACCGGCTCCATCAAACTGCACAACGGCGGCAGCCTGGGTGGGGGTGTATTCGAAATCTGGCTGCCCTGACGCAAAAATGAAATGGGAGTCTCAAAAACGGAACCCGGGCCCGCCTACCCACTGCATATTTTCTGAGCTGCACTTATAGTGCCCGAGTCTTTCGGACTGATTCATCACGGCGTAACAACGTCTGTCACTTCCAGGGAGGAGCTCTCTCATGCCGCGAGGGCACGCACTGATCATCGAAGACTCGTCAACGGCCCGTATTCTGTTGTCCCGGCTGCTTGAACGGGCGGATATCTCTACCAAAGGGGTTGCCACTGCAGAGCAGGCCTTTCCCCTGCTTCAGCAGGAACATTTCGACCTTATCTTCCTTGATCATCTCCTCCCGGGTATGAATGGCTTTCAGGCACTGGAGAGACTCAAGCAGCAGCCGGAGACGCGGGACATCCCGGTATTCATGTATACCTCCCAGAACGCAGAGCGTTACCTACAGGAAGCCAGAGCCCTCGGTGCTGCCGGCGTCATTCGCAAGCAGGTTGACCGGGACCAGCTGATGCGAACTCTGGATATCATTCTGTCTAACGTGCCTGATCAGGAACAAAGTGAAGCCATCCGCCTGGCCGTTGAGGAAGGAGGACATCACGGGTTGGAAGCAACGGAACAGAACTCCCGGGGCATGACCGGGCGCCTGTCCACGCTGGAAATTGCCTATGAAGAGCTGGAGGAAGAAATCCGTGAGTTGCGCGCTGCCTTTACCGAATGTCAGCTACAACAGGTTCAGAAGTTAGACCAGCAACAACGGCAAATGCGCTGGCTCGGCGGCTTATCCATTGCGGGTTTGGTGGCACTGGTTTGGCTTGTCACATGGCAGGGAGGGGTTCTGGACGAGTATATTGCGCGCACCGATGAACAATTCAGTTTGCTGCACAGCATTGTTGGCGGCGTTATTGAATTAATCGGTCGCTAGTGACCATAAAGGCAGAAATAAAAAACCCCCGGCAGCGAAGCTGTCGGGGGTTTTTAGGCATTAGGCGCCTGA
>NZ_AXCB01000007.1:0-108490 GCF_000475375.1 Marinobacter sp. EVN1
CGCCGGTGCGCTCTGGCGTTAAACGTCACAAGGAAGTATTCGTGGAATTTCTGTTAATACTGCTCATCCCACTTGGATTTATTGGAGTTTTCCTTGCGGCTCCCTTTTGGATCTCTCGGGTCACGAAAGCCGAGCATGAAGAGGTATTTATTGAAGCCCAAAACTATGAGGGAAAGTAGAGAGACGAGTTCATAGAAGCACAGCGAAAAGACAAACGCCTTGGCGAATACAGCAAGAGCCTCTCTGGAGGAGCGGTACTTATCTTCATAGCCGGATTTGCTCTGCTGTCAGGGGAGCTTTCGATTCGCGGAGGCGACCCAATAGTAAGCCAAGCTAATGGCGATGATCGATTCTTTGCTTTTGTAGGGATTATTTTGGTTTTGGGTGTTTTGCTTGCTGGATACGGGTTGATAGGGAAGTGGAAAAATGGAACGTTAAACAAGTCACGGAAGACGGACGCGTAGGACGCGCCGCTTTGCGACCGTCAGCTTGTCACACAGGCGGGCAGAAAACCTCTTTTTGAGCCACCTCACCTTCCGAAGCAAGTCCATCGCGCATGCGTTAGGCGTTACTTGTCGATAGAGACAGAGATTCGTTTAAGAACAGATAGCGTCGTTTCGAGCTCTGCCTGTGTGATGTCCGCTGAGCATTTCACTGCCCAACCAGATTGCTTTTCGCCCAATTTCGAATATGCAATTGCTCCAAATTCAGAAAGACTTACCAGCTTCGCACGTTTGTGGTCCGGATTTTCGTTAAACAGCAGTAACTCATCGTCATGCATAGCATCCACGAGTCTTTGTACCGCTTGTCTTGTCAGTCCCATTCTCCGTGCTATTTGCGGCACGGTTTGTGGCTCACCGGCGAGAGAAAGAGCCCCCAAGATTTTCCAGCGAGCGCTCGTAATCCCATATTCTGATCCCATCTGATCACCTTCGCTTACAAGGAGTCCTCCGAGCTTAAACACCTCAAGGACAATATCGGTAAACACTCGGCCTTTCTGAGAATCGGTCATCTGGCGCCCTTCTAAGTTGACAACGTGTTGACAACATGGGTTGTCGTATACAGAATGACAACATGTTACCAACTAGCCTTCCTGGGGGAAACCATGATGCTCACCCTTCATCGTCTTTCTGCGTCAATAGCAACTCTGTGCATAGCCATCTTTTTCTCGGTAACAGTTTTGGTCGAGCTCTTCGGCTCGCCAGGGTCCATCGCAACTGTGAAAAGCCTTATTGTATGGCCAGGTCTGTTCATTCTGGTGCCTTCCATTGCACTAGCTGGTGGTAGTGGTTTCACCTTGGCCAAAACCAGAAGTGGAAAGCTGGTTTCACAAAAGAAGACAAGAATGCCTGTCATTGGCATGAACGGAATTTTGATATTAATACCGTGCGCTGTATTTCTTGATAGATGGGCATCAGTAGGCGCTTTTGATGCGCGTTTTTATACAGTGCAAGGAATTGAACTGCTTGTGGGGGCAGTCAATTTAGTGTTGATGGGGTTGAACCTGAGAGATGGTTTAAAGTTGACCGGAAGATTTGGGCAATTGACGGCACGCAGCAGGTAAGAGCTCGTCAACTCTTGCTGTCAGACGGTTACGCTTGGCCTCAACTTAATGGGCGGAGGTCAGCGTGGATCAAATTTCGCGGACTATCAGGTATGGATTATTTATGGCCAAGCCGGATGGGGAATTATGATCACATCACTGCTCATCAACATGCCCGTATCGTCAAGAAGTGGATAACCAGTATTGGACTTGATCTTTCCGTCTATGCCACCCACTCAATGAGACGCAGCAAGGCAACACTAATCTACAAGAAGACCAAAAATCTTCGAGCAGTCCAGTTGCTATTGGGGCACACAAATATGTCCAGTACCGTGCGATAGCTTGGTGTCGAGGTGGAGGATGCTATGGAGATAGCTGAGAGTATTGAGATCTGATTGCTGTAAAGTGGCCCTTCAATTCGAACCACTGGGAATCGAAGCCGCTCTCTGAGTCAGTCGATAACCATATATCTGGTTTTCTCAGACATCCTCTGATGTCTAAACAAAAGTGAGCACTCGTGGCGCCTCCTCAGTGCAACGCGACCGAACTGGTGGCCTGGAATGTCAGGCCACGTCTCCGAAGGTCCTGCGCCAGTCTCGGGGGCTTACGTGGTGACGTTGCTTGAAATGCTGCCGGAAGGATGTTGCTGTGTGAAAGCCAATTCTTTCCGAGATGACCTCCACAGAAAGCGATGTGGATTCCAGCAGTTCCCGCCCGCGCCGTAATCGTTCACTCACCAACCACTCCATCACCGTCATGCCCGTTGCCTTCTGAAAGTGGCGGGTGAAGGTGCGCCGACTCATGGCGGTGCGGGCGGCCAGGTCATCGAGGGTGTGGCTTTCGGCCAGATGTTCCCGCAGGTAATCCAATAACCGATTGATGTGCGCGTCCTGGGTGGACATCGCGACTGGCTGTTCTATGAACTGAGCCTGTCCACCTTCCCGGTGTGGTGGGACCACCATAAGGCGGGCAAGGGTATTGGCGGTCTTGGCACCGTAATACTCCCGCACCAGAAACAGGCAGCAATCCAGCCCAGCAGCTGTACCAGCGGAGGTAACCAGCCGGTCATCCTCCACATAGAGGGCGTTGGTATCCAGGTTCACCTGCGGAAACCGCTTGAGAAAGTCCTGCTCTGCTAACCAGTGGGTTGAGGCCCGTTTGTTATCCAGCAAACCCGCATAGGCCAGTGCATAGGTGCCGTAACAAAGGCCCACCACATGGGCACCGTGCTTATGGCAACGGATGAGGGCTTCCGACAGTTCGGGAGGTGGCGCTTCAGTTAGATCGTGCCAACCGGGTACTACAGCAATATCAACCGCATCCAATAGATCCAGGCCTCCGTCCGGCTGCACGGTCATGGCCCGCTCGGATGCCAGGGGCTTCCCGTCCGGCGTGATTATCAGCAACTCGAACAAGGGGCCTTCGGGCAGGGCAATGCTGAACACCATGTAGGGTACGGAGAAATGGAAAGGGCTGAATTGCGGGTGAAGAACAAGCCCGACTTTCGGTAGCGCCACGGTGTCACTCCTGCGGTTTATTTAACCTGATAATACCTGCGTGGCCCGATTCTTTCGATCATTGTCTTTCAGGTCAATATTGGTGGTGATCAGATCTCCGTAGACTTTATTCCATCAACGAACACCTTGTTGGAGGATAAGCACCATGTTGATCAAAACCTTTTCTGGCGCCCTGATGCTGGCTTCGGCTGTTTTTGCTGGCGTTGCATTCGCCGAATCGGATTCCCGGGAATCCAGCCACCAGATACAGCAAATTCGTAATGCCACCATCAAAGTTACATACGGAGAGACCACCTTTCTGATCGACCCCATGCTGGCCGACCAGGGGGCTTACCCGGGCTTTCCGAACACGTACCGTAGTGAGCTGCGCAATCCTTTGGTGGGCTTGCCCATGGCCGCTGAGGATGTGATTGAGGGTACCGATGCGGTGATCGTGACCCATACCCACCTGGACCACTGGGATGATGCCGCCCAGAAGCTGTTGCCGAAGAGTATTCCCCTGTTTGTGCAGAATGCGGCGGATGCTGAGATGATCCGCTCACAAGGCTTCAAGGATGTGCGCATTCTGAATGGTGAAGCCGAATTTGGCGGTGTGACCATCCATAAAACCGCCGGACAACATGGCTCCAATACCCTTTATGCCATTCCAGAGCTGGCAAAGGTGCTTGGGGAAATCATGGGCGTGGTTTTTGAGGCAGAGGGGCAGAAAACCACTTATGTGGTAGGCGATACCGTGTGGCGCGATGAAGTTGTGCAAACACTGGAGCGCTTCCAGCCGAATGTGGTTGTGCTGAATGCCGGGGCGGCGGAACTAACAGGTTTTGAGGGCGACCCGATCATCATGGGCACAGAAGATACCCGGCGGGTGCACCGGGCTTTGCCGGACGCGGCCATCGTCGCCGTGCACATGGACGCGGTGAACCATATGACTCTGAGCCGTGAGGAATTGGCCGAATTCGTGCAAAACGAGGGAATTGAAGAGCAGGTTCTGATCCCGGCCGATGGTGAGATTCTTTCTTTCTGACCCAAACACACCTGAAACATATGACCCAATGAGGAGCCGTCTAATGCGTAAGCGAGCCGTTATTGTTGTGGATATTCAGAATGAGTACTTTGCTTCCGGCAAACTGCCGCTGGTGAACATTGAACAGGCAGCCGCCAACGCAGCAAAGGTGATTGACGCAGCGCGTCAGAACAAAGACCTGCTGGTGCATGTTCACCACGAGTTTCCGGACCCGAATGCGCCTGTGTTCACGCCGGGCTCAGACGGCATCAACATCCACGAATCCGTGGCACCGGAAGGTGATGAGCCGGTTATTCTCAAGAACTACCCCAACTCATTCCTGAAGACCAATCTGAAAGAGTTGCTCGATTCTAACAACATCGAGGAGGTTGTGGTGATTGGTGCCATGAGCCATATGTGCATCGAAGCCACCAGTCGTGCGGCCTCGGACTTTGGTTACAAGGTCACTGTGTTGGAAGATGCCTGCGCCACAATGGATCTGGAGTTCAACGGCGGGAAGGTGCCTGCGGCACAAGTTCATGCCACGGCTATGGCGGCGCTTGGGTTTGCCTATGCGAGTGTACTGTCGACTGGGGAATACCTGTGAGGATACTGCTCTTCGTATCTATACTGAAAAACCGGCGTCCAGTCTGTCTCGATATCAATGATTTGAGCCACACCCCAAATGTCGGCCATGAAATCGCAGATGCTGCTCGATAAAGCTCGAGATAAAGAAGTAGCTGTGGTCGTAGCCCTCCCGGAAATTGAGCTCCAGCGGGTAATTGCTGGTGCTGGCTGCGGCCTCAAGCGCCTCTGGCCGAAGTTGATCAGTCAGAAAGTTGTCCGCGTCCCCCTGGTCGACCAGTGCCGGTACGAACTGTGTTGCATCCCGCATCAGCAGGCTGGCGTCGTATTCGGCCCAACGCGAGCTGTCTTTGCCCAGGTAGGCAGTAAAGGCCTTTTTGCCCCATGGGCAGTTTACCGGGTTGCTGATCGGGCTGAAGGCCGACACGGACTGGTACCGCGCCGGGTTGCGCAGAGCCAGAACCAGGGCGCCATGACCACCCATTGAATGGCCCGCAATCGAGCGTTGATTCGTTACCGGGAAAACAGATTCGATCAGTGCAGGCAGCTCATTCAGAACATAGTCGTACATGCGGTAGTGGGGATGCCATGGGCTTTCGGTCGCGTTCACATAGAAGCCCGCTCCCTGGCCAAGATCGTAGCTTTCATCGTCGACAACGTGATCGCCCCGGGGGCTGGTATCCGGTGCCACGATGGCCATGCCCAGTTCTGCAGCCGCGCGATGGGCGCCGGCTTTCTGCATGAAGTTTTCGTCTGTGCAGGTGAGGCCGGAAAGCCAGTAAAGCACCGGCACTTTCTGTCCGTTGGCAACCTGCGGTGGCAGGTAGATGGCGAAGCGCATAGCGCAGCCAAGGCTTTCAGACGGATGGCTGTACTGTTTGTGCCAGCCACCAAAACTTTTGTTACTGCTCAGGTTTTCAAGGGTCATTGGACACTCCGTTGCGGGGCGGCCCGCCGAAGTGGCGGGCCGCCCTCACCATCACTTGTCGAAATGGATAACGCTGCGAATGCTCTTGCCTTCGTGCATCAACTCAAAGGCTTCGTTGATGTCATCGAGGCCCATGGTGTGGGTGATGAAATCATTCAGCTTGAACTCCCCTTGCAGGTAGCGTTCAACAATGCCGGGTAGCTCGGAACGGCCTTTGACCCCACCGAAGGCGGATCCTCTCCAGACGCGACCGGTAACGAGCTGGAACGGGCGGGTGGAAATTTCCTGGCCTGCCCCGGCAACGCCAATAATGACCGACTCGCCCCAGCCCTTGTGGCAACATTCCAGTGCGGACCGCATGACATCGACGTTGCCTATGCATTCGAAGGAATAGTCCACGCCACCGTCAGTCAGTTCAACGATCACTTCCTGAATCGGCTTGTCATAGTCTTTGGGATTGATGCAGTCGGTTGCGCCAAGCTGTCGTGCCAGGTCGAATTTGCTGTCATTGATATCGATGCCAATGATTCGGCTCGCCTTGGCCATGGTCGCGCCAATAATCGCAGACAGGCCGATGCCGCCGAGACCGAAAATGGCCACCGTAGCGCCTTCTTCCACCCTGGCGGTATTCATGACGGCGCCCATGCCGGTGGTTACGCCGCAACCCAGCAGGCACACCTCTTCCAGCGGGGCTTCCTTGTTGACCTTCGCCAGCGAAATCTCCGGCAGAACGGTGTACTCGGAGAAGGTCGAGCAACCCATGTAATGATGAATGGGCTGGCCGTCCTTGTAAAAACGGCTGGTGCCGTCGGGCATCAGCCCCTTGCCCTGGGTTTCGCGGATTTTCCCGCACAGGTTGGTTTTGCCGGACAGGCAGAATTTGCACTCGCCACATTCGGGGGTATACAGGGGAATAACGTGATCGCCGACGGCAACACTGGTAACGCCTTCACCAATCGCCTCTACAATGCCGCCGCCTTCATGGCCAAGGATGGCTGGAAAGTTGCCCTCGGGATCCTCACCCGAGAGGGTGAATGCATCGGTGTGGCATACACCGGTTGCGATCACTTTTACCCGTACTTCCCCCGTTTTCGGGGGCATCACGTCCACCTCTTCAACCGACAGTGGCTGACCCGGGCCCCAGGCAATTGCTGCTTTTGATTTGATCGTCTCAGCCATAACGTTCTCCATTGGTCATTCAGGAAGGGCGGGACGCCCAAACGAAGGCCATATTGTATTTATGGCCCTTTGATTGATAATCGCTGTTTTTATCAAATCAACTTTACGTGTGTGCAATAATCGGGTGGTGCAAAGCAAAAAGGGAAAACCATGTATCGCTGGGAAGGGGTAAACGAGTTTGTGGCGGTTGCCGAAACCGAGAGTTTCACGCGTGCCGCGAAGCGACTGGACGTGTCGACGGCACAGGTCAGTCGTCAGGTCAGTGCCTTGGAGGCCCGCTTAGCCACCCGGTTGTTCTACCGCACCACACGCCGGGTGTCGGTAACCGAGGCCGGACAGATCTTTTACCAGCACTGCCGGCAGGTACTAGACGCCCTGGAGCAGGCGGAACGCTCTATTACCAACATGCAGCTGGTCCCGCGAGGAAGACTAAGGCTGACTGCCCCGGTGACCTATGGAGAGAAATCCATTGCGCCGCTGGTCAATGACTTCGTTTTGCGATACCCCGAACTCGACGTGGACATGAAGCTTACTAACCAGACACTGGACCTGGTCGCTGAGGGGTACGATCTTGCCGTGCGCATGGGAAAGCTGCAGGATTCGACCTTGATGGCCCGGCGTCTCGCATCCCGAACCCTATACGTGTGTGCCTCGCCGGATTATCTCGCCACGCACGGCACGCCTCACTCGTTGTCCGAACTGGCGAACCACAACTGCCTGCTGGGAAACCTGGATTACTGGCGCTTCCAGGAATTGGGCCAGCCGCGCAACGTGCGGGTAACGGGGAACATCCGTTGCGACAGTGGCAGGGCCCTGCTTGATGCCGCCCTCAAGGGGATTGGCATTGTTCAGCTTCCGGATTACTACGTTCAGCGCGCACTGGATTCCAGGCTGTTGATTCCGGTGCTGACCCGTTATCAGGAAGACGATGACGGAATCTGGGCGGTGTATCCCCATAACCGTCATCTGTCGCCGAAGATAAGGCTGCTGCTGGATTTTCTTTCGGAATCCCTGAAACCTGGCGGTTCTCCGCCGGACGCAGCAAACGCGGATTATTAAGCAATGAACCGATGGAATTGTGTATTCAAAGAACGGCGCTTTGCGACCGTAGTTCCCGTCTGTACCTCCGCAAGCCAGCCTGAATTCCAAAGGGTGTCAGGAGCACCGACCAAGCTGTCGGCCACACCTCAGCGCCAACGGCCGGCCAAACTGTGGGTTCAAGAACACTTTTGTTATACTCGCCGGATTCGACAATAAACCGGGTCATGGAATGGGCCGAACACGATGATGACCAAAAAGGATCTTCCCCTCCGTCAGTTGCTGAAGCTGCGCAATTCCTGGATCGCCTGGGTGGTATTCCTGGTGTCTGTGGTTGCGACGGTATTGCTTTGGCAGGTCTCCATCCGGCTGGTTGAAGATCGCACCGAGGCCCGATTCCGCACTCAGTCCCTGCAGCTTAAAACCGCGATTGAAGAACGCCTGCTCAATTACGAACAGGTTCTTGCCGGCAGTGCCGGACTGTTTGCTGTCACCGGTAAAGTCACACGCGATCAGTGGAAAGAGTACGTCGACAACGTCGATATCAATCGTTATTACCCCGGTATTGAGGGTATTGGCTACGTTGAGCGTATTGGTGTCCGCGAAATGGCCGATCACATTGCCTCGGTTCGGGCGGAGGGGCTCTACAATTATCTGGTCAAGCCGCTGGGTACCGGGCCCTACTACTATCCCATGGTTTATCTGGAGCCGGGCACCGAGCGTAATCGCAAGGCGCTGGGTTATGACGCTTTCAGTGACCCCATCCACCGCACCGCCATGGAGCAGGCCCGGGATGACGCTATCCCGACGGTCACCGGCAAGGTTGTGCTGGTGCAGGAGTCTGTCGCCGAGGATCAGGCCGGTTTTCTGATGTACTACCCGGTGTTCCAGGGCGGCGAGATTCCGGAGATACGGGCCGAGCGCCGCATGATGCTGGCCGGGTACGTGTTCAGTGCCTTCCGGATGAACAACCTGATCGACGGTATTGTTGGCCTGATATCGCCATTTCTGGATGTGCGCATTTACGACAGCGGGGTGGTGGCACGAGATACGCTGATGTATGGCTCCAATCTCGGTTCGCTGGACAACGAATTCAGCTTTGAAATGAGCCAGACCATCAGACACGGTGGCCGGGAATGGTTGCTGCAGACCCGTTCTACACCAGCCTTTGATTATCTCGCCGCCGATCCACGGCCTCCTATTGTTCTCGGCTCTGGCCTGGCCATCAGTTTGCTGCTCTGGCTTTTTGTTCTGGCCCTGATTCGCTCCCGGCTGATTGCCCAGGTTAGTGCCGGCCGTTATCGCGCCATTACCGAGGGTGCAGCCAACGTTACCCTGGTCATGGATCGTCGAGGGCGCCCGCTCTATGCCAGCCCTTCCAGTCGTGACATCCTGGGATTCGATCCGGACAAGGTGGAAACACTGGAATTCGAGAAGCTGGTGCATATGGATGACTGGTCGCACCTGCAAAGAGGCTTTGAAGAGTCCATGGCCTCCCCGGGCAAACAGATGCCAGTGGTGCGTGCCCGGGTGCGCGATGCCGATGGCCAATGGCGTGATATGGAAGGCACCTTCACCGCGATGCTCTCGGTGCCTGGCGTCAACGGTGTGGTTCTGAGCCTTCGCGATCTTACCCAGCTCAAGGCGGCTCAGTCCGAACTGCACCGGCTGGCGTTCTACGATCCACTGACCGGGCTCGCCAACCGGCAGCTGTTCCGGGATCGGTTGAATCACGTGGTTCGTCGCAGTCGCCGAAGTGGCGAGGCGGCAGCCCTGATGTTCCTTGATCTGGACGGTTTCAAGCGGATCAACGATACCCTGGGGCACGATGCCGGTGACGAACTTCTGCGTCAGGTCGCGCAATGGCTGGAAGGCTGTGTCCGTGAGGAAGATTCCGTGGCCCGGCTCGGTGGCGACGAATTTGTGGTGTTGTTGTCCCGGATCAGCGGCTCTGAATCCGCCGGCAAAGTGGCGGAAAACATTTTGCGGCGCCTGTGCCAGCGTATTCGATTGAACGACCATGAGGTAGGTGTGACCGTCAGTATCGGGATCACCATGATCCCTCACGACAGTGAGGATGCAGGCGCGCTGATGAAATATGCCGACCTGGCTATGTACCGCGCCAAGGAACTGGGGCGCAATACCTATCAGTTCTTCACGCCGGCCATGAACATCCAGGCCGCTCGCCGTCTGCTACAACAGGAAGAGCTGGCCACGGCACTCGATGGCGACCGGTTCGTGCTGCACTACCAGCCAAAAGTGGATCTGGCCACTCAGCGGGTGATCGGTGTGGAGGCTTTCCTGCGCTGGCATCATCCGGAAAAAGGCCTGGTCTCGGCCCAGCAGTTCATCACCTTGGCGGAGGAAACCGGGTTGATTATCCGCCTGGGCGAGCTGGCGCTGCGGCAAGCCTGTATCCAGGTCCAGGCACTTGAGCGGGCCGGGTTCGAGTCGCTGAAGATGGCGGTGAACTTCTCGGTGCGGCAGCTGACGGACTCCGGCTTCCTGGACATGATCCGGCGGGTGATTACCGAGACGGGAGTCTCTCCCGAGCGGCTGGAGCTGGAAATGCCGGCGGAGTTGCTCAATGAAGACCCGAGAATGCTGCGGGAATTGCTGGTGTCCCTGAACGATCTGGGCGTGTGCCTGATTCTGGATGATTTCGGTACCGGCTCCTGCTCACTGGTGGCGCTGCAGCAGTTGCCGCTGGATGTGATCAAGATTGATCATCGCTTCATTCGCGACATTCCCTACAACGTCAGTGCCACCGATGTGGCGTCGGCGGTGATTGCCCTGGCTCACAAACTGCACCTGACGGTGGTGGCGGAAGGGGTGGAAACGCTGCAGCAGCTGACGTTCCTGAAATCCGCCGGTTGCGCCCAGTGCCAGGGCAATCTGTTCAGCTATCCGCTGGACGAAGATGCCCTGATCGGATTCCTGATCCGGCAGTACGAGAAGCCGCTTATTTCCTGATCATGGCAATGGCGGCCTGTAACCGGTAAAATCACGCCGTTCCCGGATCCCGGTAGCGGCCCCTCCGGGCTCAATCCTACGTCTTATATGAGTAATCATTGTCTGTGACTGAACTGAGCCGAATCCGTAACTTTTCCATTATTGCCCACATCGACCACGGTAAATCCACGCTGGCGGATCGTTTTATCCAGATCTGCGGTGGCCTGACAGACCGTGAAATGGCCGAACAGGTCCTGGACTCCATGGATCTGGAGCGGGAACGCGGGATCACCATCAAGGCCCAGAGCGTCACGCTCAACTACAAGGCAAAGGATGGGGAAACCTACAAACTGAATTTCATCGATACCCCGGGCCACGTGGATTTCTCCTACGAGGTGTCCCGCTCACTGTACGCCTGTGAAGGGGCGCTGCTGGTAGTGGATGCCGGTCAGGGTGTGGAAGCCCAGTCGGTGGCCAACTGCTACACCGCTATCGAACAAGGCCTTGAAGTGGTGCCGGTCCTGAACAAGATGGATCTGCCCCAGGCCGAGCCCGAGCGGGTTGCGGCGGAAATTGAAGACATTATCGGCATTGACGCTTCCGATGCCGTGCGCTGCAGTGCCAAAAGCGGACTGGGTGTTGAGGATGTACTCGAGGATCTGATCAAAAAGATTCCGCCCCCCAAGGGTGATCGCAGCGCGCCGTTGCAGGCACTGATTATTGATTCCTGGTTTGATAACTACCTGGGCGTGGTGTCACTGGTTCGGGTGACCGAAGGTGTACTGCGTAAAGGCGACAAGATCGTTATCAAGTCCACCAAGAAAGCCTGGAACGCCGACAAGGTTGGTGTCTTCAATCCCAAGCCGACCGACACCGATGTGCTTGAAGCCGGTGACGTCGGTTTTGTTGTTGCGGGAATCAAGGATATCCACGGTGCGCCGGTGGGTGACACCATCGTGCACCAGAAGTTTGCGGAAGAAACCCCGATGCTGCCGGGGTTCAAGAAGGTGAAACCCCAGGTTTACGCCGGTCTGTTCCCGGTCAGCGCCGACGATTATGACGATTTCCGGGATGCCCTGGAAAAGCTCACCCTCAACGACGCCTCGCTGTTCTTTGAGCCCGAGAACTCGGATGCTCTGGGCTTCGGTTTCCGCTGTGGTTTCCTGGGCATGCTGCACATGGAGATCATCCAGGAGCGGCTGGAGAGAGAGTACGACCTGGATCTGATTACCACGGCGCCGACGGTAATCTACGAAGTGGTCACCAAGCAGGGTGAGACTCTGTCGGTGGACAACCCCTCAAGGCTCCCGGATATTGGTTCCATCGAAGAAATGCGTGAGCCCATTGTCGAGGCCAACATCCTGGTACCCCAGGAGCACCTCGGTAATGTCATTGCCCTGTGTGAAGAAAAGCGCGGTGTGCAGAAGAACATGCACTTCATGTCCACACAGGTACAGCTCACCTACGAGCTGCCGATGGCGGAAGTGGTGATGGACTTCTTTGATCGGATCAAATCGGCCAGCCGTGGCTTTGCATCACTGGATTACCACTTTGTCCGTTTCCAGAGTGCCAACCTGGTTCGCCTGGATGTGCTGATCAACGGGGATCGTGTCGACGCCCTGGCGCTGATTGTGCACCGGGATCTGTCCCACCGCAAAGGGCGCCAGTTGATCGAGAAGATGAAAGAGCTGATCCCGCGTCAGATGTTTGATATTGCCATTCAGGCTGCCATTGGTACCCAGGTGGTCTCCCGGGTAACGGTCAAGGCCCTGCGCAAGAACGTAACGGCGAAGTGTTACGGTGGCGACGTCAGCCGTAAAAAGAAACTGCTTCAGAAGCAGAAGGAAGGTAAAAAACGCATGAAGCAGCTGGGTAATGTCGAGGTGCCTCAGGAAGCGTTTCTTGCTGTATTGAAAGTGGATAACTAAAAAGGCACCTGGATGGACATTGATTTTCCACTGGTACTGGTGGTTCTGACCTTCGTCACCGGAGCGGTCTGGCTGGCGGACATCGCGTTCCTGAGAAAGCGTCGGCTTGCCGGCGCAGAGCAGGGTGGCCAGGTAGACGAATCAGCCGATGAGTTCGAGGACCGGGAACCCTGGCTGGTGGATATCAGCCGCTCATTTTTCCCCGTGCTGGCGGTAGTCCTGGTGCTTCGGTCGTTCCTGATCGAGCCGTTCCAGATCCCCTCAGGCTCCATGTTGCCGACCCTCGAAGTGGGGGATTTTATCCTGGTCAACAAGTACGCCTATGGCCTGCGCCTGCCGGTGGCCGGTACCAAGATTGTTGAGATCGGCGATCCGGAGCGGGGTGATGTCATGGTGTTCCGCTATCCTGAGGATGGCACCACCAATTACATCAAGCGGGTTGTCGGCCTGCCGGGCGATCATATTCGTTACCGCAACAAGCAACTGTTCATCAATGATGAGCCGGTTCCCCGGGATTTCGTTGCGCGCTTGCCCCCCATGGAACGCTGGCGGGAACAGTTGGGTGAGGTTGAACATGATCTGTACCTGACCATGGGGCGGGTGAGCGGTTCCGGTGAGGGAGAATGGGTTGTTCCTGAAGGCCATTACTTTGTCATGGGCGATAACCGCGACAACAGTAACGACAGCCGTTTCTGGGGCACGGTGCCGGATGAGATGGTGGTGGGCAAGGCCTTTGCCATCTGGATGCACTGGAAATCACTGACAAGTCTGCCATCTTTTGATCGGGTGGGTGGCATCCAATAATTCTGATGGTTCCGGAGTATAAGACGATGAGAAGACACTATCCCGCAGGCCTGAACACGCAGCAGGGCGGCGCTTTGACGATGATGATCATGGCTCTGTTCTTTGGTGGCCTGCTGACTCTGGCGATCAAGATCGGGCCGGCCTACCTGGATGACTTTACCATCCAGGAAGCTCTGGAAAGCCTGGATGGTACCGACGGCCTGTCACAGATGGGTCCGGCACAGGTGCGCAGCCTGATTAACAAGCGCCTGAGTGTGAATAACGTTGACGGTTTTGATCCAAAGAACATCTCCGTTGAAAAAAATGGCGAACTGGTCGTAATCAAGGTGGATTACGAGGTTCGCAATAACATCTTCCGGAACGTGGACACCGTTGTGCACTTCCAGCACGAGTATGAGTTTCAGGGCCAGTGAGTTCACAACCAGACCTAGACCAACTTCAGCGCCGCATTGGCTACCAGTTCAAGGAACCGGAGCGGCTTCTGCTGGCGCTGACCCATCGCAGTTTTGGCAACCAGAATAACGAACGTCTTGAATTTCTGGGCGATTCTATCGTGAACATGGTGATCGCCGAGTATCTGTATCTTCATTTCGAGAAGGCCCGGGAAGGGCAGTTGAGCCGGCTTCGGGCCCGTATGGTCAAGGGGGTTACCCTCGCGGAGATCGGTCGTGAATTTCAGTTGGGCCAGTATCTGAGGCTCGGTTCGGGAGAGCTGAAAAGTGGTGGCTTCCGCCGTGAGTCCATTCTCGCCGATGCCGTGGAATCCATTATCGGGGCCATTTATCTGGACAGCGACTTTCATACCTGTCGGGCTCAGGTGTTACGCTGGTTTGAACAGCGCTTGGCAAACCTGGATATTCAGGACACCCAGAAAGATCCGAAAACCCGGTTGCAGGAGTACCTGCAGTCCAGGCAATTTCCGTTGCCGCGCTATGAAGTGATTTCCGTTGACGGCGAGGCCCACAACCAGACTTTTCATGTCTCCTGCGCCTTGCCCTCGCTGGACCGTAAAACCACCGGCACTGGCAGTAGTCGACGTGTTGCTGAACAGCAGGCCGCCCGAAATGCACTCAAGCAACTGGGTGTGGAGAATTCCTGATGACTGATATTACCCGCCCGGAAAACCCGGAAAGCCGCTGTGGTTTCGTCGCCATTGTCGGCCGGCCGAATGTGGGCAAGTCTACACTGCTCAATCACATTCTTGGCCAGAAGCTGAGCATCACCTCACGGAAGCCACAGACCACCAGGCATCAGGTGCTCGGTATCAAGACAGAGGGCCCGGTACAGGCCATTTATGTCGATACACCGGGCATGCATGAGGATGAGCCCCGTGCCCTGAACCGCTATATGAACAAGGCGGCCGCGTCCGCCCTTATCGACGTGGATGTGGTGGTCTTCGTGGTGGATCAGCTGGCGTGGACCAGCGCCGATGAGATGGTGCTGGAGAAGCTCAAGCGGGTGAAGTGCCCGGTTATCCTGGCGGTCAACAAAGTCGACAAGCTGGAGAAGCGGGAGCTGTTGTTGCCCCATCTGGAGGCTCTGTCCAAAAAGCGGGACTTTGCCGAGATCATTCCTCTTTCGGCACTGAAAGAGACCAATCTGGAGCCGCTGGAATCGGCTGTTGGCCGCTTCCTGCCCGAAAGTGTCCACTTCTACCCCGATGATCAGATCACAGACCGCAGTGAACGCTTTATGGCGGCCGAAATGGTCAGGGAGAAAATCACTCGTCAACTGGGCGCTGAACTGCCGTATTCCGTGGCAGTGGAGATTGAAGAGTTCAAGCACCAGGGCAATACCCTGCATGTTTCGGCACTGATTCTGGTCGAACGGGAAGGCCAGAAGAAAATCATCATTGGCGATAAGGGTGAGCGCCTGCGTAGTATCGGTCAGGAAGCCCGGGTTGATATGGAGCGGATGTTCGGATCCAAGGTGATGCTCCGGCTCTGGGTCAAGGTCAAGCGAGGCTGGGCTGACAGCGACAGGGCTCTGAAAAGCCTGGGCATGAGCGATTTCTGAGGCCGCCATGAAGGGCGCGGTGCAGCAAGAGCCCGCTTATGTGGTCCATCGGCGACCCTGGCGCGAAACCGCCTTGCTGGTGGATCTGTTTACTCTGAATCACGGCCGCATGAGTGTGGTTGCCCGAGGCGCCAACAGCACTAAGAGCCCGCTCAAGGCCCAGCTTCAGCCATTCCAGCCGTTATTAGTGGACTGGACCGGCAAAAGTGAGCTGAAAACCCTGGTGCAGCTGGAAGTGCGCAGTGCGCCAGCGGTCAGCCAACCCCGCGCGTTGTACAGTGGTTTCTACATTAATGAACTGGTTCAGCGGGTGTTACCGGTGGCCGATCCCTCCCCCGCGTTGTTTGCCAGCTACATTGAAACGCTGCAGGCCCTGGCGGATCTGTCTTCACAGGATGATGTGGAGCCGTTGCTGAGGCATTTTGAGCGCGCATTTGCCGCCTCGCTGGGCTACGATTTTGCCTGGGACGAAACCACGGATACAGGTATGCCTGTACAGGCAGGCGAGCTCTATGGCTACGATCCGGGCCAGGGCATCGTTTCCAATCTCGCGCCGGAGTTGCCATTGCGCCAATTGCCGGGTGAGGCATTGCTGGCACTGGCGGCCGGCGATTTCATGAGTGAAGCACCCCGTAAAACCGCCAAGCGCGTCATGCGGGTGCTGGTGGATTACCTTTTGCAGGGCCGGCCGCTGCACAGCCGTTCCCTGTTCAGTCATTCGAATCCGTCATCTGGGAGAGAATCATGAATACCCGAGTCCTGCTTGGAGTGAATATTGATCATGTGGCCACCTTGCGTCAGGCCCGGGGCACCCGTTACCCGGACCCCGTGCAGGCGGCGTTGGTGGCGGAAGAAGCAGGTGCTGATGGCATCACCATTCACCCCCGTGAGGATCGCCGGCATATCCAGGACCGGGATGTGCTGCTGTTGCGGGAAGTACTGCAGACCAAAATGAATCTGGAAATGGCGGTGACCGACGCCATGCTGGCGTTCGCCGAGCAGGTGCGCCCGGAATGTGTCTGCCTGGTGCCGGAAAAACGCGAGGAGCTCACCACCGAAGGTGGACTGGATGTGGATGGCCAGGAAGAGCGCGTGGCCAAGGCCTGTGATCGTCTGGCAAAAATCGGCGCCGAGGTTTCGTTGTTTATCGATCCGGACCCGGTACAGATCGACGCGGCGGTGCGCTGCGGTGCGCCGGTGGTTGAGTTGCATACCGGTGAATATGCCGAGGCCGGGGAACCCGAAGCGGTGGAAGCCTCATTCAAAGTGCTTGCCGATGCCGTGGCCTATGCCCGCAAGAAGGGGCTGATTGTGAATGCCGGCCATGGTCTGCATTACCACAACACAGAGCGGGTGGCCGCTATCCCGGGTATCAATGAACTGAACATCGGCCATGCGATCATCGCCCGTGCCGTCTTTACCGGCCTGAAAGATGCGGTCCGGGACATGAAGGCGATTCTTGACCGGGCCAGGGCCTGATCAACAGTCAGGTGGTTTCCGGCTGGCGCTGCTGTTCCCGGAACAGTTGCTGCCAGTCGGTCTGCTCACTCCAGATCTGCAGCCGCTCCATGGCCGAAATCAGTTGATCTTTTAACAGCTCTCGATCCGGAGCCTCGCACTTCAGGGCGGTCTCGAACCGGTTGGCGGCTGTGCGGAGTTCGGGAACGCCGCAGTAGCGGGTGGCCCCGTGAAGCTTATGCACGCACTCAAGCAGGGGCTCGTTGCCACCGGTCTGCCAAAGCGCCTGAATCCGGTCGATATCGGTGTGTAACTGCTCCAGCAACATACTGAACAGCTCCTCCGCCAGATCGGCCTTGCCCGCCGCCAGTTGAATGCTCTCCTCTACACTGACGCAGTCCTGCTGCATCCGGCGATTTGACGGCCGCAGTGTCCGGCGGGTATCCCGTACTTCGGAAATCCGGAAGCGGTCGGCGCTATTGGTGCAGTCGTAGCCGGTGTATTCGCGAATCAGTTCCACCAGTTGGCTGCTGCTGATCGGCTTGGGCATATAGCCGTCGAAGCCTTGTTGCGCCAGCCGTTCCTGTTCGTCCGCCAGAGCGTGGGCGGTCAGGGCAATAATGGGGGTGTGGTGTGAGCCGCTGTCCAGATCACGGATGCGGGCCGTGGTTTCCACGCCGTCCATCCCCGGCATCTGCAGGTCCATGAACACCAGGTCAAACGCCTTCTGACGCACCTTGGTCAATGCCTCGAATCCGCTGGAGGCGCCTTCGGCTTCCAGGCGGCAGTCATTGAGCAAGGTCATTACCAGTTTCAGGTTGGCTTCGTTATCGTCCACCGCCAGAATGCGGGGCGTGCCTGAGCCGCTGTTCTGCCTCAATGGTAGCGCGGCTTCCGGCGCGCTTCGGTTGCCCGACTGAATGCCATGGATCAGCAGCAGCAGTTCATCGTAGAGGGCGTCCCGGCAGACCGGTTTGGTCAGGTGGCCGCTGGCCAGGCCTGACAGCGGCGTGTCGTGGGTTTCCAGAGTGGGCGTCAGCAACAGGGTGCGGCAGTCGCGTTCCACTTCCAGGGAACGCACCAGGTTGCAGTACTGGCTGGAGTTGAGCAGGTGGCGGGTAATGCCGATGATGGCGCCGGCGTAGCCTTCCTGCCTCCGTTGCGCCTCTTCTATCTGTTCCTGCAGCGCTCCGGGTGAGGCAACCCGTTCAACGGCCACGCCCCAGTCCCTTAACAGGTGCTCCACCGCCAGCCCGGTGGTCTTCTGGTGTTCGAGATAGATGATCTTTTCGCCCCGGAGCGCCTCTTTGGGGCTGGAGCTGTCGCCGGTTGAGGACAGTTCCGGCGTCAGGGTAAACCAGAACGTGGAACCTTTGCCCAGCTCACTTTCCAGGCCGATCTTGCCGCCCATTTCTTCCACCAGCCGTTTGGAAATCGCCAGCCCCAGACCGGTACCGCCATACTGGCGGGCAGTGGAGGCATCGGCCTGGCTGAAGGCGTTAAACAGTGACTGCTGCTGGGCACGTGACAGACCAACGCCGGAATCGGTGATGCTCAGGCGCAGTGTGACCCGGTTATGCTCGGTATCTTCGTCTTCCAGACTCGCCCGTAATACCACTTCGCCGGTCTGGGTGAACTTGATGGCATTGTTCACCAGGTTGGTGATCACCTGCTTGACTCGCAGCGGATCCCCCATGATGTTGTCCGGTACATCGTTGTAGACCAGTGGCACCAGGTCCAGGTTTTTAGCGTGGGCAGCCGGTGCCAGCATGACCATCACTTCCTCAACGATATCCCGGAGCTGGAACGGCACGCGGTCCAGTATCAGTTTGCCGGCTTCGATCTTGGAGAAATCCAAAATGTCGTTAATGATGGTCAGCAGGATTTCCGAGGATTTGCGGATGGTGTTCAGGTGGTCGCGCTGCTGGCGGGGCAGTGGGCTTTTCAGCAACAGCTCGGTGAAGCCGATGATGCCGTTCAGCGGCGTCCGGATTTCATGGGACATGTTGGCCAGGAACTCGGATTTGATCCGGCTCGCTTCCAGTGCTTCCTTGCGGGCAAAGTCCAGTTCGATATTCTGGATTTCAATGGTCTCCAGGGTCTCCCGCAGGTCTTCGGTGGCCTGGTCAATGTTCTGTTGCATTTCGGCCTGGGCCTTACTCAATTCCGAGGCCATATCATTGAGCCCCGACTCCAGCTGTTCGAACTCCGGGCCGGCACTGGTGTAAACCCGGGTGTCGAGCTTGCCTTCCTTGAGTTTGGCTACGGCTTCGTTGAGCTGGAATACCGGGTCGGTGAAGGCACGGCTCAGCCGCAGCGCGATGGCAAGACTGAGCAGGACACCACCGATCACCAGCAGCAGCGAGATCAGCAGCGCCTTGTAGGTTTCCTTTTCCGTGCGCACGTGGGACATCTCTACGGCAACCCAGCCCAGCGGGGCCTGGCGTTCCGCCGCAGACTGGCGGGCGTCCGGGTCCAGCATGGTCTCGATCATCAGATCCTGAAGGTGAACCGGCGTGACAAAACGAGTGCTGCTATCGTGGGTCAACCGGATCGGCTGGTTGGGTTCCAGCGGTGCCATCGCCACGGTTTCAGCGCTGCCTGGGCCAGTATGAAGCATGCGCTGGCCATCGCTGCCATAGAAGGTGATGGAGCGAACATCCTGTTCTTCAAGAAGGGCGTTGGAGAGGCTGCTCAGCAGGCTGCGATTGGCCGTGAACAGGCCGTATTCAGAGCCTGCGGCAAGCTGTCGGGACAGGGACTCACCGCGATCCTTCAGCAGGTTCTCAATGTTGTTCACCCAGCTGTAGGTAAAGAATAGCCCTAACAACAGCGTGGTGAGCAGGGTGGGAACCAGAGTTACCACCAGTACTTTCTTGCGAATGCCCCAACGTCGCATACCGAGTTCCTGTAAAATTACCTTGTCCGCCGGCAGGGAGCGCCTGCTGGTGGATACTTCCATGTCAGCATAGCTGAACGGCAATGATATAACCGTGGCCGTTATCCCGGAAACAGACAGTTATAGCCGCAGGTCATGGATATAGCGACAAGCTGTATTGGGACAAGGCGGCCATAACGCGTATGATTCGAATCCGAAAGTGTATCACAGGGTATCAATATGATTTTCCCCACCATTGAAGATTATGTCGGCCATACACCCCTGGTGCGTCTGCAGCGTCTGCCGGGAGACACCAGTAACGTCATCCTGGCAAAACTGGAGGGGAACAACCCGGCAGGTTCGGTGAAAGACCGGCCGGCTTTGAGCATGATCCAGGAGGCTGAACGCCGGGGAGAGATCAAGCCCGGGGACACCCTGATTGAAGCCACCTCCGGCAATACCGGTATCGCGCTGGCCATGGCCGCGGCCATCAAGGGCTATCGAATGGTGCTGATCATGCCTGATAACCTGAGTGAGGAACGACGCGCCTCCATGCGTGCATACGGCGCCCAGGTGGTGAACGTTTCCCGTGAGCAGGGCATGGAAGGCGCCCGGGATCTGGCCATTCGAATGGAGGCCGAAGGTAAGGGCAAGGTTCTGGACCAGTTCAGCAATGCCGATAACCCTTCGGCCCACTATCACACCACGGGCCCGGAAATCTGGGAGCAGACCGCCGGGCGGGTTACGCACTTTGTCAGCTCCATGGGCACCACCGGTACCATCATGGGCGTGTCCCGTTACCTGAAAGAGCGCAATCCCGATATCCGTATTATCGGCCTGCAGCCAGAGGATGGGGCTTCGATTCCGGGTATTCGCCGCTGGCCGGAGGCTTACCTGCCGAAAATCTACGATGCCAGCCGGGTCGACCAGGTTCTGGATATTGGCCAGCAGGAAGCCGAGGACACCATGCGGGCACTGGCCGAGCGAGAGGGCATTTTCTGTGGTGTGTCCTCCGGCGGTGCCATTGCAGCGGCCCTGAAATTGTCCCGTGAGGTTGAAAACGCCGTGATCGTGGCCATTATCTGTGACCGCGGAGACCGTTACCTCTCCACCGGTGTGTTTCCCGGCGCCTGAGTGGCCCCCAATCAAGAGAATTCTATATGAGTAAGCGTCGCCGCAAGGTTCTGCCCAAGGAGCCCGTGCGTTGTGAAATCGAGACCCTGAGCCACGATGGCCGGGGCATTGCCCGCGCTGATGGCAAAACCCAGTTTGTTGACGGAGCCCTGCCGGGCGAAACCGTGATGGCCAAAATGGTCAGCACCCGCAGCCGGTTTGATGAGCTGCGCACAACCGAAGTGCTGGAAGCAGCCCCTGACCGCCAGCAGCCACCCTGTGAGTTTGCCGATCTTTGCGGTGGTTGCAGTCTTCAGCACATGAGCGCCGATGCCCAGATACGGTTCAAGGAAAATACCCTGCGCGAGCATTTTGCCCACTTTGGGGGCATTGAACCGGAGCAGTGGGTGGCTCCGATGCGTTCTCCGGATAGCCTCGGCTATCGTCGCAAGGCGCGGCTGGGCGTACGTTATGTGAAGGCCCGGGAGTCGGTGCTGGTTGGTTTCCGGGAGAAGCGCAATAGCTTTCTGACCGATATTGACCGCTGCGTGGTACTGGATCCCCGGATCGGTGAGCGAATCGAGCCTCTTCGGGAGTTGCTACATGGCATGGCGGCATTTGACCGGATTGCCCAGGTAGAAGTGGCCTGTGGCGATGATACGGCTGCCATGGTGTTCCGGAACATGGATGACCTGGTGCCGGACGACCGGGAAAAGCTGATCGCCTTTGGTCAGGCCCATGACTTGCATATCTATCTGCAGCCCAAGGGCCCGGACACCGTGCACCGGATCTGGCCGGAATCGGGCGGGCGGGACGATGAACGCCTGACCTATCGTATGGATGAGTTTGACCTCACCATGGCCTTCCATCCCATGGACTTTACCCAGGTGAACGCCGGCATCAACCGCAATATGGTACACCGTGCGGTCGAGTGGCTGGACGTCCAGCCCGGAGAGCGGGTACTGGATCTGTTCTGCGGCCTGGGCAACTTTACGCTGCCACTGGCCCGCAAGGGCGGGCAGGTTGTGGGTGTGGAAGGCGACGATGCCATGGTGGTTCGCGGCCGTGAAAACGCCCGCCTGAACGATCTCTCCAATGTGGAATTCCACGGGGCAGATCTGCACGGGGATTTCACCGGGCAATCCTGGGCAAAAGAGGGTTTTGACAAGATTCTGATCGATCCACCCCGTTCGGGCGCGGAGGAGATCTGTAAGTATCTGACTGCTTTCGGTGCCAACCGCATTGTTTACGTGTCCTGCAACCCCGCTACCCTGGCGCGGGATGCCGGGGTGATGGTGCGCAACGGTTATCGGCTGGTACAGGCCGGTGTGATGGATATGTTCCCCCATACCACCCACGTTGAGTCCATTGCGTTGTTTGAGCGTAGCGCAGACTGACCGGGTTTAGGGGGTATGCAACGGAACGGCCAGGATGGCCGTGAGAATAACCGAAAAACAAATGGGTAAAGCTCTGCCATGGTAAAAGTTCGGGAAGACTATTCGATCAGCGGTGATGGCGAGGTCGATATAGACCGCTGCGTGCAGCACATCGCTGAACAGACTCATCTCGAGGATCCGGATCAGCTTCGGCGGGCTTGTGAGAAAGCCGCCCAGATTGCCGTTCAGGCGTTCCGGGAAGACCGTTTGTGGGCGCCCGGAGCCAGCAGTTTCCGGACCGGTCTGGAAATGGCGCAGGTTTTGGCAGAGCTGCATCTTGATCAGGCCAGCCTGGTTGCCGCCGTGCTCTATCGGGCGGTGCGTGAAGAACGGGTGCCGCTTGAAGAGGTTCGCAAGGAATTCGGCGATGAAGTGGCGGGGCTGATTAACGGCGTGCAGCAGATGGCTGCGATTTCGTCCATCCATCATCCGCTCAAGGGCAATGTCCTGGGGCAGAGCGAAGGCCAGTTGGACAATGTCCGCAAGATGCTGGTCACCATGATTGATGACGTTCGGGTGGCGCTCATCAAACTGGCAGAGCGCACCTGCGCTATCCGCGCAGTGAAAGATGCGCCGGAAGAAAAACGCATGCGCGTGGCCCGGGAAGTCTTCGACATCTATGCTCCGTTGGCGCACAGGCTCGGTATCGGCCACATCAAATGGGAGCTGGAAGATCTCTCGTTCCGCTACTTGCATGGCTCCGCGTACAAGAAAATCGCCAAGTTGCTGGATGAGAAACGGCTAGACCGTGAAAGCTACATCCGCCGGGTGATTGATACCCTGCAAACCGAGCTCAAGGCTTCCGGTATCAAGGCCGAGCTCAGCGGGCGGGCCAAGCACATCTACAGTATCTGGCGGAAGATGCGTCGTAAGGGAATTGATTTTTCCCAGGTATACGATGTCCGTGCCGTGCGCATTCTGGTGCCGGAAGTACGTGATTGCTATGGCGCGCTGGGGATTGTTCACACCCTGTGGCGCCACATTCCCAACGAGTTCGATGACTACATTGCCAACCCCAAGGAGAACGGTTATCAGTCGCTTCACACGGCGGTGATCGGCCCGGAAGGCAAGGTCATGGAGGTGCAGATTCGCACCCATGCCATGCATGAAGAAGCGGAACTGGGCGTATGTGCCCACTGGCTGTACAAGGGCACCGATACCAGGAACAAATCCACCGGCTACGACGCCAAGATCAACTGGTTGCGCCAGGTTCTGGAGTGGCAGGAGGAGCTGGGCGACATTTCCGGACTGGCGGATCATCTGAAATCAGACGTGGCCTCAGACCGGGTGTATGTGTTTACGCCGGAAGGCCATGTGGTAGACCTGCCCCAGGGCGCCACGCCGGTGGATTTTGCCTACCGGGTGCATACCGAAATTGGTCATGCCTGCCGGGGTGCCAGGGTGAACAGCCGCATCGTTCCGCTGACTTACCCGCTCAAGACCGGGGATCAGGTATTTATTCTGACTTCCAACAATCCGGCTCCCAGCAGGGACTGGCTCAACCCGAGCCTGGGCTATATTCAGACGTCCAGGGCCCGGGCGAAGGTTACACACTGGTTCAAACAGCAGAACCGTGACCGCAATGTCATTGACGGCCGCGCTATTCTGGAAGACGAGTTCAAGCGCCTGTCGCTGTTTGATGTGGAGCTGGAACAACTGGCGGCCAAGGTCAACTACCACAGCATTGATGATATGTTTGCCGCCATCGGGGCGGGAGATCTGCGGCCTACTCATGTGGCCAATGTGGCTCAGCAACTGTTGGAGCCCCGGTCCGAACAGCTGGATCTTAAGCTGACCCCGAACCGGAAAAAGCCCTACGACACTGAATCCGATATCCAGATACTTGGTGTTGGCAAGCTGAAAACCCAGGTGGCCAAGTGCTGCAAACCGCTGCCCGGCGACCCGATCGGAGGCTATATCACCGTGGGCCGCGGCGTGACCGTGCATCGCCAGGACTGCCTCATGTTCCTGAACCTGCGGGAATTTGAACCGAACCGCATCATTGAAGTGAACTGGGGCGGGCAGCCGGCGGCGGTCTATCCAGTGGATATCGAAATCGAGGCCTATGATCGATCCGGTCTGCTGCGAGACATCACCCAGGTGCTGTCTTCGTCCCGCAGTGATGTGTTGTCTCTCAACACCGTGACCAACAAAGACGAAAACACGGCCACTATGCGGGTGACGGTGGAAATCTCCAGTCTGGAGCAGTTGGCGCGGCTGCTGGCCCAGATTCGGAACCTGCCGAACATCATCGACGTAAGGCGGAAACGCGGATGAGTTACAGCATCGAAGATCTGAAACACCTGATGGCCCGGCTCCGGGATCCGGACACCGGTTGCCCCTGGGACACCAAACAGACCTTTGCCAGCATCGTGCCTCACACGATTGAAGAAGCTTACGAAGTCGCTGACGCCATCGAGCAGGAGGATTTCCCACATCTGAAAGACGAACTGGGAGATCTTCTTTTCCAGGTCATCTTCTATGCCCGCATGGGAGAAGAAGCCGGCCACTTTGAGTTTGATGGCATTGTTGACCATTTGGTTCGCAAGCTGGTTCGGCGCCATCCCCACGTGTTTCCGGGGGGCACGCTGGAGAGTCGTATCGATCCGGATAATCGACCCGACGAAGCCTGGATCAAGGAAAGCTGGGAGCGCATCAAGGCCGAGGAGCGTGCTGAGAAGCCGGTGGCGGATACTCCGGCCAGCCGTCTGGACGGTATTGCCCGCACTCTGCCGGCCATGGCCCGGGCGGAAAAACTGCAACGGCGTGCGGCCCGGCATGGCTTCGACTGGCCGGATATCGGCCCGGTGTTCGACAAACTTCACGAAGAGATCGACGAGCTTAAGGAAGCCTGGCAAATGGCCGAGGCCGGTACCGGAGATCTGGATGCGGTTGAGGACGAGCTGGGTGACCTGCTGTTTGTTTGTGTAAATCTGGCACGTTTCCTGAAAGTAAATCCCGAGCAGGCCCTGAAGCGAACCAATCACAAGTTTGATGCCCGGTTCCGTGCCATTGAGCGGGTGCTGGAAAAAGAAGGTCGTAATCTGGATGAAGAAACCCTGGAAGCGCTGGATGCCGTGTGGCAGAGCGTGAAAGGGGTGGAAAAGGAGTAGGGAAGCGGAACTGGAAACCGTCACCGATAGGTACAATCCGTTACCAATTTTCCGTCACCGGCCTGTCATTCTTCGTCTACACTTCCGGGAACAGTCGCACTGAAAAAGTGCGTTGTGCCATCAAACAAGATGCAGGAGTGAAGGCACCATGAAGATCAAAGATCTGGTCAAGCACTGGGATAAACACGGCCGTGGAAGACTGACCCGGGATGCCGCCTATCTGTCTTTGGCTGACCAGCATCATGACCGTTTGCAGAAGCTTGCGGCACTGTATCCGATGAAGTCCACTCAGGATCTGATGCGGGATCTGATCTCCGCGGCTCTCGACGAGCTGGAAACCAGTTTCCCCTACGTTCAGGGTGAGAAGGTTGTGGCTTACGACGAGGATGGCTTTGAAATCTATGAGGACAAAGGCCTGACACCGCAATTCGTTGCCCTGAGCCAGAAACACATCAAGCGCCTCAAGGCCCGCCAGTTGGAGTCGGTTGCCTGACGGTTGCCAACACCCATTGCCATATTTTGTAACAACAACGCCGGGCTTAGCCCGGCGTTGTTGTTTGTATTACGACTTCTTCTGTTCTGCCAATCGATCTTTCAGCGGGCCCTGGCTGATCAGGTCGTCCAGAGCGGCGGCAATCATGTCGTTCAGGATCTCACTTTCGCTCCGGTCCGGGTAGAGTTCCGCCAGGGCCGCAATCCGTGCGGCATCTTCCAGAGGCAGGCGCAGGTTGTATTCATGGCTGCGCTCCTGGGCCTGTTTTTCCTTTTCCCAATGCTGGGGCAGTTCGGTCACTTTCATGTCAGCTCCTGAGCGAAGTGGTTGAATCGTCAATAGACTTTCTGCGTTGCTCCCTAGTATCGTAAGTTTAGATTGTTTCCGTCAATTCAGAAGGAACCTGCCGTGACCGAACTGCACCCGGATCTTCGAGAAAACGTACGTTTGCTGGGCGATCTGCTTGGCCAGAGCATACTCCGATTCCCCGGACAGGACTGCTACGACCGCATTGAAGAAATCCGCGCCGCCGCCAAGGCTGACCGGCGCCAGGAAAGTGGTTCCGGACAACGCCTGGTGAAACTCCTGGGCCAGCTCAGCGATGATGAGCTGCTGCCGGTGACCCGAGCCTTTAACCAGTTTCTCAACCTTGCCAACCTGGCTGAGCAGTACCATGGAATTCGTCGCAAGCAGGGGCATCCGTCAGATCTGATGGTGGAATCCCTGGGGGACGTGTTTGATCGGCTGAAGTCCGGGGGGATAGACCCGCAAGAGTTGCATCGGAAGGTTGCAGATTTACGCATAGAGTTTGTGCTCACCGCGCACCCCACCGAAGTGGCCCGGCGTACATTGATCCTCAAGTACGATGAAATGTCCGATTGCCTGTCGAGGCTGGATCATGACGACCTGATGCCCGGTGAACGGGAGGAAATCGTTGACCGGTTGTCGCTGTTGATTGCCGAGGCCTGGCATACCGACGAGATTCGGCATGAAAGGCCGACCGCCGTGGACGAGGCCAAGTGGGGCTTCGCCGTTATCGAGAACAGTCTCTGGCAGGCGCTGCCGAAATTTCTCCGTAGCCTGGATACCTCGTTGTCGGAGGCGACCGGTCAGGGGCTTCCGTTGCAGGTGTCGCCGATCCGTATTGCTTCGTGGATGGGGGGAGACCGGGATGGCAACCCCAATGTCACCCACGAAGTGACCCGGGAAGTGTTCCTGCTCGGTCGCTGGATGGCCGCAGATCTCTATCTGCGCGATATCCAGGCGCTGAGAGCAGAGCTTTCCATGTGGCAGGCAAGCGATGAATTGCGGGCCGAGGTAGGAGATTCCCGGGAGCCGTATCGCCAGGTGCTGGCCCAATTGAGGGAGCGCCTGATCAAGACCCGGGACTGGGCCGAAGCCAGCGTCAAGGGCGAGCCGGCAGACGATTCGGGCATTCTGTTCGAGAATGAGGATCTCACCGGGCCGTTGGAATTGTGCTATCGCTCCCTGATGGAGTGCGGGCTGGAAGCCATTGCCAATGGTCCGCTGCTGGATACCATTCGCCGGGCTCATACCTTCGGACTGCCACTGATCCGACTGGATATCCGCCAGGAGGCCTCACGCCACGCCGAGGCGGTAGCAGAGATGGTGAACTACCTGGGGTTGGGTGACTATCTGTCCTGGTCGGAACAGGAGCGCCAGGCGTTTCTGGTCAAGGAACTGAAAGGGCGGCGCCCCCTGGTGCCCCGGAATTGGCAACCCTCCGAGCCGGTGCGCGAGGTGCTGGCAACCTGCGAGGTGGTCGCTGGCCAGACACCGGAAGCCCTGGGTTCCTATGTGATTTCCATGGCCAGCAAGCCCTCGGATGTTTTAAACGTGATTTTGCTGCTGCGGGAAGCGGGGATGGCGTTCCCCATGCGCGTCGTACCGCTGTTCGAAACGTTGGATGATCTCAAGGGGGCACCCGACAGTATGGCGGCCCTGTACGAGGTGGACTGGTATCGGGAATACTGCAGCGGACGCCAGGAAGTCATGATCGGCTATTCAGACTCCTCCAAAGATGCCGGCCAGTTGATGGCGGCCTGGGCCCAGTACCAGGCCCAGGAGAAGCTGACCGAAGTGGCCAATCGATATGGAGTGCATCTGACTCTGTTTCATGGCCGCGGCGGCACCGTGGGCCGGGGCGGTGGTCCGGCGAATCGGGCGATTCTGTCCCAGCCGCCGGGCTCGGTGAACGGCAGCTTCCGGATTACCGAGCAGGGCGAGATGATCCGCTTTAAATTTGGTCTGCCGAGGCTGGCGGTGCAGAGTCTGACCCTCTACACCACCGCGGTGATTGAGGCGACCCTGGCGCCACCACCTGTGCCAAAGGATGAGTGGCGCGAGGTGATGGACTGGCTGACCGAGCGTTCGCTGCGGTCCTACCGTGAGGTGGTCCGTGAGAATCCCGATTTTGTGCCTTACTTCCGCCAGGTCACACCGGAAACGGCTCTGGGTAAACTAGCCCTTGGCAGCCGGCCGGCCCGGCGCAAGGCCACAGGGGGCGTTGAAAGCCTGAGAGCCATTCCGTGGATTTTTGCCTGGACCCAGATGCGGTTGATGCTGCCCAGCTGGCTGGGCAGTGATGTTGCCCTCGAAGAGGCGGCCCAGGCGGACCGCCTGCCCGAGCTGCGGGAGATGATGCAGGGCTGGCCGTTCTTCCGCACCTACGTGGATATGCTGGAAATGGTCCTCGCCAAGGCAGATTTGCGTATTGCCAGCTATTACGAGCAGACCCTGGTTGAGGACGAGCGCTTGCTGGCGCTTGGCCAGAGCCTGAGGCAGCGTTTGCAGGGCTGCATTGAGCGCCTGCTGGAGCTCAAGCAGCAACAGACTCTGCTGGAGCAGGAACCGGTGTTTGCCCATTCGATGAAAGTCCGGAATCCCTACACCGATCCGCTGCATTATCTGCAGGCAGAATTGCTCCGGCGTGACCGGGAAAGCGAAGGGGCAGGTAAGGTGCCGGAAATGGTCGAGAGAGCGCTGAAGGTGACAATGGCCGGAATTTCTGCCGGTATGCGAAATACCGGTTAAGGTGCATAATAAGGCCGGGGCGGGACAGCCCCGGCCCATTGGATTTAAGGAGTTACCCCCGTTGGCATTGTCGGAGAGGCTTTCGCGTTTTCTGGCCCGCAAGGGCATTACCTACCAGCAACTGGAAACCGAGCCCGTTGCCAATCTGGACGCGGCGGTGCTTGCTTCGGGTAAACCCCAGCATGACTTTATCAAGGCGACCCTGCTGATCGATATCAATGGCGTGGTTATGGCGGTACACCGTTTTGACAGCACGCTTGATATGGACGCAGTGCATCAGTTTACCGGTCGGCGCCTACAGCCGCTGACGGCACGCCAGACTTCCCGGTTGTTCGGGGATTGTCATCCCGGGTTTGTGCCACCGATTGGCGCTGCCTGGGAGCTGCCGGTTCTGGTGGATGAAGATGTGGTGGTTGCCGAGCGTGTGATCTTCTCCGGCGGCACGGACCACAGTCTGGTTGAGATGGACGGCCGGGCGTTCCGGCTGGCCCAGGCTGGAGCCCGGCAGGGGCATCTGGTCATCCGTGGTCAGGGTGTGGAAGATCGCGAAGCACTGACTCTGGAAGACGTGGCAGATAAACTGCAAAAGCTTTATCGGCTGCCGCCGATGCCGGCGCTGGCATTGCGAATCCTGCGGCTGACCGCCAACACCGAAGCGACGGCCAAAGAGCTGGCCGAGCTGATCGAATTCGACCCCAGTATGACCGCTCAGATCATGCGCTATGCCCGTTCTGCGCTGTTCAATTATCCTGGCCAGATCAATTCTGTGCAGGAGGCGGTCACCCGGGTTCTCGGCTTTGACCGGGTTGCCCACATTGCCCTGGGTATTGCCTCGGTGCGCGCGTTCGATGTGCCCCGGGGGGGCATGCTCGGCATGGATAACTTCTGGCGACACTCCCTGTATTGCGCGTTCCTGTGCCAGAACCTGGCCGCCTATTCCGGCCGCGACAAGGGGCTGGCCTACCTGTGCGGGTTGCTGCACAACTTCGGCCTGCTGCTGGTGGGGCACCTGTTTCCGTCTGAGTTTGAAGAACTGAATGCACTGCGGGAAATCAACCCGGAGGCGAGCATGCATTCACTGGAACAGGAAGTGTTTGGCCACAGTGAACGGCAGGACATTCTGGCCGTTGGCCATGGCGCCATTGGCGGTATTCTGCACCGGCTGTGGCAGCTGCCGGAAGCGGTGATCAAAGCCGCCGGTATGCACCAGCACCTCGGTTACCATGGCGAGCATGAGGAATACGTCCAGATGGTGCAACTGGCCAATGCCCTGCTCAAGGAGCGTGGTATCGGTGACGAATTCAACCCCGACGACCTGCCGGCACTGGTTGAGAGCCTCGGGCTCCGGGCTGATGTGCTGGAGCGGGTTCAGAGCGACATCGACCAGGTGGCTTCCGATCTGGACGTGCTGGCTTCCTCGCTCGCTTCCTGATTATCTTCAGCCCTGCAACCGCCCTCTGAGGCAGCTGACAGCCCGGCTTTCGGACAATGATACAGAGGTCGACTTTCTCTGCCGGGTGTGAGTTCGTATAATGCTGCCTCGTTTTTGTGCGTGCGCGCCGGATTCACGGTCCGGAGCCGGCGAGAGGTTGTCGCAAAGGCAAGGGTCTTTGCCATAACTTTTCAAACGATAATATAAAGCAATGGGAGCACAACGTTATGCGAATCATTATGTTAGGCGCGCCAGGCGCAGGTAAGGGCACCCAGGCCCAATTTATTACCGAGCGTTTCGAGATCCCCCAGATTTCCACGGGTGATATGCTCCGTGCCGCGGTTAAGGCTGAATCCGAGCTGGGCCTTCAGGTTAAAGAGGTTATGGCATCTGGTGGCCTGGTGTCTGACGACATCATCATTGCCCTGATTGAAGAGCGCATCCAGCAGCCGGATTGCAAGAACGGCTTCCTGCTGGACGGCTTCCCGCGCACCATTCCCCAGGCTGAGGCCCTGAAAGATCAGGGTATCGCCATCGACTACGTGGTCGAGATCTCGGTTGAAGACGAAGAAATCGTCAGCCGCCTGTCTGGCCGTCGCGTACACGAGGGCAGTGGCCGCATTTATCACGTTAAATACGATCCGCCCAAGGTGGAAGGCAAAGACGATGAGACCGGCGACCCGCTCATCCAGCGCGAAGACGACAAGGAAGAGACCGTTCGCAAGCGTCTGAAAATCTATCACGAGCAGACAGCGCCGCTGGTGGGCTTCTACCAGAGCTGGGCAGAGAAAGCCCCGGCCGATGCACCCAAGTATGTGCGTGTTGAGGGCGTTGGCAGCCTCGACAGCATTCGCGATCAGATTCTTTCCCAGCTGAAGTGATCGAAACCGGCGCAGCCCCGGAGGCGTAATTCTGTGAAACTTCTGGCACTGGATACCTCATCTGAGGGCTGTTCCGCGGCACTCTGGCTGGATGGCCGGGTGACCGAGCGATTCGAGGTGGCCCCACGGGGGCACACCCGCCTGTTGATGCCCATGGTTCGCGAATTGTGCGCGGAGCAGGGCTTGTCCCCCTCCGATCTCGATGCACTGGCGTTCGCCCGGGGCCCGGGGTCTTTCACCGGTCTGCGGATCGCAACCGGTGTTGTACAGGGGCTGGCCTGGGGGCTGGATATCCCCGTGGTTCCGGTGTCGTCCCTGGCGGCGGTGGCGCTCGCGGCGATCGAAACCCATGCCCTGCAAGAGGGCGACAGCGTTGCGGTGGCCTTTGACGCCCGCATGGGGGAGGTGTACTGGGGCGCGTTCCGCTGTGAGGCAGGGCTTCCGGTGTTGCTTGGCGAGGAGCGCGTTTGCCCGCCAGACGCCGTGACTCTGCCCACGGAGGCCAGCGGCAACTGGTACGGCGCTGGCCAGGGCTGGACGCTGAAAGAGCAGATGCCCGGTGAGCTCGTAGAGCGACTGTCGGCTATTGACGAGACTCTGCTGCCCGCGGCCGCCCAGGTGGCTAAACTGGCCGAACAGGGTATGGCGAACGGGCTGGCGGTGCCGGCAGAGCAGGCCCAGCCGGTGTATATACGGGACGAAGTCGCCTGGAAGAAGTTGCCCGGGCGGGAGTAAGCCTCGTTCCAACGGTCGTCTTTGCATTCTGCAACAGATCCTCCATAATGCGATGACGACTCTGAATTCTCACCCCGGTGGTGCGTTATGATTGGCGGCATCAATCCCTCAAATCCCTCGTTGTACCAGGCTGGTAATAACTCCCCGGCCCGGGAGCGTACGGATGTCTCCCGCACTCCTGCGGCGGACCCCCAGGCACTTGCCACGGGTGATGTTCGCAACCAGCTCAATACCGCCCGTCAGGATCGGGATACCGCCCCCGGTAATCCGGCACAGCCCGGTGGTACCGGGCCGGAACTAGACAGCCGGCGTGTCGAAGCCCGGCGCGCGGCAGAAGATGCCCGGCTTGAACGCTTCCGCGCAGACGAATTACCGCTTCCTGCCGCCCGCGCGCTGTCGGCTTTTGCCGGCGTTGCCGCTGCCGGGCAGGAATTTGAGAG
This sequence comes from Marinobacter sp. EVN1, assembly GCF_000475375.1. Lineage (NCBI taxonomy): Bacteria > Pseudomonadati > Pseudomonadota > Gammaproteobacteria > Pseudomonadales > Marinobacteraceae > Marinobacter > Marinobacter sp. EVN1. The sequence goes on from NZ_AXCB01000007.1 coordinate 32,527, forward strand.
CGGCAGCGTGCTGAGCGGAATTGATATTCTGGTCTGATGCCGTCGTCTTCCTCTCACACCGAGCTTCCGGATTCCTCGTCTCTCCGTCACATCCTGGCCGTTGCTCATAGCCCCTTGGCTGAACCAGGCGTAGCCCGTGCGCTGGCCACCGAGCTGGTGCTTGACTGGCTGGGCGTGGTCGCCCCCAAACAGGTTCGGGACTACGGTCTTCTATTGTTCATGGACGAGCATGGGCTGGCGTTGCAGCAAACCGGTAAAGGTGCGCCCGGGCCGGTCAGGGCGGAATTTGTCAGTGGCAAGATGGGCTACCGGCGCGAGCACGGTGGTGGCGCTGGCCAGTTGGTGGCGCGCGCCGTGGGTCTGCAGAAAACCCGGGCTCCGCTGCAGGTGCTTGATGCCACCGCCGGCCTCGGCCAGGACGCCTTTGTACTGGCCTCGCTGGGGTGCCAGATGACACTGTTCGAGCGTAACCCGATTATTCATGCGCTGCTGGCCGATGGCCTGTACCGGGCCACCCTGAATGAGGCTTGTGCACCGATTGTGGCGCGAATGACACTGCACTCTGGCAACTCACTGGACTGGATGCACCAGGCAGGACCCGAGGCCGTCGATGTGGTCTATCTGGACCCGATGTTTCCGCATCGGGACAAGTCTGCGCTGGTCAAGAAGGAAATGCAGGTGTTCCGGCAGGTGGTGGGTGACGACGACGATGCCAGCCAGTTGCTGGAAGCCGCGCTCGCCTGTGCCCGTTATCGGGTTGTGGTCAAGCGCCCCCGAAAAGCACCCGCGATCTCTGGACCGGAGCCGGCTGCTCGGGTTGAGGGTAAAAGCAGCCGCTACGACATCTATCCGATCCGGGCGCTGCCGGCCTGACAGTGTCGCAGCGATCCGTCAGGCGTCGAGCATGGTGACCTGCTGGATAGCCTGGCGCTTCTCCACACTCAGAACCAGACGGGCATCTTCAGCCACTTCATCCAGACCCTCGCCGTAGCATAGCCGGCCGTCTTCATCGGTTGTGAGCACGCCGTTTTTCTGCATGTTGGCGATGAAGTTCCGGAACAGGGTCTTGTCGAAGAACTCCGGTGCGTTCAGGCCGAATAGAATCGACATCCGTTCCGCCAGCAGGGTGCTCTGTTCTTCCAGTTCCGCCGCGGTCAGATTACCTGAGCCGTATTTTCTCAGTATGCCCAGGGTGATGTGGTAGCGTTCCAGGGTCTGGATGATGAAGCGGGACAGGATCCGCGACCGCAGCATCGCTTCGGTACCTTCCTCCGGACGTCCCAGGCGTTCATCGTCGAGCCTGATCAGCAGGCCCTGGTCCACCAGCACGTCAATCCACTGATTGATCACCGCGTCTACCTGTTCCTGGTCATACTGCAGGAACAGCTCTGACTGCAGATAGGGGTATGCGACGCTGGTGAGGAAAACGATCTTTTCCCGGCTCAGGCTGGTCTTGTTCTCGAACAGGCTGGCAATGAGCGCAGGCAGGGCAAACAGATGCTGGATGTTGTTGCGGTAGTAAGTCATCAGGATGGCGTTTGAGCCTTCCAGGGCAATAATGTCGCCCAGTTTCTGGGGCTGACGGGTGACCAGCCCCATGTTCTCGCAATAGGCAATCCAGTCCCGGCCGCTGCCCTCCGGCAGGGTGATGGTTTCGGCATAGGGATAGGCGCGCAGCAGGTCGGCATACTTGTCCAGAAGGCGGATCAACTGGCCCTCGTCCATCGCCAGCCGCTCGGTACCCAGCAGGACGGTGGCGGTCATGCCAATCGGGTTCACGGCTACCGAGGCATTGATGTTGCTGGCCACGCGCTGGGACAGATTGTCAACCGCCTGGTTCAGCCAGGAGGGGCGGTATTCGGCGTCATAGGCTTCGTGGCGCCAGCTTTCGTGAACATCGTCCAGCACCTTGTCCAGATGGATCGGATCACCGAAGTTGACGGCAACGCGGCCAAAGGAGTTGGTCAGTTTGCGGGCGGTCTTGGCCAGGCCGAAAATACTTTCTTTCTGTTTCTTTTTCCCGCGCAGCTCGCCGAGATAGGAGCGCCCTTCCATAACCTTCTCGTAGCCGATGTACACCGGCACAAAAACGATGGGTTTGCGGTGATCCCGCAGGAAGCTGCGAACGGTCATCGACAGCATGCCCGGGCGTGGCGGCAGCATGCGGCCGGTCCGGGAGCGGCCACCCTCGACGAAATACTCCACCGAGTAGCCCCGCGTGAACATCACGTGCATGTACTCGTTGAACACGGTGGCATAGAGCGGGTTGTCCTTGAAGCTGCGGCGCATGAAAAACGCGCCGCCACGGCGCAGGATTGGGCCCACGATGGGCATGTTCAGGTTGATGCCCGCCGCAATGTGGGGCGGCATCAGGCCGTTTTTGTAGAGCACATAAGACAGCAGCAGATAATCGATGTGGGAGCGGTGGCAGGGTACGTAGACTACGGCGTTGTCCTGTGCCGCTTCTTTGGCCACCCCAATGTTGTGGATGGCGATGCCGTTGTAGATCCGGTTCCAGAGCCAGGCCAATACCAGCTCCAGGAAGCGAATAGTGACAATCGACATGCTGGCGGCGATCTCGTCCGCGTACTTGTAAGCTTTGGCGCGGACTTTCTCCGGCGGGATATCGTCCTTCGCCGCGGTCTCACGGATGGCTTCCTTGACCGCCTGGGTGCGTACCAGCCCCTCCACAAGGGTGCGCCGGTGGGACAAATCCGGCCCCAGCACGGCCTGGCGTACACGACGGAAGTGGGTTCGCAGAATTCGCGCCAGCTTGCGGTTGGCCTTCTGTTCGTTGTCTCGATACTCGTCCACCACCTGCCTGAGTGACAGCGGCTGGTTGAACTGCACGTAGGTGTTGCGGCCATGCACAAGAATAATCAGAAATTTCTGCAGGCGGCCCGCGACCGACCAGGTGTCTGAGAGCAGCAGCTTGACCAGGGACTTTTCCTTGTCGGGTGAGCGACCCCAGAACAGCGAGACGGGCACAATCTGGACGTCCTGATCCGGATGTTCCAGCCCGAAGTGGACCAGATCAGTAAATTCCCGGGTAGGCACCGGCTTGTGCCGGCCGCCCCGGAACAGGCCGCCAATGCGTTTGTAGAGGAAGAAAAACGAATGCGAGGGCCCATTCTTCACCGGCAAGGTGTCGGTGGCGCCGGGCAACCGTGCCCGGATGACTTCCTGCTCCAGCACCAGCCGGCTCGACAGCGAGCTGTACTGGAGCACGTAACAGACGGGCTTGTCCGGGTCCAGCCCGAGGGCTTCCAGGGTATTGCCACTGACATCAGTCCTGACCCATAAAAACAGGATCTTTCGGAAAAGAGACAGGATCAGGCTGCGAATGCCCTGATAAAGTCGCATAAATGTTTACTCCGGTCCTGGAAACAGGCGCCAAGTTTAACGGGTTGGGGCGGTAGCGGAAAGTCGCGCACCAATTCTTGGTGATGAATGTGATGTGGTACATTTCGGAACTGGCATTCAGGTAGCAGGAAAGGCAGGGCATGGCAGACAACAAGGCACAGTGGACACCCGGGTGGAGTGAGGCTTTGCCGAAGCAGGGCGATCTGCTGCTGGCGTTCTCAGGCAACAGTATCCTGAAGCCGGCTGATGGCTGGTTCCTTCGCTGGGGTGGCCCGGAAATGGGTGGAAGCCGGCCGGAGGCGCTGTCACTGGGCGCCTGGGAGGGGCGCCCTCTGTATGTCACCATGCTGCCGGACACCGGTGTGCCGGGCATGCAAACCCTGTCCCTGCGTGAGGCTATGCTGGTTACGCCGGGGGCGCCGGCGGATCTGCTCAGTACCGGTTATCAGGTCTGGCAGTGGTGGCAGGACCATCGTTACTGCGGCCGCTGTGGAGAGAAAACCGGAGCTCATCCCCGCGAACGGGCGCGCTGGTGCAACCGGTGTGGCATCCCCTGGTACCCGCGTATTGCCCCTTGCATCATTACCGTTATTCGCCGGGGCGACCGCTTCCTGCTGGCAAAATCCTCACGGGCTACCCGCAACTTCTACAGTCTGATCGCTGGTTTTGTGGAGCCGGGCGAGAATCTGGAGCAGGCGGTGGCCCGGGAGGTGATGGAGGAAACCGGTTTGGCGGTGACCAACATTCGCTATCAGGGGTCGCAGCCCTGGCCATTTCCTCACCAGTTGATGCTGGGCTTCTTTGCCGACTACGAGAGTGGTGAATTGCGGTTGCAGGAAGACGAACTGGCGGATGCTGGCTGGTTTACGGTGGATGAACATCCTCCGGTTCCGCCAGAAACCACCATAGCAGGGCGATTGATCAATGCCCTGAAAGCAGAGATTGCTGCCGGCAATGGCGGTAGCCACCATGACTGACCGTCGCCCAAGGGTGCTGGTGTTTGATTCCGGGGTCGGTGGCCTGAGTGTCGCCGCCTGTATTCACCAGACGTTGCCCGGTGTGGAGCTGGTTTACCTGGCAGATAATGCCGGCTTTCCCTATGGCGACAAGCCCGAACAGGTGGTGATCGAGCGCTGTTGCACGCTTATACGGCAATGTCTGGCTGAGTTGCCGTGCGATGTGGTGGTGGTGGCCTGTAATACCGCCAGTACCGTTGTCTTGCCCGAGCTCAGGGCCACTATTGCTGTGCCGGTGGTCGGGGTGGTGCCGGCCGTCAAACCGGCGGCAGCCTGTTCCGTCAATCGCCGCATTGGCCTGTTGGCGACACCGGCGACGGTCAAACGTGCCTATCTGGATGATCTGATTGAGAAGTATGCCCGGAATTGTGAGGTAGTCCGCCTTGGTCATCCGGCCCTGGTGCGCTGGGCTGAGGAGCTGGTTGGCGGCTCTGCGCCGGATCAGGTGGAGGTGGATGACGCCATGGTGCCGCTGCGCGAAGCCGGTGTCGACACCGTGGTTCTGGGCTGCACTCATTACCCGCTATTGATGCCCTGGTTACGCAAGGCGTTGCCGGAGGTGATGCACTGGGTGGAGTCCGGCGAGGCGATAGCCCGCCGCGTGGCCTGGTGGTTTGAACAGGCCGGTGACCTGGCCCGTGCGCAGACACCGCCGAACCAGTCCGGGGCTGTGGTGACCAGTGCCTGCTTTTCTGGTGATGCGCCGGAAGACCTGGGCCCGTTCATGTCGGAAATGGGCATCCCGGTGGGGATGGTGGCCGGTCACTGGCCCGGCGTTACAGCAACCGGGTCAGTTTGAACATGGCGAGGAATTCCAGCGCCGGGATCGCCCGCTTGTGGCAGCAGTAGGTTTTGAAGCCATCGCCGCGGAAACGTGATTTGGTGAACTCCAGCCCCTTGAAGTTGTACAGGAAGTTTCCTTTCTCATAGATGCCGTGGAGCATCTTCTTGAGCAGTCGGCTTTCCTGGTGTTCCGTGGCCTTGTCCAGGGACAGGGGAATCAGGCCCAGGTCCAGAAATGGCACACCCTCGGCCTTGAACACATCCATGGCGTGGGCCATCAGGGTATAGAAGATACCCTGACGGAAATCCGCGTTGGCGCGGGAGATGTTGGGCACATAACTGATAATTTCGTTGTTGCGATAGATCGGGTCGAAGTAGATAAAGCCGACGGCCTTGCCATCCTGATAGGCGTAGAAATGGCGTTCGTTTTCCCGATAATCCATTTCCATTGGGCGAATCAGGAAACGGATTTCGTTGCTCTTGCATTTTCGGGTGCGAATCCACGCTTCCGATATTTCCCGCGTGTGGTCATCACTGAAACGCTCTTTCACCGTGATCCCGTTCTTTTCGGCCTGGTTCAGGGCGGTTCTCAGAATCTGCTTTTTCTTGCCGCTGAGGGACCATTTGCGCAGGTCGATGCGGGATTCGCTGCCAAACTGGGTGCCGTAGAGCCCGAAGCGTAGATGCAGGAAATCCACCACCGGTTTGGAGACCTGGATGTAGCAGGCATTCGGGAACTTCTGGTGGAAGCGCTCCAGAATCACCGGGAAGTTCTCGGGTGCGCAAACCGGGTCTGACAGCACAAAGGTGCCGCCCCATTTACGCATGTAGGCCACGTAGCCCATCCCTTCAACATCGAAGTACTGCATGCCCGGCTGCAGAGTCGAGAAGGATTGTGAGTGCACGCCGAACTGCTTGAGGTAGTTCACCCGCTCTGAAAACGTAAACTGTCCGTCGGTGAGTCCCTGGGTACGGTCCAGTGCAAGAATCTGGTCTGACATGATGACGCTCCCGATAACCTGTTGTTGTTTTTGGTGTCAGGGGTTCAGGCCTGTTTTCGGCCGAGGATGGACCAGTAGCAGTCCATGTTCAGAAGCTTGAAGTGCTTCTTCTCGGTTACCTGCAGGCCCAGGCGCTGCATGTGCTCGGGGTAGTTGTAGATCTTGTGGAAGGCGTTGTTGGCAAACAGCCAGAAAATGAACACCGCCATGTACCAGTAGAGTTTCTTGAACATGCGGGACAGGATGTTGCCCGTCGGGTAGCAGAAGTCGCCGACAACCACTCTGGCATCGGCCTTGCCCAGGCGAATCAGGTGCTCGAGCACTTTGACCATCATGTCTTCGTCAAACACGTTCAGGAAAAAGTTGGCGACTACCATGTCGTATTGCTCGAACTCATCCACCTTCATAATGTCGCTGTGGATGCGGCGTATGGTCAGATGAGGCGCTTCTTTATGCTGGGCATCGGCGAATTTGCGCAGCATGGTCTCGGACAGATCGACCACCGTTACCTCCGCTCCCAGCTCTGCGGCTCGGATAGCGTCCCGGCCGTGGCCGACGCCGGCAAAGAGAATGCGGTCTCCGGGTTTTACCGTTTCCACATCCAGCATGGCGGTCTTGCAGCGATGGATGTTCTTGCCGCTGTAGAGATTGCTGAGAAAATCGTATACGGGGCCAATATACTTGTACTTGTCGCGCATGATGACTGCTGCCTTCTTCTTGTTCCCTGGTTGTCCGCCACCGTTATTGTGATTGTTGCTCCGACAGCCTGTCGGACATTCCGGTGATCGGTTACTGATAAACCGAGCTTAGAGAAGGGGTAGGTTGAAAGATGTGCAGTACTGCGCATTTCCGGATACACAAAGTAACGTAAGGATACACTTTGCAAACCGGGTCAATGTTTTGGTTCAGAGTGTCAGACAATCGATAATCGTTTTAGCCGGTGTATGCGAAGGCCAGCCCATCTTTGGCCAGCAACCGTGTAATGTCGGCGGCGGGTCGGGCGGGGCCGTAGAAGAAGCCCTGAACCTGGTGACAGCCGAGGCTTTTCAGGTAAGCAAGTTGGTCGTCCGTTTCCACACCTTCGGCCACAATCTCAAGTTTCAGGCCGTGAGCCATGGCGATAATGGCGTTGACGATGCAGGCTCCGTCTTCGCCACTGCGTATGGCTTTAACAAAGGACTGGTCCACTTTCAGAGTGTGAATCGGTAGACGATGCAGGTAATTGAGCGAGGAATAGCCGGTACCGAAATCGTCGATGGCGATGCGCACGCCGGTGGCGGCCAGCTCCTTGAGCTTGCGGCTGATCTGTTCAAGATCATTCATGATCACATTTTCTGTGATTTCGATTTCCAGGTTATCGGCCGGGAAGTTGTGGGCGGCCACCCGGTTCATCAGGGTTTCGACGAATCTGGGGTGCTCCACCTGGCTGGGGGAGAGGTTAACCGCCAGGCGCAGGTCGGAATGTCCACTGCTGATCCAGCGGCCCACGTCGCGGCAGGCCTGATCGATAACCTGTTCACTGAGTTTGCCAACCAGCCTGGTTTCTTCTGCCAGGGGTAGGAAATCCCCGGGGTAGAGCAGTCCCCGTTCCGGGTGCTGCCAGCGCACCAGGGCCTCCAGGCCCACCACCCGGTTGGAACGGGAGCATACCTGTGGCTGGTAAAACACCCGGAGCTCGTTGCGTTCCAGTGCCAGCCGAAGATCCCGTTCCAGGCTCAGCCGGTTGGCGGTGTTGATGCTCATGCTGTCGGAATAGAAGCGATAGCCATCCTTGCCTCGCGCTTTCACGTGGTACATGGCGATATCGGCGTTCTGTATCAGCAGATCCATGGTCTCGCCGGCTTCGGGGAATACTGAAATCCCGATACTGACCCCTACAAAGACCTCGTGGTCTCCCAGCTGGAACGGCGCTTTCAGAGCGTTGATCAGTTTACGGGCAATGTTCCTTGCGTCGTCGTTGCCGTGAATGCTCGGCAATAACAGGGTGAATTCATCGCCCCCGAAGCGGGACAGGGTGTCTCCCCGGCGCAGGCACTTTTCCAGTCGATGCGTGACCGCCTGCAACAGGCGATCTCCCATGGCGTGTCCGAGCGTGTCGTTAACCACCTTGAAGCGGTCCAGATCCAGAAACATCACGGCAAGTTTCTGCTGGCTGCGTCGTGCATGGGTGATGGCCAGTTCCAGCCGATCTTTGAACAGGGCCCGGTTCGGCAGCCGTGTCAGCAGGTCGTGGTAAGCCTGGAAATTGATGAAGGCTTCGGCCTCCTTGCGCTCGGTGACATCGCGGGCGATGCCATAATACCGCGCTGGCTGGCCGGTGCAGCCGCCCTGGGTCTTGCCGGTCTGGGGCCAGGTTTGTGGATCTACCGGAAAGGCGGTGATCTCGAAATGACGGGTGGCCTTGCGGCTGCCCCGGGTTTTCAGGCGGACCTCCAGCACCCGGGGATTATCGGCAGAGATATTGGGGCCCTGCATAGCATAGGTGCCACGGGCCACATCCCGGTCATCCAGTATATGGCGGAAATGCTGCCCGCAGAGCTCTGAGGGCTGATAGCCGAGCAGGCTTTCGACCTTGTTGTTGATGAAGCAGATATGCCCGGTTTCATCGAGCATGAACACGATGTCCGGCGAGCTGTTGACGATATAGCGGTGCAGAGCCTCGGATTTCTCCAGCCGGGACTGAACCATCTCATGGGCACGAATAAGCGACTGCTTGCCCAGCACACCTTCCACAGTTGCCAGCAATTCTTCCGGGTCAAAGGGTTTACGGATGTAATCCAGTGCGCCCCGGCGCAGAGCCCGACTGACGGTGCTGAAAGACGACTCTCCGCTGACCACAATGACACCGCAATCCGGCTGCAGCCGGCCGGTTTCAGCCATTACCTGAAAACCGTCCAGCTCTGGCATGTTCAGATCCAGCAGGGCCAGATCAAAGGCTTGCCGGTGAAGCTGTTCACAGGCCTGTCGCCCACCGTGGGCTTCTGACACCTCAAAACCCCGGCTCCGCAGGAGGTCGGCCAGGGTTTTGAGCAGGCGTGGCTCGTCGTCTGCCACCAGGATACTGGGGCGTCGTGAAAGGCTGGAGGACTCTGTGGTCTGTTCGCTTGCCATGGCTGTGTGTCCGTGGTTTCGTCGTCAGTCGGTGTCGTTATCGTTATGACTTGCCGCCGGCAGCAGTATCCGGAAGGCCGTGCCCTCCTGTCCGGTGTGGCAAGCAATGATGCCCTCCATGTCATCAATCAGTTGTTTAACAATGCTCAGCCCCAGGCCGCTATGGCCATCTCCCTTGGTGCTGTTGACCGGTTCAAACAGTCGGCGTTGCAATGGCTCCGGAATGCCGGGACCGTTATCGGTGACCTGCAACTCAACCCAGCGACGTCGGTTCTGAAACAGGGGTGCCGTGGTTTTCAGAGTGACGGTTCCGGGCCGCTCTCCAAAACCCTCAACTGCGTTTCTGACCAGATTAAGGACGATCTGGCGGACCGCAGAGGGGGCTGCCTGTACTTGAGTGTCCGCTTTGCAGAGGTGCAGGTGAAGCTCCCGGTGATCGTCATGGAACAGGCTGTCCCGAAGGATTCTGCCCAGACCGGTCAGTTCCTCGTTCAGATCGGTTTCGGAGCCTGTTGCTTCGGCAGCGTGCTGGCTGATCTGCAACAACAGGTTGCCGGCCCGCTCGAGTTCTTCCTGAATGATGTTCAGCTCATCCTGAAGATCTGGATCCTGGAGCCGGCTGCGCAGCTGAAACAGATACTGGCGGATAATGGTGAGCGGGTTGCTGACCTCGTGTACCTGTCGGCGCAGACGATCGTTCACCATTTGCTGGTCCGAGCCAAGGCGATCGGCAGATGACAGCTCGAGAACCGCTGAGAGTTCCCGGGTGAACAACTCTCCGAGGTTGCGCGCACCCGCCACTGTCTGGTCGTCGATGCCAATCACGAACACACTGTCCCCGGTTGCAACCGGGAGCGCCAGTAGTGAGGGTGCGGCCAGCAAGGAGCACAGCTGTTGATCAAGCACGGTGGGTTCGGTCTGATCCATGGTTGTGGTGGTGCCGGTTCTCAGAGCAGTGGTTAGCGCGCTGTCGCCGTAGGCTGGATTAACGGACATCTCCGGCAGTTGCCGGCAGGTGCCTGAACGCAGCGTAAGATCCTCACCCTCCCGGCTGAAGCAGAGCACGGGCAGACCGGTGATCAGTGCCAGGCTGCTGGCGGCTTCCGACACCAGTGTGGAGAGGTTTTCCGGGCCAGAGGCTGGCAACGCCAGCGCGGTTCGCACCATGGTGTGTTCCAGCAGCCGCTGGTTCAGCTGACGTCTGGCCTCGCGGGCATCGTAATCAGTATCCAGAGGGATACCGAGGGAGGCAGCCACGCTGGCAACCTCTTCGCCGATCTTCTTGTTGATCTCACGGGTAAGATCTTCCTGCAACCCGAAGATGGTGGCCGCTGCCCCTACGCCTACGGCATCAGACAGAGCTAGCCGGGTAGAGAGACTGACCACCTTGACCAGGTGCCCGGCATCCCTCAGTTGTCCGGGCAAGGCCTGTTGATAGCGCATGGCATCGACAGCCATTGTGCCCAGCCCCCAGGAGGACACCAGCCCGGCGGCGATGTCGTTCTGCTGGTTCAGTATCTGTTGCTTGCGTTCGGGGCAGGGTGTTTTGATCGCAATGAGCTCGCCAATGTTATGCATCATCCCCAGAAGAAAGGCCTCTTCCGGTTCCGGGTAGCGGGTCAGCGTAGCCAGCGTCTTGGCCGTCAGTGCGGTGGTCAGGGAGTGCCGCCAGAAGTCCCTCAGTTGTTGCCACTCGTCGCCTCCAAGTTCAAACATCAGCTGTCGCAGCGCGGACGTCAGCAGCAGTGTCTGGAACTTGCGGGTGCCCAGTCGTAACAGGGCCTGCTCGACCGAATGGCTGGGCGTCGCGCGATGGTAGAGTGCAGAGCTGGTAAGGGCGAGTAGCCGGGTAACCAGGGCGGTGTCGGCAGCGACGATACGGCTGATTTCCCGATAGCTCTGACCGGAATGACAGGCATCCAGAGCGCGCAGGATAACCTCCGGTAGGCTCGGCAGCTGTAAGTCTGACGCAATGTCCGTCGCTGTAGTCATGGCACGCCCCTATAGTCCTGCGCGGTTGGCTGATGGCCGTGCGCAAGCTTCCCTGTTCTGTATTGAAGTAATATGACAGGGTGTTCATTCTTCTTGTTGGTCCCTGAGCTTAGACAATAATCCGTCACTATTAAATACTTATTGGTGCTTTTTTAAGCAATCTATCATCCGGTCTGTGATATGTGTACCCTTTTTACAGGTTAAAATGTCGCTTATAGTGACAAGTTTAAGCGTCCAGGCTGTTTTTCATGGAAGTCCCCAAGCAGACACAAAGCCAGAACCCAGCGCAAAAATCGCGCCAGACCCGAACCATTGCCATTACGGGTGGAAAGGGCGGTGTTGGCAAGACCACGGTGGCGCTGAATCTGGCCATTGCCCTGTCCGAGCAGGGCCAGAAGGTGCTTCTGCTGGATGGCGATACCGACCTTGCCAACGTCAGCATTATGGTAGGTGCCTACCCTCAGCGCACGCTTGCCGATGTGGTGGCGGGGCGATGCGTCATGCAGGATATTATCATGACCACTTACGGCGGGCTGGATCTGATCCCAGGTGCATCCGGTGTGCAGAGCTGTATGGAGATGTCGGAGCAGGGTGGTCTGGCTGTTCTGCGGGCACTGCATGAGCTTGAGAACCGCTACGACACCGTTATTATCGATACGGCGTCGGGTTTACAGTCGGTGGGATTGCACATGATTGCTGCTGCCGAGCTGGCCTGTCTGGTTGTCACGCCTGATCCGGCCTCACTAACCGACGCTTTTTCTCTGATGAAGGTACTCAAACGCCGCGGCTACCGCCGGACTCCGGCAGTGATCGTTAATATGGCGCAGGGGGCCAGTCAGGCGCGCTCTGTGTTTCAGCGTTTTAATGGTGCCTGTCAGCGCCATCTGCAGTGGTCGCTTCATTATCTGGGCGGGCTCTGGCGTGATGAAACTCTGCGTCAGTCAGTGCTGGACCAGATGCCGGTGACGGTGCTGCCGGCTTCGGACCCCTCCTGTCGGCAGTTTCACTCCCTGGCCGAGATGCTGAAGGTTCATGTTGGCCGACTTCCCCCAAGAAAGGCGGGGATCGCCGCTTATTGGTACCGGGCCGCCAAACGCGCCACTGAGTCGGACGCAGGTAATGGTCAGAACAGTGGGGCGGATAAAAGCAGCCGGCAGCATTGTCTGGATCTGATCGCACAATTAGAGAAGGCCATGATATCGATACCCGATGATGTCATGCTCAGATATGAAGCATTTACCCGGCTGTTTGCACTGTTGGGGCGCAGTCCCGATGCCGACACGGTGGAGATCATTCAGACCAGTCTCGCCGCCATGAACTGGGATAAGCTGCCGACTCGCGATCGCGCCAGTCTTGCTCGTCATTTGCGGCATTTGTCAGATGAGTTGGCGCCACCGCCGAGTGACCAGCCCCCCTCTCAGGCGGTTCATCACAGCCTTGAGGGGCCTCTGTATGACCGGGTCAGTTTCGGTGAGCAGGAGCAACTGGTACGCGCCCTGCGGGAAAAACCGGCCAATGTCTCACTGGACGACCTGCTGCGGGCGCTGGCGGGCAAAGACCGAACGGGCTCATGAGGCAGCCGTTTCAGGGTCGATCCATGTGCCTTTTTAATTGTCATTTTATTAGCGTTTTTTGTGTCGTAATTTTGCAGTCTGTCACCGTGCTGTCACGTTCGTTGTGTGAGAATTGACCGATATCGTGGCTCGTGGCCCGCAATATGCAGGCACTCTGACAGGCGGTTGCAACAGGGAATCAGTGACGACGGGGAAAGGGATGTGCCCCGCCCGCACAGTACTGGCCGGCGTCAGATCGGCATTAGTGATCTCAGAGAAGGAGTTCTATCATGGCAATACAGCAGGTACATCACGCTGACACTTCATCATCAAAGGTGCTCGGACAGCTACGCGGCAAGCGGGTTCTGATCACCGGTACCACCGGCTTTCTGGGCAAGGTGGTCCTCGAAAAGCTGATTCGGGCGGTGCCTGATATCGGCGCTATTTACCTGCTGATCCGGGGCAATAAACGGCACCCGGATGCTCGTTCCCGTTTCCTGGAAGAAATTGCCACGTCCTCGGTGTTTGACCGTCTTCGCGAGGCCGATTCAGAGGCATTTGATGCCTTTCTGGAAGAGCGCATTCACTGCGTGACCGGTGAGGTGACCGAAGCGGGTTTCGGGATAGGGCAGGAAGACTATCGCAAACTCGCCACCGAACTGGATGCGGTGATCAACTCCGCCGCGAGCGTGAATTTCCGTGAAGAGCTCGACAAGGCTCTGGCCATCAACACCCTGTGCCTTCGGAATATTGCCGGCCTGGTGGATTTGAACCCGAAGCTTGCGGTCCTGCAGGTCTCCACCTGCTATGTCAATGGCATGAACTCGGGGCAGGTCACCGAATCGGTGATCAAGCCGGCAGGCGAGGCCGTGCCGCGTTCCCCGGACGGCTTCTATGAGATAGAAGAGCTCGTTCGCCTGCTGCAGGATAAAATTGAAGACGTTCAGGCCCGTTATTCCGGCAAGGTGCTGGAGAAGAAGCTGGTGGACCTGGGAATTCGGGAAGCCAACCGCTATGGCTGGAGCGATACCTACACCTTTACCAAGTGGCTGGGCGAACAGTTGCTGATGAAGGCGTTAAACGGGCGCACCCTGACCATTCTGCGTCCTTCGATTATCGAAAGTGCCCTGGAGGAGCCGGCGCCCGGCTGGATTGAGGGGGTGAAGGTGGCAGATGCCATCATCCTGGCTTACGCACGGGAAAAAGTGACCCTGTTCCCGGGCAAACGCTCCGGTATCATCGATGTGATTCCAGTGGACCTGGTGGCCAACTCCATCATCCTTTCCCTGGCGGAAGCTCTTGGAGAACCCGGTCGGCGACGCATCTATCAATGTTGCAGCGGGGGCGGCAATCCAATCTCCCTGGGTGAGTTCATCGACCATCTCATGGCGGAATCAAAAGCCAATTACGCTGCCTACGATCACCTGTTCTACCGGCAGCCCAGCAAGCCGTTTCTGGCGGTTAACCGGGCGCTGTTTGATTTGGTGATCAGTGGTGTTCGCTTACCGCTCTCCCTGACCGACCGTGTGCTCAAATTACTGGGAAATTCCCGGGACCTGAAAATGCTCAGGAACCTGGATACCACCCAGTCGCTGGCAACCATTTTTGGTTTCTACACCGCGCCGGATTATATCTTCCGCAACGATGAGCTGATGGCGCTGGCGAACCGGATGGGTGAGGTCGATAAAGGGCTGTTCCCGGTGGATGCCCGCCTGATTGACTGGGAACTCTACCTGCGCAAGATTCACCTGGCCGGGCTCAATCGCTATGCCCTGAAAGAACGAAAGGTGTACAGCCTGAAAACCGCGCGCCAGCGTAAAAAAGCAGCCTGAAAATCTTCTCCGGGGCAGGAAAGCGTTTCTGCCCCGGATTCTTCCTTCTGTTTTGGCCATTTCCTGCGGGCCAACTATCCTTGAGAGTGTTACCTGGTAGTGGCCCGTCCCTGCCCTTATCGCTGCATTTCTGAGCAGGTTGCCCCTAATTGCCGGGCATCTTAGGACGTTAGTCTAATTCATTGTGCGGTGGCACACATGTTGAACTACAGGCATCTGTCTTGCGGGCGAAAAACGCCCGACCACCCTGAATTTAAAAACCGACAATGACAACAGACTCAGATCAAGGGGGAGCACAATGACTGACAAGCAGGTATATCCGGTAAGTCCGGAGGTCGCCGAGCGCGCACTGGTCAGCAAATCGCAATATGAGGAAATGTATCGCCAGTCCGTAGAGGACCCGAATACCTTCTGGGGCGAGCATGGCAAGCGTATTGACTGGATCAAGCCGTTCACCAAGGTCAAGAACAGTACCTACGATTACAATAACTTGTCCATCAAATGGTTCGAGGACGGTGTCCTGAACGCTTCGGCCAACTGCCTGGACCGTCACCTGGAACAGCGGGGCGATCAGACCGCGATCATCTTTGAGGGGGACGATCCCTCGGTATCCCGGAATGTCACCTACCGGGAGCTCTACGAAGAGACCTGCAAGTTTGCCAACGTGCTCAAGGATCAGGGTGTCAAAAAGGGTGATGTGGTTACCATCTACATGCCCATGATTGTTGAAACTGCCGTTGCCATGCTGGCCTGCGCACGTATTGGTGCGATCCACTCTGTGGTGTTTGGTGGCTTCTCTCCGGAAGCTCTGGCCGCACGGATTGTGAACGGCAAATCCCGTTTTGTAATTACCGCAGATGAAGGTCTGCGTGGTGGCCGTGCCATCCCACTGAAGAAGAACGTGGATTCCGCCCTCAAGCATGAGGACGACGCCAAGGTCGACAAGGTGATCGTGGTGTCTCGCACCGGTAACGATCAGGTGCCCTGGACCGAAGGCCGCGACCTGCGTTACGAAGACCTGATGAAGAACGCCTCGGCCGAGTGTCAGCCAGAGCCAATGAATGCGGAAGACCCGCTGTTCATGCTGTACACCTCGGGCTCTACCGGCGCGCCAAAAGGCGTTCTGCACACCACCGGTGGCTACATGGTCTATGCCTCCATGACCCACCAGTACGTGTTTGACTATCACGATGGTGATGTTTACTGGTGTACCGCTGACTTCGGTTGGGTAACCGGCCACAGCTACATTCTCTATGGCCCGCTGGCAAACGGTGCCATCACTCTGCTGTTCGAGGGTGTGCCCAACTATCCGGACAGTTCCCGCATGGGGCAGGTGGTCGACAAGCACAAGGTCAACATCCTGTATACTGCACCGACCGCTATCCGCGCATTGATGGCGCAGGGTGAGTCCTGCATGGACGGCACCACCCGTAGCAGCCTGAAACTGCTGGGCTCTGTGGGTGAGCCAATCAACCCGGAAGCCTGGGAGTGGTATCACCGCGTAATCGGTAACAGCAAGTGCCCGATCGTAGATACCTGGTGGCAGACTGAAACCGGCGGCATCCTGATTTCTCCGCTGCCTGGCGCGGTGGACCTGAAGCCGGGTTCCGCGACGCTGCCGTTCTTCGGCGTTCAGCCGGCATTGGTTGATAACGAGGGCAACATTCTGGAAGGCAAGACCGAAGGCAACCTGGTGATCCTCGACAGCTGGCCGGGCCAGATGCGCACCATCTACGGTGATCACGAGCGTTTCGTTCAGACTTACTTCAGCACCTACAAGGGTATGTACTTCACCGGTGACGGTGCCCGTCGGGACGAGGACGGTTACTACTGGATTACCGGTCGGGTGGATGACGTTCTGAACGTCTCTGGCCATCGACTGGGGACTGCGGAAGTTGAGAGTGCGCTGGTTGCCCACGATAAGGTGGCTGAAGCTGCCGTGGTGGGTTACCCGCATGACATCAAGGGGCAGGGCATCTACGTGTACGTAACCCTGGTGCAGGGCGAGGAGCCCAGCGACGAGCTCAAGAAGGAGCTGGTACAGTGGGTGCGTAAGGAAATCGGCCCGATTGCCTCGCCGGATGTGATTCAGTGGGCACCTGGACTGCCCAAGACCCGGTCTGGCAAGATTATGCGCAGGATTTTGCGTAAAATTGCCGCTAATGAGCATGATCAGCTTGGAGATACATCCACTCTGGCTGATCCGGGCGTAGTGGATGAGCTGATCAGCAGTCGGGCGTTCAAGTAACGCCTCGCTGCTGGCACTAACCTGTGAGGAATCTGTTGAATGACACAAACAATTATCGTCGCTGATGATCACCCGCTGTTTCGGGCAGCACTGAAACAGGCGGTTAATCAGGCGGTGCCGGATGCCGAGACGGTGGAGGTCGACAGCATCAAGGCGCTGCAGGCGGCGGTAGAGTCGCACCCGGACGCGGACCTGATCCTGCTGGATCTGAACATGCCGGGTGCCCATGGCTTTTCGGGTCTGGTGTTCATGCGAGGCCAGTACCCGGGTTTGCCGGTGGTGGTTGTGTCCGGTTCAGAGGATCTGCAGGTGATGCGCCGTTCGATTGATTACGGTGCTTCCGGCTTTATTCCCAAATCGGCACCTTTGCCGACCATTACCGAGGCGATACAGGCGGTGCTGGAGGGGGATGTCTGGCTGCCGGAGGGTGTCGCCGACAAGATTGAGCGGATGCAGGCTGAGACCACGGATTTCTCTGAGCGTCTGGCGTCGCTGACACCGCAGCAGTTCCGGGTGTTGGGGATGCTGGCCGAGGGGCTTCTGAACAAGCAGATCGCTTACGATCTGGATGTTTCGGAGGCGACGATCAAAGCTCACATCACGGCGGTGTTCCGCAAGCTTGGGGTTCGTAACCGGACTCAGGCGGTGATTGCCATTCAGCAGATGGAGCTGGATCCTTCGGAGCAGTCGCTTTCGGGGAGTTGAGGTTTTAGCTTTTAAGTTTGTTTCAAAACGGGAGCCTTTGGGCTCCCGTTTTTGTTTTCGGCTTATGGGTGACTCCCGGCTCTCGGCGTCGGTGCTGTGCCGCAGATGGGGAAGCCCTCCCTGGGACCGCTACGAGCACTTCCATGTGCGCTTCTCTTTGGCCATCCATGGCCAAAGACATCCCAGGGAGGGCTTCCCCACCTGCGTCATCATGCTTTGGTGATTGCTTATCGGGATACGCTTGTTATCCATTTTATGGGCGGGTTCCCTTTCTCGTTCTTTGGCCATTGTTTTATTGGGTTTTCTGTTGTAGTTTTCGGCTAACAAGTGTGCGCTGAAAGTTTGGTGCATGGTGCGTGTATTCAACCGTAAATGTGGACAGGTAAAAGATGAACGCAGCAGTGAAACCCGAAACAAGCGTGAGTGCGGTTTTCGGAAAACCGGACGAACGGGAACTCCGGGATCGCATGAAAAAGGAACTTCCCGCTGACACGTTCAAGCCGCAGACCTGGCGGGTAATCTGGTTTCTGCCTCTGCAGGCCATTATCTGGGGTGGGCTGGCCGTTATCCTGATGGCGGGTTTGCCGTGGTACGCCAATCTGGGGCTGGCGTTGCTGGTGGGGCATACTATAGGTTGCCAGGCACTGCTAGCCCATGAGGTGCTGCATGGTGCTCTGGGCATGAGCCGGCGCTGGCAGAATGTGTTTGGCTGGCTGGGGTTTGGGCCGTTGTTGGTGCCGCCGGAGTTCTGGCGCAAGTGGCACAATGTCGTGCATCACGGTAACACCAATACCGGCGATACGGACCCGGACAGCTTCGGCACGCTGCGTCGTTACAAGACCAACCCGGGCCAGAAGAAGTTTCACAAGCTGGCTCCGGGTTCGGGTACCTGGTACAGCTATCTGTTCCTGACCTATTCCTTCACCTTCCACGCCCAGCTGGTGCTGTGGATTCAGGCGAAACGCCGCAAGCAGTTCAAGGGGTTTGATCGCCGGAAGGCCATCGCGCAGGTGTTTCTGTGCCTGGGGGGCTGGCTGGCGCTGGCTGTGGTTTCTGGCTCGCTCGCGCTGTTTACGGTGCTGATTCCGTTCATGGTGGCCAATGCGCTGGGGCAGGGCTATATCCTCACCAATCACTTCCTGCGGCCGCAGACAGCCACCAATAACCCGCTGGATAATTCCATGAGCCTGCGCAGCCATCCGGTGCTGGACCGACTGCATTTCCGCTTCAGCCACCACATCGAACACCACTTCTTTCCGAAAATGGCCCACAACATGGCGCCGAGGGTTCGCAAGTGGCTGGAGGAAAACGAGCCGGAGCGCTACATGGCCATGCCTCATGGCACGGCGCTCAGGATGCTGTACACCACCCCGCGGGTCTATAAATCTCCGACGGAGTTGGTGGATCCTAATGATGAAAGCCGGGTGTTTGATTTGCTGCCGTTACAGGTACAGTTCTCTGCAGCTAGTCGCTATCAGGTCTAGTGAGTAAGGCGGCATATTCGTAGGAGCGGATGACCGGTAGGGCTTTCCAAAACTGTGCGGAGCCAGGGATGGCGGAGCTCAAGCGTCACATGGATGTGCCGAAGGAGCGTGTTTTGGAAAGCCCTACCGGTTAGCCGATCCGGTGTCAGACAAAGGAATCCGAGCACTAACTCCCGGCGTAGCCAAGCTCTTTGTTCACCAGGTTAAACAGCTCGCCCCGCTTGTGCCACCGATCAAAGTTCTCCAGGAACTGATCGGTGAGCGCCCGCTTCCAGCCGATAAAATCACCGGCCATATGGGCGGTCATGATCACGTTTTCCCGCTGCCAGAGCGGGTGATCCGAGGGCAGGGGCTCCTCCTCAAAAACATCCAGTCCGGCGCCGGCAATCTCGCCATCGTCGAGTGCCTTGAGCAGGGCTTCGGTATTGACGATCGGGCCGCGGCCGATGTTGATCAGGCGCGCGGTCTTTTTCATGGCGGCAAAGGCTTTGGCATCAAACAGGCCTTCGGTTTGTGGCGTCAACGGTGCTGCAATCACCACGAAATCTGCATGTGAGAGCTGCTCGTAGAGCTCGTCGTTGCCATGCACCGCCACGAAATCCGGGTCATCACGCCTCGGAGTGCGGGCGATACCGTGGGCGTGCAGGCCGATGGCATTTACCAGCCGGCCAATCTGCCGGCCGATGGAGCCAGCGCCGACTACCAGTATCTGTTTGCCCTCGGCCCGTTCGGTATCCCGGTGTTTCCACTCCTGATTCATCTGCAGCCGGATGGAGCGGGGGAAATCCTTGGCGAACATCAGGATGGTACAGAGCACGTATTCGGCGATGGTGCGGTCGAAAATGCCACGGGCGTTGGTGACCACCACATCGCTCTTGATCAGGGCGGGAAACATCAGCGCATCCACCCCCGCGCTGGTGGCGTGAATCCATTGCAGCTTGTCAGCACAGGGCCACGCCGCTTCAAGGGCTTCGGTACGGAAGTCCGTGACCATCATGACATCGGTACCGGGCAGGCTTTCACGCAGGGTGGGTTCGTCGCAGGCAAAGCGCACTTCAGCCCGGGCCTTGACCGCCTCTATGCCCGGCGGTGCCGGTTCTCCCGGTGCTGTCAGAACGGTAACGACCGGTTTGCGTGAATCTGTCATGTAACCTCCGGTGATGGTGCACTCAAATAACGACTGTCTTACTAGTCTGGTTGGCGGTTGTGGGCTGGTCAACCTGAGGCAGCCGGAACCGGTTTTTCAGGGGTTCGGTTATCCTTTAGTCCCGCTTGCTTGTACCCCCCCTCTTTCCTGACTAACCTGCAAAGGTACGCTTTTATTTGCCCTGTCCCCCAGGAGGTGCTTATGGCGGAATCCGCGAACAAGGACACCGGCCAGACCAAGCCGCGTAAAGTGAAGTACCGGAAGACCAAGGCCAGTTGGAACCCTGCCATGCAGGCCATTCCTGTTTCGGGGATTCGCCGCCTGGTGAATATGGCATCCACCATGAAGGATGTGATTCATCTGTCGATCGGCCAGCCAGATCTGCCAACGCCCAAACATGTTATCGATGCCTACATTGATGCGCTCAATGCCGGCCAGACCGGTTACACCATGGATGCCGGCCTGCCAGAGCTTCTGGTTGCACTGCGGGATTACTACGGCAAGCGCTACAACCGCAAGCTCACCCGTGACAATATCCTGGTGACCAGCGGCGCTACTGAAGCCATGTATCTGGCCATTTCGGCCACCTCGGCGCCCGGGCGGCAGTTCATCGTGACCGACCCATCGTTTCTGCTATATGCACCGTTGATCCGGATGACCGGGGGTGAGGTGAAGTTTGTGCCCACGAGGGCCGAGAACAACCACCAGCTGGATCCGGACGATGTAATTCGGGCCATGGGCTCCCGCACCTTTGCGCTGATCCTGAACAACCCGAACAACCCCACCGGGGCGGTGTATCCCCGCAGTACCGTGGAGACCATTCTGGAAGAGTGCGCCTATCGTGGCATCCAGGTATACGCCGATGAAGTGTATGACCACCTGATTTTTGATGACGATGATTTTGCCAGTGTCCTCAATTGCTCCATGGACCTGGACAACATCATGTGCATCAGCAGTTTCTCCAAAACCTACAGTATGGCCGGCCTGCGCGTGGGCTGGGTCATTTCCAGCCAGGCGGCGATCAAGTCCCTGCGCCGGTACCATATGTTCACCACCTCAGTGGCCAATACCCCATCCCAGTTTGCCGGCGTGGCGGCGCTGACGGCCGACCAGCAATGCGTTCAGGACATGGTGGATATTTACCGGGAGCGTCGGGACAAGGTTGTCGAGTTGATTGATCAAACCCCTTACCTGACCGGCTACAAGCCCGGTGGTGCCTTTTTCGCCTTCCCGGACTTGCCGCCCCACGTGGATGGTTCGGATCTGGCCTTGCGCATGCTGAAGGAAACCGGTGTCTGCGTGGTGCCGGGGGACGCCTTTGGTGAACACTGCACCAACGCCTTGCGGTTCAGCTTCTCCACTACCTGCGAGCGTATGGAAGAGGCCTTTGACCGGATCATCCCCTGGATGGCCAAACAGCAGTTCTGAGGCCTGACATGTCGGCTCTGGAATCCGTCCTGATTCAATGTCCTTACTGTTGGGAGACGCTGGATATCAGCGTCGACCCGACCGTGCCTGAGCAGGAATATGTCGAGGACTGCCAGGTGTGCTGTCAGCCCATTGTTCTGACTGTCCAGTTGGAAGAGGGGCGAGTCGTCAGCGTGGATGCCCGCCCAGAAAACGAGTAAGCGCATGACCAATCGTTAATGCCAGTCAGTTGCGGTGCAGGGCGCTCTGGCGCAGGATAAAAGCCGACCAATTTGCAGGGAATCCAATCATGTTGAATCACGCCAAAGCCTGGCTGCTGTCTCTGTTCGTTGTGCTGACGGCTAGCGGCTGCGCAAGCCTTTCGCCCTACGCCATCTCCGAGGGTGAGATTGAGGGTCACCTGAAGGATGTGGTGGCGGAGTTTGATCGAAAACAGCTGCAGAGTGGGTCGCCTCTCAGTCTCAGCCTGGATGACGCGGATATTACCCTTGGACCTGATGGTCGGGACGTAGCGGTGATCGACCTGCGTGGACAGGTAGCCCTGAATGCGTTGATGGCCAAGTTACCCGTGGACCTCGCTTTGAAAGTGGAGGGCGCGCCGGTATACGACCGCCAGGAGAAAGCGGTGTATATCCGCCGCTTGCAGTTGCTGGAGAGCTCGATTGACTCGCCCTTCTTCAAAGGGGATCTGGCACCCATCACCGACAATGTCATGCGGGCGGTGGCCCAGATGCTGGAAACCATGCCGGTGTATCGTCTGGATGAAACCGATTTCGCCCAGCGTATGTTCGGGATGGTACCGATGGATGTGCGGGTAGCCCCGGGACGACTGGAGTTTGTGATGGCGGATCAGTAAGACCGAATCCTGCCTTCTGGTCAGTGGAAGCAACAAGGCCGGGTGGATGACGTTCCTCCCGGCCTTTCTGCTTGCTGGTACCGGCCTATGGCTCAGGCCGTGGCTTTCAGTGCCTCTTCGAAGATGCCGGTGGCTTCGTCAATCTGTTGCTGGTTGACGATCAGCGGCGGCAGCCAGCGCACTATCTCCTGGTATGGGCCACACCGCAGCATCAGCAGCCCCCGCTTTTCACATTCTTTCAGGATCTTGCCGGCGCGTTCTCCGTCCGGGCAGTCTCCGCGGCGCATCTCCACGCCAACCATCAGGCCTTTGCCCCGAACATCTGCCATTTCCGGGTAGTCTTTTTTCAAACTGTGCAGGTTGTCCCACAGGCGTTCGCCCATCGCATCGGCATTCTGCACCAGGCCCTCTTCCTGAATCACGTCGATGGTGGCTATGGCGGCAGCCGCCGCTACAGCGTTGCCGCCATAGGTGCCGCCCTGAGAACCCGGCCAGCCCTTGGCCATGGTTTCTTCTGAAGCCGCCAGAGCAGAAATGGGGAAGCCGCTGGCCAGGCCTTTGGCGATCATGATGGCGTCGGGTGTTACCCCGAAGTGTTCGTGGGCCCAGAACTTGCCGCTGCGGCCGAACCCGGCCTGTACTTCGTCGAACACCAGCATGATGCCGTGCTTGTCGCAGCGCTCCCGCAACCCCTGCATAAAACGAGGGTTGGCCGGCACATAGCCACCCTCGCCCTGAACCGGCTCAATCAGCATGGCCGCGGTTTCCTTGGGGGCGGAATAGGTCACGAAGATGCGATCCAACTCTCTCAGGCAGAAGTCCGTGGCCTCATCCAGGCTCCAGCCGTAATGGAAGGCGTGGGGGAATGGCGCGACGACCACACCCCCCATCATCGGGCTGACACCGGCTCGCAGGCCCACGCTGGAGGTGGTCATGGACAGTGAGCCCATGGTGCGACCATGAAAGCCGCCATGGAATACGATCACATTGGGGCGGCCGGTGGCCTGGCGCACCAGGCGGATGGCACCTTCGGCCACTTCGGTGCCGGCATTGGAAAAGAAAAAGGCATTCAGTGGGTCCGGAGTCAGGGCGCCGAGCTTTTCTGCCAGTTCCGGTAGTCTCGGGTTCATGACCGTGGTGGCCTGGGCATGGATCATGGTGGCCACCTGCTTCTGGGCCGCTTCCACCACTTTCGGGTGACAGTGCCCGGTACTGGTGACACCAATGCCGGAGGTAAAGTCCAGGTAACGGCGACCTTCCGGGTCAATAATATAGGCACCTTCGCCTTTGGCGGCGGTGATGCCGGTAGCCTGCTTGAGCAGGGGAGACAGTTTGCCTTTATGGTCGGTCATGGACACCTCCCGAAGTGAATGGAATACCTCTTTTGCAGCCTAGTCAGGCCCCAAGGCGTTTACAAATAGCATCCCCGATTTCCCGGGTGCTGCGTTGTTCAGAGCCTTTCTCTGCGAGATCCGCGGCCACCGCATCAAACAGTTCCTGCCCGGCCTGGGCCAGCAACGGATCTTTTCGGCCTAGCCAGTCCAGCATGCGGGCGGTGGTAAACAGCATGGCGGTTGGATCAGCGATGCCCTGGCCGGCGATATCCGGCGCGCTACCGTGGGTGGGTTCAAACATGGAGGGCATGTCCGGGTCGGTCGGGTTCAGGTTGCAGGACGGAGCTACCCCCATGCCCCCCGAGATCACGGCGGCCAGATCGGTCAGAATATCGCCCTGGAGGTTGCTGGCTACGACTACGTCAAAGGCCCAGGGGCTGGAGACAAATTTCATGCAGGCGGCATCCACCAGTTCGTGATGGGTGGCTACATCCGGGAATTCCCGGCTGATTTCCTCAAACACTTCGGTATACATATCACCCCAGTAACGCAGGGCATTGCGTTTGGTGATCAGACACACCTGGCTTTCGCAGGTTTTGCCATCCAGTGTCCGGAAGCTGCGGGTGCGACCTTGCTGAATACGGTCGCCGGCCCGTTTACGAGCCTGTTCAAAGCCGTACCGGATAATCCGCTCGGTGGCCCGGCGCGTGAACACCTCCATCTGGGTGGCCACTTCATCGGGCGATCCCTGGCGCAGACGGCCGCCCTGGCTGACGTACTCGCCTTCGCTGTTCTCGCGGATCACCAGCATATCGATGTCCTTGGCGCGCTCATCCTTCAGATACTGGCGTGCCCCGGGCAGCAGCCGTGCCGGGCGTTCACACACCCACTGGTCGAAGCCCTTACGCATCTCCAGCAGGGGGGCGAGCGAAATGCTGTCCGGTAACAGATAGCGCTCCGGGTCGTGCATGGGGCCCGGATCTCCCAGCGCGCCCAGCAATATGGCGTCGTAAGCCTTGAGCTGCTCCAGGGCATCTGATGGCCAGGACTCGCCGTGTTCTTCATGCCAGGCGTGGGACGGCCACGGGAAACGGGTCCATTCCAGCGGCAGGCTGTGCTTCGCCCGCAGCGTCTCCAGGCAGCGCACGGCTTCTGCGACCACCTCCGGGCCAATACCATCTCCGGGTGTTACTGCAATGCGGGTGGTCTGGGCCATTCACGAACCTCCTTCCTGTGCGGCTTGGCTGATTGAATACAACAAAACCAGTGTAGACCCGCAGCCCGCAGATGCCACCCGACGATAGGTGGTATAGCGAGTTTTCGTTTTACCCGATTGCGGATGGTGTCTATAGTGGAATGTGATTGATTCTTTTACAGTTCCACCCGAACATTTTTCAAGCGAGCCGCCCCGGAGCTTCTGTGAATAGACCCGCTGTCCTTTTTGATGAATCCCACTGCGACGAATGCGCCTGTGGCAATGGCCTGGACTTTTCCTTCAGTTTTGCCTTCCAGCCCATTGTGGATGCTGAAAACAAAACGGTATTCGCTTACGAGGCGCTGGTGCGGGGAACCGAAGGGCAAGGAGCCATGACCGTGCTGGATAAGGTGAATAGCCAGAACCAGTACGCGTTTGACCAGATCTGCCGGGTCAAGGCGGTGAAACTGGCATCGCGGCTTGATATGCAGGCCATGTTGAGCATCAACTTCATGCCCAACGCGGTCTACCAGGCGGAGTATTGCATTCGTACCACGCTGGCAGCGGCCAAGACCTATAATTTCGACACCCGAAAGATCATCTTCGAGGTGGTAGAGGGTGAGGAGATGACCTCGGTTGATCACCTCACCTCCATCATCGAGGCCTACAAGAGCATGGGGTTCAGCACCGCCATTGATGATTTCGGTGCCGGTTACTCCCGCTACAACCTGATGATCTCGAGCCCGCCGGATTTGCTGAAACTGGATATGGGGCTGGTTCGCAACATCCATGCGGAACCCAACAAGCAGGCGGTGGTCTCAGGTATCATCACCATGATGCGCCAGCTTGGCGGCCGAATCGTGGCGGAGGGCGTGGAAACGCCGGAAGAATACTTCTGGCTCCGTTCTCAAGGGATCGCCCTGTACCAGGGTTACCTGTTCGCCAAACCAGGATTCGAGTGCCTGCCCGAGCCGGTGTTTCCCGACTGACTGACCCTTAACAGGATGTTTCTGTGCTCTATCGCCTGATTACCCTGATCGGCGGCCTGGTCTTTGTGGCTGCCCTGTTTGCCCTGGTCTGGTTCTTCTGCAAGAAGTTTCTGGAACACCACGGCGTGACCGACCAGACCTCGGACCGCGCGACTGTGCTGGCTACCTGGACCTTCGCCGGAATCGCCATTGGCCTGGTGTTTGCCGTGGTCGGCGCGTTCGTGCTTGGCCCCTGGGCGTTCTATCGCACCCTTCGTGGTCACGGTGTCGACATCTCCGATGGCGCGGCCATCTGGTGGGGCTTCGGTATCGTGGCGGTTTCTCTGGCGATTACCGCAGCTGGCTTCTTCGGCTTTCTGATGCTGGTCGGCGCCTATTGAGCTTGCTGCAGATTACGCAGCAAGTCCCGGAACCATACCAGCGCGGGTTCCTGTTCATAGGCCTTGTGCCAATACAGGTGAACATCAATCGACGGCATCTCCACCGGCGGCGCCAGCACCTCAATATCGGCATTCTGGGCAATGATCCGGGCGTAGGTTTCCGGCATCGTCAGCAACAGATCCGAACTCTCCACCACACGGCAGGCGGCGTAGTAATGCTGGCAGCGCAAGCGGATAGTGCGCTGGGCGCCGTGGCGGGAGAGCTCGAAATCCTCAATTCCCGGCCCCTCCGCCCGTGACGATACCAGAATGTGCCTCGCCTCCAGATAGCTGGCCATATCCAGCCCTTGCGCGATGACCGGGTGACCCTTTCGCGCCAGCACCACCAGCCGGTCCTGCCTGAGCAGTTCATGGCTGGTCTGGTTGCTCACCGGCAGTAACACATCAATGGCAAAGTCCAGTTTGCCCGCCGCCAGTTGTGTTTCCATATCACGCCGTGCGACACGCTGACTCTGCACCTCCATGTCCGGATAGGGCGCCAGTTTTGAAATCAGCTGGGGCAAGAAGGTGGATTCCAGAACATCCCGAAGGCCGAGTGCGTAGGTTTTGCGCTGGCTGGCGGGGTCGAAGGCGTGAAACTGATTCACCGCACTCTGGATCTGGTTCAGCCCCGGGCGCATGGATTCCAGAAACCGTCGGGCCAGGGGGGTGGGCACCATCTGGTTACCCTGGCGGGTAAACAGCGGATCATTGAAATGATCCCGAAGCCGGGCCAGGGAATGGCTGATCGCAGGCTGGGTCAGATGCAGAGCCTTTGCGGCCCGCGTCAGGCTTCCTTCCCGATAGATAGTGTCGAAAACATGCAGCAGGTTCAGGTCCGGTCGATTCAGCGCCATGATGAGGTTCCGTTTTCTGAATAAGCATGGTTAATGATAAACGATAAGAACAATTCAGTCGCGTAATAACGCGTTGGCTCCTAGACTGATTCCCATCTGATCGACATTGCCCCCGACAGGGCGGCCAGCGCGAGGAGCTGCACCATGGATTTCAATATTTCCGAGAAAGGCCAGGATTACCTGAAGCGCGTGAAACAGTTCATGCGCGACGAGATTTTTCCCATTGAGGAGCAGTATCACAAGGAGCTTGCTTCTCAGGAAAACCGCTGGGTGGTGCTGCCGATCATCAAAGAACTGAAAGAAAAAGCCAAGGCCCAGGGCCTGTGGAACATGTTCTTTCCTGACGACAAGTACGGCTGTGGCCTGCTCAACTCCGACTACGCCCTGATTGCCGAAGAAACCGGTCGCAGCTTCATCGCCCCGGAAATCTTCAACTGCAACGCGCCGGATACCGGCAACATGGAAGTACTGATCCACTACGGCTCCGAAGAACAGAAAGCCGAATGGCTGCCGAAACTGCTGAGCGGCGAAATCCGCTCCGCCTTCTGCATGACCGAACCGGCCGTTGCCTCTTCCGATGCCACCAACATGGAAGCCACCGCCACCGTAGAAGGTGACGAAGTGGTGCTCAACGGCCGCAAATGGTGGAGCACCGGCATTGGCCACCCAGACTGCAAAGTGGGCATCTTCATGGGTGTAACCGACCCGGATGCCCAAAAGCACCGCCGACACTCCATGGTGCTGGTGCCGCTGGATGCCCCGGGCATCACCATCGAGCGCATGCTGCCGGTCTTTGGCGCCTACGACGAGCCATACGGCCACGGCCAGGTGTTGTTCGACAACGTACGTTTGCCCAAAAGCGCCATCATCGCCGGCCCGGGCCGCGGCTTCGAAATCGCTCAGGGCCGTTTGGGGCCAGGCCGCGTGCACCACTGCATGCGTGCCATCGGGGCTGCCGAGCGCGCTCTTGAGATCATGATCAAGCGCGCCATGACCCGCGAAGCTTTCGGTCGGCCAATCGCCAAGTTGGGCGGCAATCCGGACATCATCGCCAACGCCCGTATGAACATCGAACAGGCGAGGTTGCTGACCCTGAAATGTGCCTGGGCCCTGGATACCAAGGGCATTATGGGCGCGTTGCAGGAAGTGTCCATGATCAAGGCGGTGGTGCCGAAGATGCTTCAGCAGATTGTGGATGACGCGATTCAGATTCACGGCGGGGCCGGTGTCAGCGACGATGATTTCCCGCTGACGGCATTGTTCGGTTACGCTCGGGTTCTGCGGTTGGCCGACGGTCCCGACGAAGTGCATCGGGCCATGGTGGCTCGCCTGGAGCTTCGGAAGTATAAGTCCTGATTTTGGGCTTGGGTGCTTTGGCTCTTCTGGCCTCTTGGCTCGGAGTGGGTGGCCGTTGGGGTGGCGCTTCTGAAAAGCGCTCCTTCGGCACGTCCATGTGGCGCTTGTGTTCCGCCATCCATGGCTCTACAAATTTTCAGAAGCGCCACCCCAACGGCCACATCCAACTTTTGGGAGGGACTTCCCTGAACAAATGCTGGTGGTTTTGCCAAGGTGGATCTCGAATGGGTTACCGAGCGGTGCGCCAAAGAATTTTCTTCTTTTGAACAGCATACTGGAGAGTATGGGAGTTGGTGCCAGAGGGCCCTTTCCAAAAATTTCGGAGGCCATGGATGGCCGGAGAGAAGCGCACATGGATGTGCTTGTAGCGGTTTTTGGAAAGGGCCCTCTGGCACCAACTCTTTCTCATAAGCATAAAGAACGCGAAGTCCAAAATACAAAACGAACTCAAACGTAGAAACGGTGAGCACGAACATGACACAGAGAGTATTCATAACCGGCGGGGCCAGTGGCCTGGGCCGGGCGATTGCATTGCGGTATGCCAAAGAAGGGGCCAAAGTCTGCATCGGTGACATTAACCCGGAGCAGGGCGTCGCCGTTGAGGCGGAACTGAACCAGGCCGGCGGCGAAGGTTATTTCGTGGAATGCGATGTACGCCGCCTGAGCGACTTCGAGAAAGTCCGTGATGACCTGGTCCAGAAATGGGGGGGAGTGGACGTAGTCGTGAACAACGCCGGCGTTGCCTCCGCAGGTTCCATTGAAGACACCACCATCGGTGACTGGGAATGGATTCTCGACATCAACGTACTGGGCGTCGTGCGTGGCTGCAAAGCCTTTACCCCGCTGTTCAAGGAACAAGGCTCCGGCGCGTTTGTGAATGTGGCTTCCATGGCCGGGCTCATGCTGGCGCCATTGATGGACAGCTACAATGTTTCCAAAGCCGGGGTGATAGCCCTGTCGGAAACCCTCAGCCAGGAATTGCGTGATTCCGGCATTCACGTCAGTTGCGTGTGCCCGGCGTTCTTCCAGACCAACCTGGCCAGCACCATGCGTTCGGATATTCCCGGTATTCAACAGAACGTGAACAAGCTGATGAAGCGCTCCAGCATCACCGCCGAAGACGTGGCCGAGGATATCTTCCGCAGTGTGAAAGACAAAGACTTCTGGGTACTGCCCCACGCCAAAGAGCGCCGCATGTGGATGCTCAAGCGCCACGCCCCCTGGGCGTTTGACTGGCTGATGCACCAGGAAACCAAGCGCTGGATGAGCAAGATGGGTAGCAAGGCGAACGCCTGAACACATCACAGGAGAGATTGAATGACACAGATCGACCAGGCCGTAGACATCCGTGAAGGCGAAGAGCTGGATATCAGCGCCGTCGACCAGTTCATGAAGAAGGCCATTCCGGGCCTGGAAGGCCAGCCGAGCATCAAGCAGTACCCCGGTGGTGCGTCCAACCTGACCTATCAGGTGGATTATGGCGACCAGTCCTACGTGCTGCGCCGGCCACCGTTCGGCAAGATCGCCAAGTCCGCCCACGACATGCTGCGGGAAGCGCGGGTGATGGAGGCGTTGAAGCCAGTCTATCCCTACGTGCCCAACATTGTTGCCATTTGCGACGATCACAGTGTACTGGGGTGTGATTTCTATGTAATGGAGCGCCTGAAGGGCATCATTCTGCGCCAGGATTTCCCGAAGGATTTGGAATTGAGCGCCGAAGACACTCGCAAACTGTGCCTGAACGTGATCGACAAGCTGGTGGATCTGCATACGGTGGACGCCAAGGCCGCAGGCCTGGACAAGCTGGGCAAGGGCGCGGGTTACGTGCAGCGGCAGATTGGCGGCTGGAGCGACCGCTTCCGCAAGGCCCGTACCGACGATGTCGGTGACTTCGAAGAGGTCATGGCCTGGCTGAACGATAAGATGCCGGATGATATCGCTCAGGTGGTTATTCACAACGACTACCGTTTCGACAATGTGGTGCTGAACCCGGACAACCCGTTTGAAGTGATTGGCGTGCTGGACTGGGAAATGGCCACTATTGGTGATCCGCTGATGGACCTGGGCAACAGTCTGGCCTATTGGATCGAAGCCGACGATGAAGGCCCGTTCCAGATGCTGCGGCGCCAGCCCACGCACCGGCCGGGCATGCTGACTCGTAAAGAAGTGGTGGACTACTACATGGAGAAATCCGGCTTCCGGGCGGAAAAGTTCGACTTTTATGAAATTTACGGGCTGTTCCGCCTGGCGGTGATCATCCAGCAAATCTACTACCGCTTTTATCACGGCCAGACCAAAGACAAACGCTTCGCCGCCTTTGGCCACGCCGCCAACTATCTGGAGAAACGGTGCCAGCGCCTGATTAGCGAGAGCACCCTGTAATGGCCACGATTTATCTGGTGCGCCACGGTCAGGCCAGTTTCGGCAAGGAAAACTACGACCAGCTCTCGCCGCGAGGCTGGGAGCAGGGCAGGATTCTGGGCCGCTGGCTGGCGGGCAAGGTGGAGCCGGGTGCTGTTTTTGGCGGTAACCTGCAGCGCCATCGGGAAACTGTGGAGGCGATCACTACCGGTTACGGTGTCAGCCTGCCGGATATGCAGGTGCTGGAAGGCCTGAACGAGTTTGATCATCTGGAAGTGGTGGAGCGCCTGCGCCCGGAATGGGCGGATAAACAGGTAATGGCGCGGGACCTGGCCAGCTTTCCCAAGCCAGCCAAAGCCTTCCAGCAAGCGTTCGAGAAAGCCGTGGCCCGCTGGGTCAGTGGCGATTACGACCACGAATACACCGAAACCTGGATCGATTTCCGGCAGCGGGTCGGCGCAGCGCTGGATGAGTTGATCGAGCTGGCCGGTGGCGCTGATGTGATCGTCTCCACCTCCGGCGGCCCCATTGCAGTGATTGCCCAGCACCTGCTGGAGCTCTCGGACCGCAAGGCGCTGGAGATGAACAATGTAATCGCCAACACCAGCGTGTCCCGCATTCTGTATTCCGGCCCCCGGCGCAGCCTGGCCGTATTCAACAACTATAGCCACCTGGAAGCGGAAGACCCCGCCCTGGTGACATTCCGATAAGCTGAGGGAATTCCATGAGCAACAAAAACCTGTTCGACCTGACTGGCAAAGTCGCCCTGGTAACTGGCGCCAGCCGCGGTATCGGCGAGAGCATCGCCCGCACGCTGGCTCATTACGGTGCTCACGTGATTGTCAGTAGCCGCAAGATTGACGGTTGTGAGGCCGTGGCCAGCAGCATCCGGGAAGACGGCGGCAGCGCCGAAGCCTTCGCTTGCCACATTGGTGAGATGGACCAGATTGAAGCGGTGTGGGAACACATTGCCAAAGAGCACGGCAAGCTGGATATCCTGGTCAACAACGCTGCCGCTAACCCGTACTTTGGGCCGGTGGAAGATACCGATTTAGGTGCCTTCAACAAAACCGTAGACGTGAACATCCGCGGCTACTTCTTCATGTGTGCCCGTGGCGCTCAGATGATGAAGAAGAACGGAGGCGGTTCTATTGTGAACGTGGCGTCGGTTAACGGCGTAAACCCTGGCCACTTCCAGGGCATCTACTCGGTGACCAAGGCGGCGGTGATTTCCATGACCAAGTCCTTCGCCATGGAGCTGGGCCAGCAGAATGTGCGGGTGAATGCCTTGTTGCCGGGCCTGACCGATACCAAGTTCGCCAGCGCCCTGACCACCAATGAGGCCATCAAGAAGCAGGCCATGGCCCATATCCCGATGAAGCGTGTGGCGGATCCCGATGAAATGGCGGGTACCGTGCTCTATCTGGTATCCAATGCCTCAAGCTACACTACCGGAGCATGCATTAATGCGGATGGTGGTTACCTGACGGTCTAACAACAGGCTGATACACAAAAGGGCCGGGTGATGCGGAGTCAGCCGGCCCTTTTTCGTTGGTATCGCGATCAGTTTCTAGCTGCAGGTGAGCGCTGCGAAATCTCCGTTCAGCTCACTGGCCCTGGCCAGCAGGTGATCCTGATGCCGGGTGTCTCCAGCCTGCAGAAGGTCGTGCATCAAGCCGGCCATGGCCACCCGGCTTTCGGCCAGCATAGCCTGGTATTCGGCGCCTCTGGCGCGCTCTGAGTGAACCAGCAGCTCGTTCACCTGTTCAGCAAAGCCGGGCTGGCGTCGCTGTTCCAGTGTGACGAGCAATGCCAATTGCCAGTTTTTCCGCCCCGCTAACCAGATTTCCGTTTGCTGGCCACGATCCGCTGACCAGTTTTCGACGATGGACCGCTGTTCCTGGTTCAGGTCGCCAAGCCATCGCTCAATACGCTCGATAGTCCGTTCAGCACGCGCCCGGGCGGTTTCAGCGGACGTTCCCTCCAGCATTTCCTGTTCCAGCTCCCGCTGCTTCTCCGCCATGTTTTCGCCAAGTTCCGCTACCTGCTCATCCGACAGCGAGGACAGCAGATTGATGGCTACCGGAGCGGCCCGTTCCAACAAATCGGGCAGGAAGTCCATCAGTTGTTCCTGGTGGAACAGAACCGTGGCCTCGCTCGGCGTTCCTTCCGCCAGATCTGATTTCAGGACTGTCAGCCATTGCCTGTAACGGGGCAGCTCGGCTGAGCAGTGCCACTGCCTGAGTAATTCCAGATCCTGATTCAGCTGCACTTCCTGCTCACTGGTCAGGCTAATGTAATCCTCTACCCACCAGACAACGCCCCAGTCGGCGTAGCGGTAGGCGAGGCGCGTCTGACTGCAGCCCTCCAGAAATATCAGCAACGCCAGGCCGACCAGCCAGCAGGCGCGAATTATTCGGGGCGTTGAGTCATCCATTACCTGTGCTCCTTGGTAAAAAGCCGTATGGAAAAACGTTGCATGCTCACTAAGATGTTGCAACTTATGATCGGCAGCATTGTCTTTTTCCTACGCTGCGGGCGCCTGATTGGATTCGGTACTGCTCCATACATCAAAACCGGGAAGATAAGCATGTCCAGTTACAAGCAAACGCGTGTGCGCCAGTTCGTTTTTGCCTTTTATATGTCCGGCATCATGTCGCTGTTGATGTCCGGGATTATCACCCTGATCAACACCGGCCTGACTGACGGATTTTCCCATCGCTGGAGCGCAGCATTTGCGGTCGCCTGGACAGTGGCCTTCCCGCTGGTCAGCTTTATCGCACCAATGGCAGGCAAAATGGCGGACTGGACCATGGCCCGATTGTTTTCCAAAGAACGCCGGCCAGACTGATAAAGGCACTGTATCGCTGTAGTTCACCTTACAATTGTTCGCTGTAATGTAAAAACTGTAAATCCGTTTCTCTCGCCTTACCGTAATTTGCTTTCGACACTGGTCAGGGACTGAATCAGTGCAGGTTCGAACCACTTTAACCTGGTAATCAACCCTCCAGACGAGGCACGAAAAATGAAAGCAAAATACGCTTTACCCATGGTTTTAGCGGGCAGTGTCATGCTATCCGGTTGTTGGCTTGATGACGATGATAACGACGATAACGGCACTACCGAGGCTGCCACGCAAAGCATCCTGGAAATCGCTGTTGAGAATGCAAACACGACGATTCTGGAAGCTGCCGTTCTTGAGGCCGATCCATCCATCGCGGAACTGCTCGGTGGCGATGACCAGTTAACGGTGTTCGCACCGACAGATGCGGCCTTTGAAGCCCTGTTGGACGACTTGGGACTCACGGCGGAAGAGTTGTTAGCCAACACAGAGTTATTAAACACAGTTCTTACCTACCATGTCCTTGCAACGTCTGTGGGTGAAGTGAAGGCTGCCGCTGCGATCAGCGTCGCGCAAAGCCCGGTCCCACAAAACCTCGTTCCAACCGTGAATGGTGAAAACGTCGCGCTGTCCATTTCACAGGAAAACGGAGAAGACGTGCTGTACGTCAACACGTCTCGAGTGACGGGGCCTGATGTCGACGCGACGAATGGTGTTATTCACCTTATTGACAAAGTGCTGCTTCCGCCTCCGAGCGATCTCAGTGATACAGATGCAACAATCGGGGCTATCGTGACGGCGCTTGCAGAGGCTGGAGAAGGTGCCGAGTTTACAACGCTTTTGGCGGCACTTAAGACTGGTGGCGCTTCCGAGTTGCTAGCGGCAGCTTTGAATGAGAATGCGACTCTAACTGTGTTCGCGCCGACAGATGATGCTTTTGGGGATTTACTATCGGAATTGAATCTCACACCAGAGCAGTTGCTGGCAGATGAAAATCTGCCGACAGTTCTAGAGCAACATATTATTGTCGGCAGTTCGGTCGGTTCTCTCACTGCATACGCTTCGAACGGCGGTACAGTACCTAACTTGGCTGGCACCACTTTGAACGTTGACATCCAAAACAACGCTTTGATTATCGAGGGGAGTACCGTCATCGAAGCCGATGTTGAAGCGTCGAACGGCGTGATTCATGTGATTGATAAGGTGATTTATACCGTCGACTAGTAGATGAACTACTGTGTCATTGTTCAAAACATGAGTATTGGGCCGGCTGTTGTAGCCGGCCTTTTTATACTGGCTTATTGAATAGAAGATGCCGGATTTTCATCGGCAGATTGGGATAGGGTCATCCCCACCGGTGGCCGGAAATGCAGAGAATAAAGCACACGATCCAGAACCGCCTGGCCGTTCCAGGCCGGGTCGTTGTTCACCATGCCGACAATGGCCCAGGTGGTGTTGTTATCGTCCCGGGTGAACCCGGCGATTGAACGAACATTCTCCAGATAACCGGTCTTGATTCGGCCTTCGCCATCCATGCCGGTGTTGCGAAGCCGGCGCGCCATGGTTCCGTCCATGGCGATGATGGGCATGGAGGCCATCAGGTCGGAAGCGTAGGGGCTGTCCCAGGCCTGTTGTAGTATCTGGGCGCCTTGCCTGGCCGTGATGCGACCGTGGCGGGTTAGCCCGGCGCCATTGTCAATCACCATACCAGCGGTATTGATACCCGTATTTTCCAGCCATTCGTACACTGTGCGGATACCGGCTACCCGGTCGTCTTTGTCATCTTCCTTGCGGAACTCGGCGCCAATGGTCAGCAGCATCTGGCGGGCCATGACGTTGCTGCTCCATTTGTTGATGTCTCGCACCATGGAAACCAGATCTGGTGAGGTGGCGCGCATGACCAGCCGTGCGTCTTCCGGTGTATTCTCAAAGCGGTCGCCGCCACTGACAATAATGCCCATGTCCGACAGCACAGAGCGAATCACGGAAGCGGAGTACCGTTCGTGCGGTAGCAGAGACAGGTAGGTGGTGCTGCGGCAGCCTTGCGGTAACTGCCCGGTTACCCGAACCGTTACCTGATGGTTTTCATGAAATACCGGCTCCCAGTCAAAGCGGCTACGAGCAGGGCAGGGACCTTCCGGTAATGCGGTTACCCGGTTATCAATGGAGACTTCGCCCAGATCCGGGGTTGTCCAGGCCTGTGTTCCACGCTCATCGGCGCGTACCTGAAAATGCAGCAGATTCAGGTTGGTCAGATAGCCGGAGGGTTCCACCAGAAAGGGCGCGTGGGGGTTGTCGCCGTTATCCTCGAACGTCGGGAAGCCGCCGTCGACGCGGAAATAGCTGCCATCCAGTACCAGGTCGCCTTCAATGCGGTTAATGCCCATGCTCTTGAGTTCACGCAGGGTGCTCCAGAGCCGTTCCAGAGTCAGTTTGGGATCGCCGCCGAAGCGCACGTAGAGGTTTCCTTCAAGGCTGTCGCCCACCATCATGCCGTCTGTAAGGAAATCGGTCTTCCAGTGGTGGGTAGGGCCCAGGAGTTCCAGGGCAGCATAGGTGGTTACCAGCTTCATGATGGAGCCCGGGCTCATCAGTGTGTCAGCGTTTACATACTGCTCAATGCCGGGGCCGTTGAGGGGAATAACGGCAACACTCAGAGCTTCATCGCTGTTCAGGGATTTGCTGGCGTAACTTCGGATCTGGCTGGCCCAGTGACGGGAGCTGGCAAAGGCCTCTTCCGCAGAAGTCTGTTCTTGAGCGAAAGCCTGGCCGAGCGGGGCGCTGGCCAACGCGATGGCCAGCGCCACTGCTCCTGACGCAAATCTGCCTGTGGCAAGACCTTTGCCTGCCTGCAACCCCTGAGTATTCATGACCGGAACCCGTTGTTGTGTTCTCTTTGTACAATAGCCCATTCTGTGCGTATGTACTATGCAGAAAAGCTATACATGACGTTAAAAAATGGCAGTAGAGTCTTTGTTTATATTGAGTTTTTGTGACATCGAGTAAGTGGCCTGAAGAATCAGTGAGTTAGTATGACGCCAGCACAGGGGCCAGCGGGCCAATGGGCACAGATTCTCCTGTGGGACAATGCAGAAAATGACGAAAACAAGGGAACGATCATGTTAAAAACGCTGAAGCATCAGGTGAATGTGCTGGAATCGGTTGCCACTTCCTCTTTTGCAGCCTGGCGCGGGTGCCTGGTTATCAAGGCTGTTCCGCAACCTGAGAAGCCGCTGGTTCTCTATGACATTGAAGCTTGTCCATACTGCCGACGTGTTCGTGAGGTGCTGACGGCATTGCATCTGGACGTTGAGATTCGACCCTGCCCGAAGGGTGGTCGGGTATTCCGTCCGGAAGCCGAGACCCTGGGGGGCAAACAGCAGTTTCCCCTGCTGCATGACCACAACACCGGCGAAGTGCTGTATGAATCCGAGGCGATTATCGAGTATTTGTTCCGCCAGTATGCTAATCGTTCCGTGCCTCGCTACTACCAGAGCCGTCCCTGGCAAGCGGCGCTCGGTGCTGCGGGCTCCGGAGCCAGTGAACTTCGCGGAATGCGAGCGCGGCCAGCCCGGCGGCCTGAGCAGGGACTTCACTTGTGGAGTTTCGAAGGCAGTCCGTTCTCGCGCCTGATTCGGGAACGACTCTGCGAAAACGAGATTCCGTACACCTTGCATAATCTGGGCAAGGAACACTGGACAGAAGCAGGACCGGCCCGGCAGCGCATCAAACCCGGCCCCTATCGGCCAATCCCGGGCGGCAAGCGGGACGCGTTTTTCCAACAACACGGCCGGGTGCAGGTGCCCTATCTGGAAGATCCCAATACCGGGGAGGGGCTGTTTGAATCGGCTCGCATTCTTGCTTATCTGGAAAAAACCTACGGGTGACGAGTTTGCGGAACCGGGGCTGCTAATCCGGCCACCAGCCGGTATCATCTGCGCGATCAGTGAGCCTTCGCGGAGCCAGGAGTGTTATGTATACCGGCCAGTGTCTTTGTGGTGATATCCAGTTTGAATACGACGGCCCGATTGGGCCCATAGCACTGTGCCATTGCAGCCAGTGCCGTCGCAATCATGGCAGTGCCTTTTCGGCCAGTGCGCCGGTTCAGGCTGTCCGGTTCCGGTTTACGGCCGGTGAAGACCGGATCACCGAATTTGAATCCAGGCCCGGTAAGTACCGGGCCTTCTGTAGCCGTTGCGGAAGCCCTCTTTACAGCAGGGTCGACGCTATTCCGGGCATTCTCCGGCTGCGCATTGGTGTGATCAATGAGCCGCTGGGAAAACAGGCGGCCCAGCACGTTTATGTGGGGTCGAAATCCGACTGGTTCGAGATCACCGACAACCTTCCGCAGTTCGAAAAAACCGAAAGAACCAACGATCCGCACTGAGCCTCAATCCGCCGGCACTATCCGGTATACCTTGCCGTTATCGGAGTCGGTCAGCAGCCAGAGTGCGCCGTCTGGCCCCATACGCACATCGCGGATACGTTCACCCAGGTCGGTGAGCAGGTCTTCCTCTTCGGTTACTTGTTCTCCGTCCAGGGACAACCGTACCAGTTTCTGAAGCTTCAGGGCGCCGACAAACAGATCGCCCTGCCACTGCGGGAACAGCTCTCCGGTATAGAACGCCATGCCAGAGGGCGCAATGGACGGGTCCCAGTAATGCAGTGGTTCTGTGATGCCTTCCATCGTGGTACGACTGGAAATCGGCAGGCCTGAGTAGTCAATGCCGTAGGTGACCTTGGGCCAGCCATAGTTATTACCCGCGCGAAGGATGTTGACCTCATCGCCACCCCGGGGGCCATGTTCATGGCTCCAGATCTCACCGGTTTGTGGGTGCCGGGTCATACCCTGAATGTTGCGGTTGCCATAGGTGAAGAAAGACGCTTTGAAGCCGCTTCGATCGGCAAAGGGGTTGTCCTCTGCCGGCTCACCGCTGATGGTGATTCTGTGAACGCCACCGGCATCGTCTGCGGTATCCTGGGCACGATCCATTTCACCCCGGTCACCGACTGAGATGAATAGATTGCCGTCGCGATCAAACTGCATCCGGCCTGCGAAGTGCCGGCTGGTGTTTGAGCGGGGAAGAGCCTCGAAGATCACCTCGACATCTTGCAAAGTGTTGTCAGCCAGAGTTGCCCGGGCAACCCGGGTGGTCATGCCCTCGCGATTACGATGGGCGTAGCTAAGGAACAACAGCCGGTTAGCCTCGAAATCCGGATGCAGCAGTACATCCAGCAGACCACCCTGGCCCGAAACGACTAGCTCCGGCAGGCCTTTGACTGGTTCACTGCGAAGTTGCCCATTTTCCAGAATTCGCAAACGGCCCTCCCTTTCAGTAATCAGTGCAGACCCGTCGGGCAGAAAAGCGATGGCCCAGGGGTGTTCCAGCCCCGCGGCTACGGTTTCCAGATGAAAGTCTGCCTTTTCGGATTGAAAGGTCTGGTTTGCCTGTGTGGCCAGGGCTGCCGAGACCAGTAAGCTGGCCAGGCTCCACTTCCAGAATTTGCGCTTGAACATATCCGTCTCCGCCTCTCTGCTGTTTTTAGAGATCTTCAGCACCTGCAATAACCATAGCAGGTCGTGGTATTGCGGCCGATGCGAGCCTCTGGTGATATAGAGTTTCGTGATAATTCCAGATCATTTGCATTTGGTGTTTCAAATCTAAACCATTCGCATTAACATAGTGGGGTTTAAAAATGACATGGTCTTAATCAACCAAGGAGCCGTTAGATGTCTCTGAATCCGGAGCCCCGATTTAGAAGAAAAACCCTGATCACTGCCATGATGTGTGCGACTCTGCCAGGACTGGCAGCAGCGCAGGGCAGCGAACCGAAGGCATTGGAAGCCCTGGATGTTACCGCAAGCCGTGGCCAGATGGCCTCGGAAGCGACGGAGAGTTACATTAGCGGTGCCAGCACAACCTCCATGAAGATGGAGCTGTCACACCGGGAGGTCCCCCAGGCCGTCACGGTCATTACCCGCGAACAGATGGACGATTTCGCCCAGAAC
Source organism: Marinobacter sp. EVN1 (assembly GCF_000475375.1). Lineage (NCBI taxonomy): Bacteria > Pseudomonadati > Pseudomonadota > Gammaproteobacteria > Pseudomonadales > Marinobacteraceae > Marinobacter > Marinobacter sp. EVN1. The sequence continues at coordinate 72,409 of NZ_AXCB01000007.1, forward strand.
GACATCAACGATGTTCTGGAAGGCACCACCGGTGTCACCGTAGAGTCGGTGGAAACAGACCGCACGTACTACACCTCACGTGGTTTCGATATCAACAACTTCCAGTACGACGGTGTTGGCATGCCGGCGGTATATGACAACGTTCAGGGTGAGCTGGACACAGCCTTCTTTGATCGCGTGGAGGTGGTTCGGGGCGCCAACGGTTTGATGACCGGTTCCGGCAGCCCGGCCGCCACAGTCAACTTTATCCGCAAGCGCCCAACCGCTGACACCAATGCCTCGGTTGCGGTGACTGGTGGTTCCTGGGACAAAAAACGGATTGTCGGTGATGTTTCCGGTGCCGTGTCTGAATCCGGTGCGGTGCGCGGCCGGGTGGTTGCCGGTTATGAGGACAAAGGCTCCTACCTTGACCGGTATAACAACGAAAAGCAGATGTTCTACGGGGTGCTGGAAGCAGACCTGACCGATACCACGTTGCTAACTCTTGGCCACGCCATTCAGACGTCTGATACAGACAGTCCGTTGTGGGGTGCGCTGCCTTTGTTCTACTCCGATGGCTCAGCGACGGATTTTGCGCGTTCAACCAGCACGGCTTCAGACTGGTCCTACTGGGACAACACCCAGCACAACAGCTTTGTTGAATTGCGTCAGGAGCTTGCTGGTGGCTGGAGAGCCACGGGCACGGTGTTCCGGCTGGAGAATGAAAGTGAGTCCGAACTCTTTTATCAGTATGGTACTCCGGATCGCCAAACGGGTGAGGGACTTAAAGCCTACCCCAGTCAGTACGACCTGGATGTAGAGCAGTGGGTCGTGGATGCATACGCTACCGGCCCGTTCCAACTGGCTGATCGAACCCATGAGCTGGTTTTGGGGGCATCCTGGTCTCGTTCAGAGACGGTGGATGAGTCTCGCTATGGCCGCGGCATCGGGAATCCCTTGCCACCGCTCAATGAGTGGGATGGGAACTACCCCAAGCCTGCTTTTGATAATGGAGTTGGCGGCTCTGACTGGACCGACCGCGAAACGTCCACCTATGCTGCCGCTCGTTGGTCGCTGACCGATCAACTCACCGCCATTACAGGGCTCCGTCTGACCTGGCTGGATAACAAGGGCGAAAGCTACGGAGCGACCAAGGAAAGCAGCTACGATGCCGTGAAAACACCCTATGCAGGTCTGATCTACGACATCAATGACGATCATTCGGTCTACGCCAGCTATACCGAGATTTTCACTCCCCAGACTGAGGTGGACATCAATCGCGATCGACTGGATCCGATTGACGGGGTCAACTATGAGCTGGGCCTGAAAAGTGAGTTTCAGAACGACCGTGTGAACACCACTATTGCTTTGTTCCAGACTGAGCAGAAGAACGTAGCCGAGGCAGAAGGAGTGTTCTCCGGAACCAATGATTCTTACTACACCGCTGTGGATGGGTTGACCAGCCAGGGTGTGGAGGCCGAAATAGTGGGTGATCTCACCGACCGAATCCAGCTCTTCGCCGGTTATACCTATGTGGATATTGAGGACAAGGATGGTAAAGGGGCCAAGTCCTTCGTGCCGGAGCATCTAGCCCAGTTGCGCGCTACCTGGAAGGTGCCTGGGGTCGAAGGGTTCAAGCTTGGTGGCAAGGTACGCTGGCAGTCTGAGATCACCCAGGAACAGGGTGTTGCTACCACCGGCCCGAATGCTGGTGAGACCATCGTCACAGAGCAGGACAGCTATGCGGTGCTGGATCTGATGGCAAGCTATGATTTCGCCCGACACTGGAATGCAACCCTGAACGTAAACAACGTTACCGACGAGAAGTACATCGAGAGCCTGAAGAAATTTGGTGCCTCGGCCCAAGGTTTCTACGGTGAGCCGGCCAATGCCAGCCTGACCGTTTCCTGGGTGTATTAATCACAGGGTGGGGCAGTCGGCGCTGCGCTGGCTGCCCCGGATTTTGTCGATCAAGCCTCAAGGAGAGCGAGCATGAATCCGGAACAGGAAATACTGGATGGATTGAAGTTGGCGGCAGGTTCAGGTGCCGTCATAGGATTGATCGCGTTGGGAGTGATACTGGCTTCGATGGTTGGAGCTAGCTGATTCGCTCTTTCCGATAGATCCCACACGTCCCGCAATAGCCACCTCCTGGCAGTAAATATTTGAGGCAGCACCCTTTGCGCTGAGGGATGGCACACCACTGTTGGCTGAATTCTGCCGGAATCCAGTCAATGTATCGGTTGGCCTCGCATTTGAACTGCGCCAGCCAGCTACCGGCCTGTTTACACAACTCTGCCGGATTAACCCGGTTCCACACCACCGAATAGGGCGCACCCAACGCCAGCCCGACACTGCTCCAGTAGGCCCCTGGACTAACCCCGAAATGCTGCCGGAACACACCGTACCAGTCTTGCATCTGTTCACTGAGAATTCTTATGAACGCCTCAGGCTCCAGGATCTCCTGTTCACTGGCCGCATATTGCCAGCGAGACGGGTCCGCTGGTGTTGATGTTGTCGGGCACAGGAAAACCCGCCGGGGATCGAGTGCAGCACTGCTGCCATCCCTGAACAGCCGGATCACCAATGGTCCGATAATCTGAAGTGCCAGGCTCTGGTGCAGGACAGAAAGCCGCGCCTTGCGGAGTCGCGGATGATCGGCATCCTGATAGTCCTTGAGGACCTGTTGTTGCAGAAGGTCTGGATTTGCCAGTAGCTGGGCCAGGGAGAACAACGCGGGTTGTTCGCGGTTGGCGGGTGTCAGTGCGCTGTCCATCAGAGTGGTAGCGTCAAGGCCGTGGCGGGCCAACAGATTGTGGTAATCCGTCAGCCATTGCGTTGCTGTCTCAGCCGCGACCATGACGGCTTAGCCCCCACAGGAAGTACAAGCCGCCGACCAGGGCGGCCAGCAGCCCCGCGGGTAGCTGATTGGGATACACCAGAACCCGGGCCAGGTAGTCGGCCAGTGAAAGCAGTAGGCCCCCTGCCAGGGCTGCGACCAGCATTTGCCGGCCCACGGTCTGTTGTCCCAGTACCCGGGCCAGGTGCGGGGCGATCAACCCGACGAAGCTTAATGGCCCGATCACTACAGTCGACGCCGCGGTCAGCACGGCAGCCAGCACCAGTAGAAGAAGTCGCGCCCGTGGCACCCGCAGTCCCAGGGCAGAGGCGGATGTTTCGCCCAGAGGCAGCAGTGTGAGCGGTCGCAGGGCAAGCAAGAGCAAGGTCGAAAGGCCTACCACCAGTGCCAGTAAACCGATGGCTTCGGATTCCGAGATCAGCCAGGTGGAGCCGTACATCCAGTTCAGCAGGCGTGCTGCAACGGTGCCGCCAGAGGCCATCACCAGTCTCAGGCCGGCATCCATGAAAACGTACAGTGCCAGGCCGCCAAGCAACAGCTGGTTGCCCGCAAACTGGTGCTTGCGGGCCAGCAACAGTAACAGGCCCAGAGCGCCGGCGGCACCCGCCGTGGCCGCCGCCAGTTGGCCAAGCCGGCCAATCTCAAGCCCTGTCAGGACCATAACCACCATCACCAACGCTGCACCGCCGCTGATGCCCAGCAGCTCCGGGCTGCCCATGGGGTTGCCGGTCATCCGCTGAATCAGGGTGCCGGCCATACCCAGAGCCATGCCCGCAAGGATAGCAGCCATCAATCTTGGGCCTCGCCATACCCAGGCGTCTGTCCACTGCGCCAACGGGGTCCAGTTCCAACCTTCAAGACCCGGAGACCAACTCATGGAAAGAATGATCGTCAGGGCTAACAGAGAGCACAGAGTTCCGGCAACCAACAGCGGGCTTCGGCGGCGCGGCAGAAAGCCCGCAGGTCCGTTGCCCTGGTCAGGCATATGGTGAGTGTTTCGGAACCCCTGAAGCGCCAGAAGGATAACCGGGCCGCCAATGAGAGCGGTGGTGGTACCGGTCGGCACCAGCGAGCCGCCATCCCAGGCAGTCGCCCATTGGGCCAGAGTATCCGCCAGTAACAGCAGGCCGCCACCAGCCAGTGTGCTCCAGAACAGCCGTTCGGTCAGTGTTCTGGCGCCCAGCAGTCTTGCCAATACTGGTGCTGCCAGGCCAACAAATGCGACAAGACCAACCCGGCTCACCACCACGGAGCTCATAAGCACCACCAGGAAAAGTGCAGCGGCGCGAAGTAACGACACCTTTGCTCCCAGCGAATCTGCTGAGGCCTGACCAAGCTGAAGCAGCTGTAGCGGGCGCATCAGGGCCAGCATGAGCGCGGCAATAACCAGCACCCGGGGAAGCAGATCAAAGAATGGGGTCCAGTTGTTCTGTACCAGAGATCCCGCGCCCCAGATAAACAGATTACCGAGCCACTCACCTTTCAGAAGCAGGAAGGCCATGTTGATGGCGCCGAGAAAAAAGGTAACCACCAGCCCGGCCAGAATCACGGTCACAGGTGAGAAGCCAAGCCGCCATGTGAGCACTATTACCAGGCCGATGGCGAGCAAGCCACCGGCTACTGCGGCAAGATCAGGGCTGAAAGCCAGCAAACCTGGTGCAAACAGGGTGGCAAAGGTAACACCGAACTGTCCTCCGGCTTCGACCCCCAGGGTAGTGGGTGAGGCCAATGGGTTGCCAAGTACCTGTTGGGTAACAGCGCCTGCCAATCCCAGTGCGCAGCCAATCAGTATCGCGATGGAGACCCTCGGTGCCCAGCTGAAGTGGGCCAGAACGGAGGCGTACTGATTGCCATCAAAGGTCCAGAATGCGGCGAGAAGCTGTGAAAAGTGCAGTTGGTCGAACCAGGGTAAGGCACTGGCGCTGAATGCGGTAAGCCAGAGTAACGCGACCGCAATCGGGAGCCTGGCTGGAATCTCCGGGCGACTGGCGGTGTGCAGAGCGGATTCAGCGGCGGACATTGTCACTGCCCCCTTCAATCAGAGCGTTGGTCAGGGCAATGGCCAGGCGCTTCACCGGATAAACCCCACCAAAAGGCCAGGCAGCGGGAATCCGGTAGATCTCGCCGTTCTGTACCGGTGGCAGGTAGGTCCAGAAGGGACTGTTAGCCAGACTGTCAGCCAGGCCCGGAACCAGTGGCTCTATCACCACGATGCGGCTGTTTCGTGCATCTGCCACAGATTCAAGGCCTATGGCTGAAAACCCCCAGTAGTTGCCTGGATCTGACCAGGCATTGGTAAGCCCAAGGTTATCCAGGGCAGTCTGGAACAGACCGTTGGGGGCATAGATGCGGACATGGCGGTCATCCAAAAAGTTCACCAGGGCAACCGGCTTCTCGGTAATGCCAGCCCGCTCCAGGCGCTCCCTCTGTTGACGCAAGGTCTGTTCGATATCGGCCAGTACCCATTTGGCCCGGTCGATCCGGTGGGTGATTTCGCCCAGGGTTATCAGCATTTCCCGGGCCCTGTCGAATGGACGGGCGTCTTTTTTATACACGCTGATGACGTAGGTTGGCGCAATCCGCTCCAACAGTTCGGCCGCGGGAGCCATTTCGGTGCTGGTAACGATCAGGTCGGGTTTCAGTTCTGCGATTGCCTCCAGACTGGGCGCGACCCTGGTGCCGACATTGGCGACGCTGTCAGGCAGTTCCGGCTCCTGAACCCAGGTGTGATAGCCGGCTTTGTCTGCCACGCCAACGGGGGTGATACCCAGTAATAGCAGCGTCTCGGTGGCGGCCCAGTTCAGCGCGATAATGCGTTCAGGGGGCTCTTCAAGGGTTAGTGTGCCGCCTTCGTGGTGCCAGGTCTGGGCGGTTCCTGCGATCGGCAGCAGAAAGAGCAGCGCGCCGAGCATCATGGCTTTCGTGTTAATGGACATAGGAAACCCATTGTCCCGGCGCCCGCTCCATCACCCCCATGGGAACGCTGTAGATGGACTCAAGAATCTGGCTGTCCATGATCTCTGCCGGAGTGCCATCGGCCACCACCTGGCCCGCTTTCAGGGCCACCAACCGGTCGCAGAAGCGGGAGGCCAGATCGACATCATGCAGTACCACAATCACGGTCAATTCGCGCTGGCGGGCAAGGCGCTGAACAAGGCGCAACGTTTCTACCTGATGCTTTACATCCAGGGCGGAGATGGGTTCGTCCAGCAGCAGGCAGCGTGTTTGCTGTGCCAGCAACATGGCAATCCAGGCGCGTTGGCGCTCGCCACCAGAGAGAGTGTCGACAGAGCGGTGTTCAAAAGGTTTGAGGTCGGTGTCTGCGATAGCCTGATCAATCAGCGCATAATCCGCATCGCTGTAGCGGCCAAGAGGACCTCGCCAGGGGTAGCGGCCCAGCGCGATCAGCTCCCGGACCGTCAGGCCATCGGTGCCCGGCGGGTGCTGGGGCAGGTAGCCGACAATCCTGGCGAAAGCGCGGGCGCCCAGACTTTTTGAAGCTTTACCCTCAAGCGTGACATCACCGGCACTGGCTGGAATCTGCCTGGCCAGTGTCTTTAACAAAGTGGATTTCCCCGAGCCGTTGTGGCCAAGCAGGGCGGTCACCTGGCCTTCGTTAAAGGCCAGGTTAATGTTATGAAGGATAGCCGTGCTACCAATGTGAACGGCGAGATCGCGGACATCAAAAAACGCGGACATTCAGATTCCCCTGTTTCTGTGGCTGGCAGGATAATCTAAATGCGAATACCTATCAATAATAAGTGGTGAGCAGAATTACCTTCTCACGCCTGACCTGTTTGCACGCGCCACTGCGCGGCGTAGGCTCCGTTATTGCGTATCAGGCTGTCGTGATCGCCTTCCTCAACAATCCGGCCATTCTCGACCACGGCAATGGTGTCCGCATCCACAATGGTGGAAAGCCGGTGGGCAATCATAATGACGGTGCGGTTATGGCCAATGCGCTTGAGTGAGCGCTGAATGGCGGCTTCGGTTTCGTTATCCACGGCGCTGGTTGCTTCGTCCAGAACCAGAATGGGTGGATTCTTCAGCAGCGCCCGGGCCAGGGACAGTCTTTGACGCTGGCCGCCCGAGAGGCGAATGCCCCGCTCACCGACGGGGGTGTCCAGACCTTGCGGTAGTCCCTCAATGAAGGACCAGGCCTCGGCAGTCCGAGCGGCCTCCATGATCTCTTCTTCGCTTGCTTCCGGTTTGCCGTAGGCGAGGTTGTCACGGATGCTGCCTTCAAACAGATAGACATCCTGGCTGACCAGTCCAATGGCATCGCGCAGGGACTTCAGACTGACCTCTCGGATGGGCTGGCCGTCAATGCGGATATCACCATGGGCGGGGTCATAGAATCGCAATAACAGTTTGATCAGCGTGGACTTGCCGGAGCCGGTTGCGCCCACCAATGCCAGAGTATTGCCTGCCGGAACGTTCAGGGTAATGTCCTGTATACCCGCGCCACTGCCAGCGTAACGGAAGCTCACCTGGTTGAATGAAACCTTTCCGCGAACGGGTTGTTCCAGGGACTTGCCGGCTTCATCCCGGACGTTTACCGGTTCGGCGAGCAGATCGAGAATCCGTCGGGTACTGGCCATGGCCCGTTCAAACAGATCAATCACTTCCGCCAGCCCGGTCAGGGGCCAGAGCAGTCGCTGAGTGAGGAACACCAGCACCCCGTAAGCGCCCACGTTCAGGCTGCCTTCCAGCGCCATCATGCCGCCAACGGTAAAGGTGGCCAGGAAGCCGGCCAGAATGGCCATTCGAATGACCGGAATGAATGCGGAGCTGATACGAATGGCGCGGCGGTTAGCATCAACATAAGCTTCGCTCGCGTCCTTCAGGCGTTTGGCTTCCCGCTGTTCGGCGGTGAAGCTCTTGATTGTGGCGATGCCACCCAGATTGTTGGCCAGGCGGCTGGACAGGTCGCCTACTTTCTCCCTTACGTCTGCGTACAGCGGACCGGCTTTGCGCTGGAAATAGAAGGCACCCCAGATGATCAGGGGAATCGGTGTGAACGCCAACAGGGCAATCAGTGGCGACAGCACAAAGAATACGGCACCCACAGCCACTACAGTAACCGCTACCTGAATCATGGCATTGGCGCCGCCATCCAGGAAACGCTCCAGCTGGTTTACATCGTCGTTCATGGTGGCTACCAATTGTCCGGAGCTGTTGGCCTCAAAGAAGCTCATGTCCAAACGCTGGGCGTGTTCGTAGGCATCTTGTCGGAGATCGGACTGCAGTCGCTGAGCCAGGTTGCGCCAGAGAATCTGAAACAGGTACTCAAACAGCGACTCGCCAGCCCAGATGAAGAAGGTGAGCACCGCCAGGATGGTGATCTGTTCCCGCGCAGTCTCAAAGCCCAGGCCGGCAACGAAGCTCTCTTCCTGGTTCACCACCACATCGATGGCGACGCCGATCAGTATTTCCGGGGCAATGTCGAAGAGCTTGTTGATGATGGAGCAGGTGGTGGCGGCGATGATCTGGCGCCGGTAACCACGCGCGTATCGAAGCAGGCGGCCGAGAGCGGCAAAGCTGCTGGTGTGCTGGGCGCGTGTGGTCATGTTCCGCTTCCTTCTGCTGTCTGGTTGTCAGAGGCGGGAAGGGTAGCGGATTCTTCTGTTTATTAAAACAGAATCATTTTCACTTGCGTGCGTTTCTTTGCAGCCATCGGTCCAGTTGGTCGGCAAACTCTTTTCGATCTCCCTGGCTGAATGGGGCCGGCCCGCCGGTTACCTGGCCGGCGTTACGCATTTCTTCCATGAAGTTACGCATGGCAAGGCGCTGGCGGATATTTTCCTTGGTGAAGGCCTGCCCCCGTGGGTTGAAGACGTCTGCGCCTTTTTCGATGGCTTCGGCGGCCAGAGGAATGTCCTGGGTAATCACCAGATCGCCTTTGCTCATCTGGTCCATGATTTCGTTGTCTGCAACGTCGAAACCGTGGGGGACTTGCCGGCGGCTGATGTGTGGGCTTGGTGGCAGGCTGATGGCGTGGTTGGCGATGAAGGTGGTCTGGATTTGCCAGCGGGTAGCGGCACGGCAGAGGATTTCCCGGATGGGAACGGGGCAGGCATCGGCGTCGACCCAGATTGGCATTTCGGTTTTCCTTCGTTGGTTTGGCTGGTGGTCAGTTTAACCTTTCATGGGGTGAGCCTGTTAGTTTGGTTCCGCGTATTGGCTATTAGGCGGTAAGACATTGGGTGCCTGTGTCATTGGGGGCTACTTTCCAAAAACCGCTACGAGCACATCCATGTGCGCTTCTCTCAGGCCATCCATGGCCTTCGAAATTTTTGGAAAGTAGCCCCCAATGACACAGATCTGGCACTGGTGATACCGCCGCGATATGCGCGCTGACGGAGTCTTTGAGGAATCATTATGAAAGCGTTTGTGTTTTGTTTGATGGCCATCGGCGCTTTAGGGTTTTCTCAAACCCACGCCTCAGAAAAGGACGCCTGGGCTGCCCTTAGAGAGGGGAGAGCCGTTTTGATGCTGCGTCATGCCCTGGCTCCAGGCACCGGTGATCCAGTCGGGTTTGTGCTCGGAGATTGCAGTACCCAGAGGAACCTGAACGACACGGGGCGTGAGCAGGCCCGGGCGTGGAAAGCGTTTCTGGCAGAACATGGAATTGATGAGGCGAGGGTGTTTTCCAGCCAGTGGTGTCGATGTCTTGAGACCGCCCAGGAAATGAATGTGGGGCCAGTGACTGAGTGGCCGGCTCTGAATTCATTTTTTCGCAACCGGGGCGATGGCCCGCAACAGACCCGTGAAACCATCAACTTGGTGAATGCCCTTGGGCCCGGCATGCCGGTGGTGATGGTCTCACACCAGGTGAATTTGACGGCGTTGACGGGCATTTTTCCGGCTTCGAATGAAGGGGTGATTCTGGCGTTGCCGTTGTCGGAGAACCCGGACATTCTGGCGAGGGTGGCGTCGGGGCAATAGTGGTATAATCCTGTGCTCATTCAGTTAACAGGAAATGATAATGTCTCAGTTGCCCCCTTGCCCCAAGTGCAGTTCTGAATACACCTACGAAGATGGCGTTCAGCTGGTGTGCCCGGAGTGCGGCCATGAATGGACGGAGGCCGAGCAGGCAGCGGCTGAAGCAGGCAAGGCGGTTCGGGATGCCAATGGCAATGAGCTGCAGGATGGCGATACCGTCACCGTAATCAAGGATTTGAAGGTGAAGGGTTCCAGCCTGGTGGTGAAGGTGGGAACCAAGGTCAAGAACATCCGCCTGGTGGATGGCGATCACGACATTGATTGCAAGATTGATGGTGTGGGGGCCATGAAGCTCAAGTCGGAGTTTGTTAAGAAGGCCTGACGCTGATTCGGCACCGGGGTGGCCGGTGCCTTCTGCTGTGATTGATTAACTGGCAGCCAGCACTTGTTGTTCAAGCTCCCTGGCCAGATTGGGTTCTATCTTCAGGGCACCGGCCAGTTGTTCCAGCCAGGCGCGCTCCATGGGATTCTGCTCGTCAATCATCACCGCGCTGACGACATAGATTTCCCGGGCGGCCTGGGGCGAATCGGCGTTGTGTGCCAGAGCACTGGCATCCAGTGGCGCGTCGAATTGTTGCTGGATCCAGGCCTGGAGTTCGTCGTCCGGGCCCAGTCGCTCGATTTCCTGAGTCAGTAGTTGCCTTTCATTGGCATCGATATGGCCATCGGCACGGGCGGCCATAATCATGGCCTGGAGAATTTCCAGACCACGACGCTCCTGGTCGGCTCCCTGCAACTGCTCAAGGGGTTGGCCCTGTTGCACCGGGGCGGGCTGTGCCTGGCCCTGGTTGTTGCTCTGGTAGTTTTGATAGGCCTTCCATGCCAGTACGCCGACGCCGGCCAGGGCGCCATACTTCAGTGCCTTGCCGCCCATTTTCCGGCCGCGCTTGGAGCCCAGCATAAGCCCCAGTGCTCCGCCGCCCAGAAGACTTTTTACGTCAATGCCACTGCTTCCTTTACCTCCGGACAGCTGGTTGCCAAGGTTGCCCATCATCTGGTTTACGTTCGTTCCACCCTGGCTGCCTTGGCGGGACTGACCGCCCTGGGCCTGGTTCATGATCTGGTTCAGCACGGACATTACATTCATTGTCTGGCTCCTTTTCCGCCTGGTTGCCGTTGGCTTTGATTTTGATTCTAGCCTCAGTAAACCCTATCCGGCATGAACGCCAGATGAACAGATTGTCTGGATAACGACGGCAAAGTTCCTTTTGGCATCATCTTTTTTGGTAAGGTTGTGTCAAAACAGGGTGCGTATTTGCAACGTCATCCTATAATCATGGTTAGCGAAATTAACCCATTCACCGGGACAAATGGACTGACTACTTGGCGGCTCTGAAACGCAATATCTGGACGCTGTATTTTCTGATCGTAATCGTCGGCGTTGCGCTTTTAGGGGTGTCTCTCCAGCAGCGCTGGCAGGAGACCCTGTCTGATGAAACTGCGCATCAGTTGTCCAGAGCTGAGCTCATATCCCAATCCGTTCATAGTCTGTTCCGGACTCAGGAGCTGGTGCTTGATGTCGTGGGGCGCGAACTCCTCGACAGTGGCGAACGGCTGGAAGAGCGGAGGGAAATGCCTTTATTGGACAGTATCCTTTCGGTTAACCCGGCCCTCGTAGGTTTTGGCCTGGCTCGCCCGGACGGCACGCTGGTTCGTATCAGCACCAATATGGACACCAGCCGCCTGCCCAATCTCCTGGAGAACCCCAGTACCGCAGAAGGTTTCAGGCAAGCCCTTGAGTCGGATGTGATGGTAGTAGGGCGTACTTATTATATGGATGCGCTCGGTGCCTGGTTGATCCCGATACGGAAGGCGTTGCGAGCGGATGATGGTTCTGTGGTTGCAGTAATGACGGCCGGACTGAAGATCGGTGCCGAAGGTTCAGTTCTTGGGCAGGATCTGCACGATGGTCCCGAGGACAGTGTCATCCTGTTTCGGGAGGCAGACAAATACGTCCAGTTTATGTCGCGAGAGGGCGCAACGCCTGAGCGATATTCTGCCTCGCAGGTCAACGAGGAGCGTTTGAGCGCACAGCGGCGTGATTTCGAGGAGGGAACCGGAAAGACCATGGCCGATATCATGGCCAGTCCGGAGGCGGTTTCTTTTCATATGACCCGCGACCAGCGAGATTATCTGACAGCCGCCACCTTCGACGCTCGGTATCAGATCTGGACAGTGTCCGAGACGCGTTTTGCCCCTCTTTACCGCGATTTTATGGGAACCCTCGTACCCTACGTGATTGGCTTTGTACTGGGGGCCTGGTTGCTCTACCTGTTGTTCCGGGTTATTGATCGTGCCGAGGGAGAGCGTCGGGAAGAGTTGCTGTACCGGGCTCGACATGACGATCTCACCGGCCTGTTAAACCGCGCCGGGCTCCTGGATCGATTGGAAGGCAGGCTTTCTCAGGCGAGGCCGTTCAGTCTGGTGGTGATCAACATTGATAACTTCAGTGGCATCAATGACCGCTTTGGGCTGGAGTACGGGGATCACACCCTGGTGGAATTCGGGCGAAGACTTGAGCGGTTGGCGGAACGACACGACGATCTGGCGAGGCTCGGGAGCGATGAATTCGCCATCGTTACCCCCAATACCAACATCCCCTCGTTGACCGATGCCTGCCGGGCGCTGGTAGAAGATCTGGCCCAAATCTTCGAAGTGGGCCGGCTTCGTCTGCAGGTGGGCGCGAGTGTCGGGGTGGCCCGGTACCCCGAAGACGGAGACTCCCTCAGCAAGCTGATTCGTAGTGCCCACCTGGCGTTGTATGAGGCCAAACAAAGCCGGAATGCCGTCTGCGTCTACAAGGCAGAAATGGAAACCGCTTATCTACGGCGGCTGAACGTGGAACAGAGGCTGCGCTATGGCCTGGCCTCTCATGCTCTCTATATGGTGTACCAACCGCAGGTGAACGATGCAGGCGATACCATTGGTCTGGAGGCTTTGGTGCGCTGGCAGGATGAAGAGTTGGGATTCGTTTCGCCGGCAGAATTCGTGGATGTGGCCGAGAAAAGCGGTCTGATGATTCCTCTGGGTAACTTCGTGCTGGACACCAGCCTGAGGGAATTCCGGCAACTGATAGACAAGGTGCAACAGCCGCTGGATCTGGCCATCAACATCTCAGTGATTCAGTTCTGCCAGCCAGGCTTCGTGGATACAGTACTCAACGCCCTGAAAACCCACGATGTCTCGCCGTCCTCTCTGGTTCTGGAGATTACCGAAACGCTGTTCATGGGCAATTTCGATCAGGTGCTGCAAACTATCTGCGACCTGAGAAGCCACGGTATACGCCTGGCCATGGATGATTTCGGAACCGGCTATTCTTCCCTCAGCCTGCTGCGTCAGTTACCTCTGGATGAGCTTAAAATCGACAAAAGCTTTGTGGACGGTATTGTTGAAGATGAAAAAGCCGCCAATATGGTGCGCAGCATCGTCGCCATCGCCCGCAGCCACAACATGAGTCTGATCGCTGAGGGTGTAGAAGAGCAGGCTCAGGCCCAGGCTCTGATCAACATGGGCTGTCTGCGATTCCAGGGCTACTATTTCAGCCGACCGGTAGCCATGACAGACATTGGCCAAAAGCTCACTGACACCGCAAGACAGAACGATACCCCTGCGACCATTCGTCGCTCCTGATGGCTTTGAAGTGGTCGGAGCCGGCCGCTACAGTAGTGATATTTGTCAGAAAACAAGGAACGCCGAATGAAACAACCCCTGATTGCTCTGGCATTGGGCGCAGCCCTGTTCGCCCCGGCCGCATTTGCTGCCGATCACGCACACGGTAACGACCACAAGAACCATCCGATACAGATCAATCACCCCTGGAGTCGGCCAACACCGCCGGGTACGCCCATGGGTGTGGGCTATATGGCGATCACCAACCACAGTGAACAGGCCATCACCCTGGTGGGCGCAGAAACCCCTAGAGCCGGCAACGTTTCGATTCACGAAACTTCCATGCATGAGGGTGTCATGCGTATGCAGCCGGTAGATGGTGGTCTTCTGATACCCGCCGGCAAAACCGTGGAGTTAAAACCTCACAGTTATCACCTGATGCTTGAAAGGCTGCCTGAGCCCCTAGTTGAGGGCGAGAAAGTTCCGGTAAGACTGGATTTTGATGGTGCCGAAGACCTGAATATTGAACTGATGGTGCGCCCCCTTGACGGTGCCCCGGCGATGAACGACCACGCCGGCATGAAGCACTAACCACTATTCTTCATAGCGAAATCCGGTAACGCTCAACGCTTTACGCAGACAAACAGTGCGTTTCCGGATTCGCCATCCCAGGGCAAGATGCGTTCGTAGTCGTGCTCGAAGATGGTCACGTCAAACCAGGGCTGCAACAGGGTGGCCAGCTCCCGAAAGCTCAGTGCTACCATGGGGTGCTCATCCTGCCAGGATTCACTGATGCCGTTGGTGGTGCGATCAATGCTCAGCCGGAGCGACTGCCGTTCACCACCGCCAACGTAATGCCAGCCAGACCGAAAGGTAAACTCACTGCCATCGTGCCGGGCGGAGTGACAGACATACAGATTGTTGTTGATTCGGGTCTTGTCTACGGCATTGAAACAGAACAATCCGTTGGCTGATAACGCCCGGTGGGCGCTTTCGATACAGCCCTGCAGCTTCTCGATACCATCGCTGTAATGAATGGAGTACAGGAAGCAGGTAATCAGATCAAATGGATTATCAAACCTGAATTCGCACATATCCTGAACACTGAAGACGGCTTCCGGGCAACGCTGTTGGGCTACATCCAGCATGGGCTGATTAATATCCAGCCCTTCGCACTGGTAACCAAGGTTCAGGAAATGCCGGATGTGCGGCCCGGTACCACAAGCCAGATCCAGATAACGCTTGCCGCCATTGCCGAATAGCTGATGTAACCGCTGTACCCCAAGACTCTGGGAAGGGTAATCGATATCGGCACACATCAGATCGTAGTAGCCCGACAAGTCGGTATATAAGGCATTGATGGACAAGGGAAAGCCTCTGCAGAGTCAACTGGATCACCTCTGGCGAACAGCTGCTGCAGACGGGCCTGGCGCAGCGGGCGGGCGTTTTGAGGGTGGCGTATGGTAGCGAAAAGATGCGGGAGCGGGTAGCCACCCTCGTAGATGTACTACACCGGCTTGTCTGAGTGCCCCAGTGAGTGCTCCGGGGCAATCTGATCCCGCACCAGCTGTTTCAGTTGCTTGATATCGGGGAAGCCCCCTTGCTCCTTGCGGGACCAGATTCGGGTATCGTTTACCCAGACTTCAAAGATGCCGCCGGAGCCGGGTTTCAATGTGAGCTCGTCGACCATGCCGTCGAAGGTGGTCAGCAGTTCCTGCGCCATCCAGGCGGATCTCAGCATCCAGTTACAGCCAGTGCAGTAATGGAGAGTAATGCGCGTTGCCATACGGTAATGCTTCCTGCATGAAGAAATCGATCAGCCATGCTATCAAATGAAGGGAACAGTTTCTTTCTCCAGAGGGAATGGTATGGCGTATTGGCTGGTGGATAGCCCTGGTTCCGGTGATGGCTGCCGGGATGCGGATTTCTGGTTGCCGCATCTGCGCGAGCAGGGAATCGAGAACGTAACCGAATGCAGGCTGGATGAATCTGAACAGTGGCTGCGCCTGGTGACTGGCAACGACGTATTGTTGGCCGCGGGTGGGGATGGCACTGTGAACGGTGTGGCCGGACTTTGCCTGCGCACCGGCGCGACTCTCGCAGTTCTGCCTTCGGGAACCGCTAACGATTTTGCACGCAACCTGGGTATTCCGTCTGAACCGGCAGAGGTGGCCCGTCTGGTGGCGGATGGTAGCACCGAGATGATTGATGTGGCGGAGTTTGATGACCGCATCTATCTCAACGTGGCCCATATTGGCCTGGGCACTTTGCCTTCACGGCAGGCCAGTTCACCCACCAAAAAGCTTTTTGGAAAATTCAGTTACATGGCCACACTGTTCCGACAACTGGGCGCCCAGCGGGGGTTCCACGCCCATATTCGTACTGATCGTTCTAATCTGGGTGGTCGCTGGCTATCGATTGCGGTTGCCACGGGGGCCTATTTCGGTGGCGGCCATGAAATACCGGAGGCCTCTGCGAACGATGGCTTGCTGGATGTCATAGCCGTTAAACCGCGCCCGTTGCCGCAGCTGTTACTTGCATTTCTGATGGTGCGCCTGAACCGCAAGACGCCGCGCCGGACCAGCACCGTGATCCAGATCAAGGGCAAGTGGTGCCACGTAGAAACCACCCGCGCCAAGACGGTAACGGTGGATGGCGACGTGGCCGGCAAGACCCCGTTTCGCGCAACCTGCCGGCCTGAGGCTATCCGGGTGATCGGCAAGCAGGTGATCCACACCGGCGAGCCGGCGCCCGCCGGTTAGGCTGACAGCCCGGCTTTGCGGGCCCTGGCCGCGTGCAGCTTCTTGTAGCTCTCGATCATCTTCAGGTGCCGGTCCAGACCTCGCAGGTCCATGCCGGTTTCTTCCAGGCCAAAGAAGCGCACCGACCCCTCAATAGACCCGACCACCGCATCCATCACCGGGTCGCCAAACATACGGCGGAAGTTGTAGAGGTAATCATCCAGCTCCAGTTCGTCGTTCAACGTGGCTTCCAGGGCCGCGTTCATAGCCTGGTAGAACAGGCCGCGCTCAACGGTGTTGTCGTTGAACTGCAGGAACATCTCCACCAGCTCCTGGGCCTCTTCCAGTTCGCCCAGGGCCAGGTAGATCAGCAGTTTCAGTTCCAGAATGGTGAGCTGGCCCCACACGGTGTTTTCATCGAATTCGATGCCGGTGAGGGTGACGATGGTCATGTACACATCCAGCTCGGCCTCTTCCAGGCGCTGCACCAGATCGGCCAGTTCTTCTTCACTCAAACGGTGCAGGTTGAGGATGTCTTCGCGGAATTCCAGGGCCATGTTGGTGTTGTCCCACACCAGGTCCTCCACCGGATACACCTCGGAATAGCCCGGCACCAGGATTCGACAGACCGGAGCGCCGAGATCTTCGAACACCGCCATGTAGCATTCCTTGCCCATGTCCGCGAGGATGCCGAACAGGGTGTCGGCTTCTTCTTCGTTGCTGCCGGAAAAATCCCATTCCACAAAATCGTAGTCGGATTTGGCGCTGAAGAACCGCCAGGACACCACACCACTGGAATCGATAAAGTGTTCAACGTAGTTATTGGGTTCGGTCACCGCCATGGAGTTGAAGGTGGGCGCCGGCAGGTCGTTCAGACCTTCAAAGCTGCGACCCTGCAGCAGCTCGGTCAGACTGCGTTCCAGGGCAACGTGGAAGCTGGGGTGTGCACCGAAGGAAGCAAACACACCGCCGGTTTTCGGATTCATCAGGGTGACACACATCACCGGGAACTGACCGCCCAGGGAGGCATCTTTCACCAGTACCGGAAAGCCCTGTTCTTCCAGGGCTTTTATACCTTCGACAATCTCCGGGTACTTGGCCAGCACGCTCTCGGGAACATCCGGCAGGGCGATTTCGTTCTCAATGATCTCTTTCTTGACTGCCCGTTCGAAGATTTCTGACAGGCACTGTACCTGCGCTTCCTGCAGGGTATTACCGGCGCTCATGCCGTTGCTCAGGTACAGGTTCTCGATCAGGTTGGAGGGGAAGTAAACGGTCTCTCCGTCTGACTGACGCACATACGGAATGCTGCAGATACCACGCTCGGGCGTGCCCGAGTTGGTGTCGAACAGGTGCGTGCCCAGCAGTTCGCCGTCCGGATTGAAAATCTTCAGGCAGTAGTCATCCAGAATGCCGTCCGGCAACTCGCCTTCCGGGCCTGGCTGGAACCATTTTTCGTTCGGGTAGTGCACGAACTCGCTGTTGGCGATGTCCTGGCCGAAGTACTGGTCGTTGTAGAAGAAGTTGCAGTTCAGCCGCTCTATAAACTCACCCAGGGCCGAACACAGGGCGGCTTCCTTGGTGGCACCCTTGCCGTTGGTGAAGCACATGTGGGCCGCGGTGTCGCGCACGTGCAGAGACCACACGTGGGGCACGATGTTACGCCAGGAGGCAATCTCGATCTTCATGCCGAGATCCGAGAGGATGCCGGTCATGTTGGCAATGGTCTGCTCCAGCGGCAGATCCTTGCCCTCGATATAGGTGTTGCCGTCGCCGCCCGGGGCGGCGGTGAGCAGGGCCTGGGCGTCTTCGTCCAGGTTTTCCACCACTTCAATCTGGAAATCCGGGCCGGTTTGCACCACTTTTTTCACGGTGCAACGGTCGATGGAGCGGATGATGCCCTGGCGGTCCTTGTCCGAAATGTCTTCCGGCAGTTCCACCTGAATCTTGAAAATCTGCTTGTAGCGGTTTTCCGGGTCTACAATGTTGTTCTGCGACAGGCGGATGTTATCTGTGGGAATATCCCGGGCGTTGCAGTAAACCTTTACGAAGTAAGCCGCGCACATGGCAGATGAGGCCAGGAAGTAGTCAAACGGGCCGGGCGCCGAGCCATCGCCTTTGTAGCGGACGGGCTGGTCTGAGACGACGGTAAAATCGTCAAACTTGGCCTCAAGCCTCAGGTTGTCGAGATAATTGACTTTGATTTCCATGGGCAGCTTACCGGATTCAGAAATATGAGCAGTTTACGCGGAGTAGACGAGGTAATCCCCGATGCGCGGGATGGTCTCACAAAAACGGAACGGACGATACTTTACGTCCTGAGCGAAACCCAGAAGGAGTTAGGCGGGCGCAATGTACCTACCGTGATGCTCTATGGCCGGGTACTGGAATACGTGAATATCAGCGAGGAAGAGCTGCATCTTTACCTGGATCGTCTTGGTGTCAAGGGAAACGGCCCAGGCGGCTGATCATCAAAACTGGCAGGCACGCATGTGCTCCGGTTCGATCCGGTAAAATCGGCACAGGGCAGCGTAGACGTCAGGTTGTTCACGCTTCAAGTGCTGCGGTTGTTGATAGAAGGCCTCGGTCAGCACCGCGAAAAACTCGGCTGGTTCGGTGGCGCCGTAGGGATCAAGCCAGGGTTTGTGGTGGTGTTCCAGCCTGTGCTGCAGGTGGTCCCAGGCTTCGGTCATGGTTTCCTGCCAGCGCGCCGCCTCATCGCCACTCAGTGGTGGTGCGCCGTCTGCAGTGCCATCCAGGTAGTCCAACTGATGGGCGAATTCATGGAGAATCACGTTGTGCGGACCATGAGGATTGGCGATGGCTTGTTCACACTGGCTCCAGGCCAGAATCACCCGGCCGTGGGACCAGGCCTCTCCGGCCCGGGTTTCGTCACTGGTGCTGACCACGAGGCCATCGCTTTCGGTGTCCTGTACCCGGTAAATATCGGGATAGACCAGGATGCTTTTAACGTCATCGTATTCGTAAAACCCGCGTTCAAGCAGCAAAAGGCAAGCATGGCCGGCAATGGTCACTCGCACCCGGTCATCGATTTCAAAACCGGCACATTCGTAGAATTCCTTCTCCGAGATAAAGAGCTGAACCAGATTCTCCAGCCGGGTTTTGTGGCTGTCGGAGAGCCGATTATAGAGCGGCACATTTTCCTGAAGGTGGTGCCTCCAGAGTGCAGGGAACGGTTGTTGCAGTTCGCGCCGGCGTCGCCAGTTGCGGTAGAAAAACAAATAGAATAGCGAGCCGCCAATCAGGGCACTGGCGATAACAGCAAAAACAAGCGGTGCGGACATTGGTAACTTCCCTGTGAATGTCCGGCCAGTCTACCGCAAGCTTCAGCGAACCACGAAAACCGAAATGTCGCTGTGTTTGACGATTTCTGCCCCGTTAGACCGCAGAAGGTGCAAGGTGTCGCCGAGGCCCGGTGCATGGGAGGCCATGATTACCAGATCGGCCTTGGTATCCTTGATCGCGCCCAGTAGTATTTTATCCAGCTCAACGGCGGTATCGACCGATTCCAGCACCCTGGATTCGGTCTGAATGCCGTGGCTCTTGCCCTGTTCCTCGGCAAACTCCGTGAGTTTGTCGGCCAGTTCCTTCGGGTTGTGGGCCGCGGCTCCCGGGGTACTGTTGGTGACCGTCACGTAGCACAGGCTGGCCTGGTAGTGTTTAGCCATGTCGATGGCGGTGTTCAGGGTTTTGGGTATCTTGTCGAGATGGGCAAGATCGACGGGAACCAGTATTTTCTGATACATGCGTCCGTCTCCTGTGGTCAGAATTTGATCTGTACTCTTCAAGTCTGGACCATGACCTCAGGATGCTGCAAATAAGGAGGAGGCGATGAAGTATATTTTCGAGGTTAAGGTGAAAGACGGGCACTCTGCCGAGGAGTATGCCGATGCCTGGGTCCGGGCCAGTGAGCTGATTCAGCAGGCGCCCGGTGCCCGTGGTACCGAACTACACCGAAAGATTGGTGAGCCGAACAAGTTGATGGCTATCGCCAGCTGGGACAGCAAGGTCGATCGCGATGCCATGGATGCCCGGAAGGACCCGAGGATCGCGGAGATCATTAAAAGCGCCGCTCCGTTTGTTGAGATCCGGCCTTTGGGGGAATTTGAAGATCCTGAATGGGTGGTACTGCCGCCAGGCCAGAATAGCGACTGATTAGTTGTGGTCAACTTTGTGTAGCTGGAAGTCTTTCTCCAGACGGTAGGTGTCAAAATCCCGGGCCAGGAAAAGCTGGCCCTTGTAATGCTGCAACGCCTCGGCGGCGAGCTGGTTGATGTGAGGGCTGCCACCGGGGGCGGACTGATATCGGGAGCTGAAGTGGGTGAGTACCAGATTGGGCAGCTTCGTTGCCTGTGCGAACCGGGCCACCTGCTGCGCCGAGCTGTGTTGGGGCCAGGGGCCAACCCGGTCTGCGACATCCTGGGTGTAGGTGGCCTCGTGAATCAGGACGTGGGTGCTTTGGCAGGCATCTTTCAGCAGTTCCGGGGTGTCGTTGTCACCGCCGACAATGATTTTTCGCGCGGTTCTGGGAATGTGAGTGTAATCGTCGCTACGCAGCAGGCGCCCATCATCCAGTAGAACATCTTTGCCTTTCTGCAGGTCGCCCCATTGAGGGCCAGGCTCTATGCCATCAGCAACCAGTTTCTCCTTTTGCAGCTGTCGTTCCAGATTGCGCTCTGTGAATACGTAGGCCCGGCATGGTACCCGGTGTGAAAGCGCCACGTTGGTAACACCCAAATGGTCATCCTGCCAGTAAAAATCCGGAGCTTCCGAGTTGATGAAGTTCAACGGATAACTCAGGCTGGAGTCACTGTTTTCGATGACCGCATCGATAAACCGGCGTACCTGTGGCGGCGCAATGATGTCCAGAGGCTCGGTGCGACCCAGCATGGAAGCGCTGGTAAGCAATCCCGGTAGCCCGAAGATGTGGTCACCATGGATGTGGGTGATGAACATGGCGCGCAACTGCATCACCGAATACCGTGTGCGCATCAACTGATGCTGGGTGCCTTCACCGCAGTCCACCAGATACCAGGGTTTGGGCCCCGACAGGCAAAGGGCCAGGCCGGTGACGTTGCGTGACCGGGTTGGTGTTCCGGCCGATGTGCCAAGGAAAGTGAATTCCATCGTGCCTCGTTTCGCGGTAATGTGCTCCCTAATAATACGAAACCATGCTCTCAGATGATACGGGATCCATCATGTCTGAACTCGCCAATTACGAAAGTTTCAATATTGAAGTAAAAGACCACATCGCCCATGTTCAGTTCAGTCGCCCTGAAGCGCTGAACACCATGAACAAGGCATTCTGGCTGGAGCTGCCGCGCTGCGTTCAGGACATTGAAGCCAATACCGATGCCCGGGTGATTGTGATCTCCTCGACTGGGAAGCACTTTTCCGCAGGCATGGATCTGGGCGTGTTCTCGGATCCGAAATCCGTGCCCATGAGTGGTGATCCTGGCCGTATGGCGGAGAACCTGAGAAGAGTCGTACTGCAGCTGCAGGATACTCTGAGCTCTCTTGAGAAAGTACGTCTGCCGGTGCTGGCTGCCGTGCACGGGGGCTGTATTGGTGGGGCTCTGGACCTGGTATGCGCTGCTGACAGCCGGTATTGCACCTCCGATGCCTATTTCACCATCAAGGAAACCGAGCTGGGCATGACAGCTGATGTGGGCACGCTGCAGCGGCTGCCTAAACTGATGCCTGAGGGCGTGGTGCGTGAGCTGGCTTACACGGGCCGCAAATTCGGTGCTGAAGAAGCTCATCGCCTGGGTTTCGTGAACTCGGTATACGAGACTCAGGAAGCGATGCTTGAGGGCGTGATGTCCATTGCCGCCCAGATCGCTGCCAATTCACCGCTGGCGGTGACCGGCTGCAAGGAAATGATCAACTTCAGCCGCGATCACAGCGTAGAAGACAGCCTCCGCTACATGGCCACATGGCAGTCCGGCATGTTCCGCCCCACGGACATGATGAAATCCTTCCAGGCCAAGGCCCAGAAACAGGCGCCCGCCTACGACGATCTGTTCCCGGTCAAGGGCCTGTTCGAAAACTGAGTTATGGCCCAAGGTCGCGCCAAACTATCCACCACCGCCGCCCTGTTGTTTCAGGGCGGTATTGGTTTGGTAGGCTGGATCGCGATCTGGCTGTTCGATATTCCGTTAATGCTGAACGGCCTGAATCTGCTGGAAATCCTGCTGTATGGGATCCTGGGCGCTGGCACCACCTACCTTGTGCTATTGCTGCTGACTCAGCTCTCCTGGCTGTTCCCTGATGATCTTGGTTCGCAAATGCAGGCCCTTTACCGTTTCGCGGCGAGTTATCGCTGGCCGGTATTGCTGACCTTGTGCCTGCTCGCCGGGGTGGGGGAAGAACTGTTGTTTCGTGGTGCAGTGCAGGGCTGGCTAATGCAGCACACCGGGCCCTGGACAGCCTTACTGGCGGCCTCTGTGTTGTTCGGGTTGGTGCACTATGTGTCGTTTACCTATTTTCTGGTAGCGACGTGTCTGGGCCTGATTCTTGGTGGCGCTTACCTGGTATGGGGCAGCTTGCCCATGGTGATGGTCTGGCATGCGGTTTATGACATGCTCGCACTGTACTGCCTGCTGAACTATCCCCAGTGGTTCGGTGTGAAACCTTGATGTTTCCAGTCTAAATAATTCAAACGGCCGTATGAATTTTCGTTGAAAATGCAGTGTGGCTGTAAGAAGATAGCCAGCTACACAGTTTTCAGGCTGATTCTCAACCGTTTGGATATTCCTATGAATTCAACCATTCGCCGCTGGTTTGCCAGTGCCGGCGCCTTGCGCCGAGTGCTCTCTACTTTCGCCCCTTACCTGGGGGCGGGTATTAAAGTCACTCACATTGCTGATGACTTCAGCTCTGCAACGGTGGAAATGCGTCAGCACTGGTACAACACCAACTACGTGGGCACGCATTTCGGCGGATCTCTCTACAGCATGGTTGACCCAATGTATATGCTGTTACTGATGCGCCGACTGGGCAACGATTACATCGTGTGGGACAAGTCAGCGAGTATTGATTTTATCCGCCCCGGCAAGGGCGTGGTAAAGGCCCGCTTCGAGCTGACCGATGCGCGTCTCGAGGAAATACGCGAAGCCACCGCCGACGGCGACAAGTACTTGCCGGAGTGGTATGTCGACGTTGTGGATGAAGCAGGAACGGTCGTTGCCCGAGTCCATAAGGTGCTGTACGTCAGGCGAAAGCCGGCTGAGTAATGCCGGCACCAGCCCACTATGGTTGTTCCACTTTCTTCAGAAAAGCCGCGATGTCGTCGAATGCCTCGTCTGCCTCAGGGAGAAGTGGCGTGAAGATGTGCCATACATGCACCATGTTCTGCCAGGTGTGAAGCTCCACCGGTGAACCCTGGGCTTTTGCCTTGGCAGCGTAACGCGTGGCGTTGTCCAGCAGCATTTCCGTGGTGCTTGCGTGGATAAGCACGGGTGGCAGCTTGTTAAGCTCGCCCCGCAGAGGTGATGCAACCGGGTTGGTGGGAGAGATTCTGAATGCGGCAAGTGTTCCCCACCACAGCACGGGCAGCGGGATTTTGGACAAACCACCAAACACCGGGCCCAGTAGTGGGTCCGTGCGAATATTCTCGCGATTGCTCGGCGCCGTCAGCGTGAGATCCGTGGAGGGTGACAGGGCAACGGCGGCATCGGCCTGCCGCAGGCCATTGTCGCGAATCCACGCCAGCAGAGACAGGGTATGGCTGCCGCCCGCTGAATCTCCGGCAACCACCATGAAGTCGACAGGCGCTTCGCCGTCCGGGCCATGATTCAGTAGCCATGCATAGGCCTGGCGGCAGTCCCGAATGCCATCCATGAACCGGTGTTCGGGCATGAGCCGGTAATCAACCGCAAAAACGGCAGCATTGGCAATCCGGGAAAAACGGTCGGTAATCGCCCGGTGACTGCGAGGGCTGCCAGCAGCCCAGGCACCGCCGTGAATATAGAGCACACGTCGGCGGGGGTCGGCCCCGGGCGACAGTATCCATTCGCCACGTGGATGATCCTGATGACGGATGTCCGATTCGATATCCACGCCTTCACCCAGGCTATCCAGGTGATTGCGGAGGGCGATCAGCCGGGCTTTGCCCTTCAGGCCGCGGGAGGCGCGCCCCATGTCCTTGATGCGTTCGATGACCTCATCATGAGCCGGGTTTGGAGCAACCTCCTTCATAACCCAGTCCTGGCCGTCGTACTCGGAAAGATCCTTTACCCGGAAGATCAGCAATGTGATCAGGACAACAAGAGTAACGACAGCGAGCAGAAACCAGAGCATGGACAATCCTTGGGGCGCGAGACACAGGGCATTGGGACGACTATAGTCGAAACAGCGTTAAGCATATAGGAGTGCGCCGTTTTGCAAATAGCCTATCGGGCCCGGGATATTACCGAAGCTCACATCATTGCTGGCCTGCTGAGGGCCAATCACATAGAGGCGCACGTAGGCGGACATTATCTGCAGGGCGCGCTGGGCGAGATCGGCGCAGCCGGCTTTACCAACGTGCATGTCGCTGACGAAGACTGGGTTCTCGCCAGAGCCTTGATTGAGGACTACGAGGCAAACCGACTTGAGCAATCCTGAGGCTTCAGGTGGTTAACGGATAGCGTTCCAGCACGGTATAGACCGAGCCGCTCTGGCCTGGAGTACTGTCAAACAGCGCAAAGTCCTGAACCGACCAACTGCCAAACCGGGTGCTCCGATAACGCTCGATCAGCTCGGCCACCGAGCCCGCGCCAGCCCGAAAGCGGCTCAGTGTGATGTGAGGTTTGAATGAAGGATTCTGGAGAGTGAAGCCGTCGTTGGTGAGCCCTTGGGCAAGGGTGCGTTGCAGTTCCCTCAGTTCATCCTCGTGAGAGACCCCCGCCCAGAGGATTTTCGGGCTCTCCTCCTTGCCGAAGCAACCCAGCCCGGCGGCTTCCAGCTCAAAAGGCGTATGGGCCACCTTTCTGGCGTTATCCCGAGCCTGGGTTACCTGTTCGCTCTCCACCTCTCCCAGAAACGCCAGGGTTAGGTGAAGCTGGGCTTCGCTTTGCCAGCGGGCACCGTTAATGTCAGTTTTTACCGTTAAGAGGCTGGTCTTGATCGACTCAGGAATTTCCAGCCCGAAGAACAGTCTTGGCATAAACTCCTCCTTAGTCGGGACGTAGCCCGGTCTGGTCAATGTTGTTATAGTATAACGTTTTTGAGGCCAGAATTATGTCCAGCATTTCCCGACCGATTCCCACCAACCTGATTCTGGGGTTTCTTGGCGTTGGCAAAACCACTGCCATTCTGGACCTGCTACGCCAGAAGCCGGAAGGGGAAACCTGGGCGGTACTGGTGAACGAGTTCGGCGAGGTGGGCATTGATGGTGCCATCCTGGAGACCGAGGGGGCGGTGGTGCGCGAGGTGCCGGGTGGCTGCATGTGCTGCGTCGCGGGGCTGCCCATGCAGATCGGCCTGAACCAGCTGATTGCCAGAGCCAAGCCGGATCGTCTGCTGATTGAGCCCACGGGCCTTGGTCATCCTTCCCAGATTCTCGATACCCTGACCGGAGAGCATTATCAGGATGTCCTGGCGTTGGGGCCGGTGATTACTCTGGTGGATCCACGCAAGCTCGAGAACCCGAAGGTGCTTGAGAATGTGCAGTTCCGGGATCAGATCGAAGCTGCCGATATTCTGGTCGCCAACAAATCGGATCTGTGCACGGCACAGCAACTCTCGGCGTTTGAAGACTGGATTGCCACGCTGCCCCTGACGAAGCGTGCCGTTTACACGACAAGCCAGGGGCATTTGGCGCCCGGGTGGCTGGACGGTGAGATGGAGCGTCAGCCGGTATCCAGCCCGGCTGCCCATCAACAGCGTGCTGCACTTGATCTTCGCCCCCCGGCACCGTCTCTGGACGAGCAGCCATGGCAGTGGATGCCCAACCGTGGTCAGGGGCATTACAGCCTGGGCTGGCGCATCCACCCGGAAATTCAATTCTCTGAGGCGTCTCTGCTGGCAACGGCGATGGACGAACGTCTGGTGCGGTTCAAGGCCGTCGTGCATACCCTGGATGGTTGGCGCGTGATCAATCAGGTGGAAGGTGCGTTGACCGTTCAGCCCTGTGAGCCGGGAGAACAATCGCGGATTGAATTGATCAGTTCAGAGCCTTTGGCAGAGAACGATCTGGATCTGGAAATGAAACGCGCCGCCGGGTTGGCAGAGTGAGGGCCCGGAACGGGCCCTCGGTGCATTACTGGTGACCGTAGATTCTCATGCGGGTGTTCTGCACAGAGAGGTTGTCCAGTGTCAGGGAACCGATGCTGGTTCCGCCCACCAGAACCTGGCCAATCTTCATGTCTGCGTCAAACTGCTGCAGATCAATCGCCAGGGAATCGTCCGAGCTGCCGAAGCGTTGGTCTTTATAGACCTCCACAACGATATCCGCGGCGGCATCCAGAATGGTCGGGCCATTGCCGCCAGTTGCTTTGTCAGCAACCTTTTCGAGATAGGTATTCTTGGTGAGCTGCAGGTCACGAATACCGATCGCGAGGAAGTCGACATCGATATCCAGATCGGAAATACCGACCTTTGTGTCCAGGGTCAGCTTGTCGGTCGCGGTATCCACCGTGATGCCGACCTTGTTGAAGATACCCCTCATTGAAAAGTTGCTTGCCAGCAGCGTGGAGTCTGTGTTGCCCTGCAGGCTCCATTCACCGGTTGTCACGCCAAAATCGATAGGAGCTGCGGTGATTGGCAGTACGTTGATGATGGCGTCGCCATCCGCGGCAACGTCGATCTCGATCTTGATATTGTCGATCAGGTCGGTGTAATCCTTGAAGGCCAGGCTTCTGCCAATCTCGATGTCTTTGAACATCTCATCTTCATAGCCGGCACCAGCACCGCCGATGCTGATGTCCTTGATGGCGAGAGAGCCTTCATCGGTATATCTGAATTCACCAATGTTTACTTTGGTTTCGAGCTCGATGGTGACACCGGCCTGACCGGTGATGCTGCCCATCTGAGCATCGTCGATTGGTTTAAGTTCTGCCTGCGCGGCAAACGGCGCGCCGATGATAGCCAGTGCTAGCAGATTTCTTTTCAGGCTTTTCATTGCATTGTTCCTTTTTTGATTTTGTTTTTACTGCGTATGAGGTCCACGGCCAGCCGCGCTGGCCATGGACCCGCCTCCGGCATTGCCGGAAGTTCTTACTACTCTGGAGTCAGCTCCAGATCGATGGTGTTGCCCGGGCCTGTCATGAACTGATTCAGCAAGCTTGTGAGCAAGCCGCAGTTCTCCAGTGCCGGCAGCTCATAGACACCGCTTACCGTGCCGCCGGTGGCAGGCGAGAAGTTGGAGCCTTCAACGGAAGTGAGCTGGATATCAACTGGCTGGCTGGTCTGGCACTCTTCGCCACCACCAATCTTCACCGGCAGGCCGAACAGTTTGATGGCAACCTTGGGCACCTTCACGTACAGGTGAGAGTTCGCCGTCAGCTTGCCGTCGACCAGAGAACCGGTGGTTACTTCAGCCTGTTCAAACTCAACGTTTGCAGATGCGTGGATCTTGCTGAACAGGAGTTTGATGGAGAAGTTGCCAGAGGTTGGCTCAACATCCAGGTCCGCTTCGAACGTGCCAGAAGCAAGATCAAGGAGTGTGGCAATGCTGCCAGTCAGAGGCAGTGTGCCGCCGGTAGCTTTGATCAGGGTTGAGCCTTCAAGGCCCAGCAACAGTTCCAGGGTCGGATTTCCGGTCTGCTCATACGCTTCGGCAGTGACCGGAACCTGGATCTCCGGATTCTCGGAATCGCTGGAACGGATCACCAGGTTGGCGTTGCTCACGCCTACCGAGGCTGCGGTAAAGGCTACCTGAACAGCGCAGCTCTCGCCGGCCGCGACGGTGGTACAGTCTGTCGACTGGGTGAAGTCGGCTGCGTTCGCGCCTTCCAGTGCAATGCTGTCGATTTGCAGAGCAGCGTTGCCACTGTTGGATACGGTCACTTCGGCACTGGCGGATTCACCCAGGAGTATCCGGCCAAGGTCGATGGACTCCGGATTGACGCCGATTTCGGGAACCGGTGCCAGGACTCCACGGCCGGTCAGTCCAACGTCCACAGAGGGTGTTTCGGCGTCGGTAGACTGGATAGTCAGAGTGGCGTTGCGGGTACCTTCCGTGGATGGTGCGAACGTTACGTCGACATCACAGGAGGCACTGGGTGCAATGGTGGTACAGCTATTGGTTTGTGTGAACACTGTGGAATCTGTGCCACCAATGGAGATGCCATTGATGCCCAGCTCCGAATTGCCGGTGTTGGAGATGGTAACGGTTTGCGTAGCGGTCAGACCGGCCTGAACGTTGCCAAAGGCCAGCTCCTCAACGCCGACATTGATGCGGGGCGCCTCAACCGTATCGCCTTCGACGAGAACGGTCTGGAGCAGGTTGTCCTGGTCTGGAAGCTGCACGCAGTCTGTGGTGATCTCGCCGATAGGCGCCGGGGCTATGTCACCATTGGCGGTGCGAGCAATCAGATCCAGGGACAGGGAGCCGACGCGAATCTCAGCCTCACCGATATCATCATCGGTGAACAGCACCTCGGGAGCTGTGCCTGCAGCGGGAACGTTAAACTCTCCGGTCTCGGACGGAATGTTGGTTGGCGGAATGTCCAGCTTTACGATCTGTTCAAACGTGCGGTTGACCGTCACGATTTCGTTGATGCTGGTGGCAACCCCCTCGAGGGTCTCTGAATTGACCAGCTTCAAACCAGTGCGTGCGTCGTCATTAACGACGGTAATGGCGTCAACCTGAAACTGCGGTGTGGGTTGTCCAACGGTAGCGACCGGCGGTATGTCGGCGCTGATCTGGGCGCGAATGGGTTGGGTGCCGATCAGTGGGAACGGGCATTCAAAGGCCAGTTCCAGGGAAACCTGCTCGGCAGACGCATTACCTGCGCCCCCCGCCATCAAAGCCGCCGCGGCAATCGCGGGGCCGAGCTTGCGGACACTCGTATTGAGGTTCCTGAGTTTCATGAGTTCGTCCTCTGTACGTCGTTATTTGTTGTAGTGGGTTGCAGACAACACCGATAAGGACTGCTCAATCGGACTTGCAAAGATCCCTTTGCCATACGTGTTCACGTATGAGTGCAGCGTTATTAGACGGGGAGAGGGTGCCGCGGGTCATTGCTTGTCGCGGCACCGTTTTTGTTCAAAGCGGAGAGAGGCGAAGGGATTGTCTAAACCGTGAACGGTGTCAAAACGAAAGGTGAGCTGTGTTCACTTTTTTGAGCGGGCTTGCCGCCGAACGTCGCCAGGGGTTGTGCCCGTCCAGGATCGATAGGCTTTGGTAAAACCGGCCTGGTCACTGAACCCCAGTTTTTCGGAGATGGACTCCAACGGTACGTTGGTGTCTTTCAGATAAAGGGTGGCGAAGCTTTCGCGAATTTCGTTCCGCAATTCCCTGAACGATGTGCCGGCGCTGGCAAGATGCTGGCGCAGGGTGCGCGGGCTGATATCCAGGCGCCGCGCAATGTTTTCGGTGGTGCAGGGGCGGCCGGGTTGGCTCATGATCAGTTCGCGAACCTGCATGGCGGTCTCGTCGGCTTCCAGATTGCCCGGTTTTCGATGGCATCGGGTACGGGCTACCAGAAACTCCAGGTTAGCCTCACTTTTAGGGGCTGGTGAGCCCTTCAACGGCATGGTGACCTGAGCAACCGGCGCCTCGAATTCGAACTCGCATCCAGGGGCCAGGAGTTGCCAGTCCTCCAGCGAGGCAGACGACGGGAAATCAAACTGGAAGTTGAAGTTGCTGCAAACCTGGCATGAGATACGGTGAATGCTGCCCATATAGATTTTGGTCAGGCAGGGTCTCAAGTCCTCCACGCCCCAGGTATCGATCAGCCGGATGCGGAATGTGGAGCCGGTCGATTCCAGTTCCATGTCCATCAATGGCAGGCCTACGCGCAGGTATTGGACGATCATGCTCACCAGGCGTCGCGGATTTTCCTGACCCAACATGGCGAACCCGAGAAGGCCGTGACTGGGCAGGTCCAGTTGTTGGCCAAATTCGAACGCCGCGCGTTCGTCGGTCATCAGCCAGTCCGCCTGTCGCAGCAAATCCATGACCTGATGCATGGACAAGCTGGCGTCCGGGTTATTCAGCATTTCGTCGGTGATGCCGGTATTGGCAAGAATGGTATGCCGCTTTACACCGCGATGTTCCATAAAACGGACAAAACGGCGGGCATAGCGAGCCGAGACGATCGGCACTTCCAGTGCAAGTTCGGATGACGTTTCCATGTTCCTGTCTCTGAGCCGGGGGCTTCCTGGCACTTAGCCTTGAATTGTTCTGTTGGTATCATTCAAGAGGTACTATCCGGCTCCTCTCTACTCTGCGGCAGTATAGGCAGCGGGAAAGGGGGGCTTTTACGTAGCCGGTCACAAACCTGCCGCATGGCCGGATATGACAATGAAACTTTTGTCAGGTTGAAAGTGCATGATTGAAAAGCCGGAGCCTAAGGAATGTCTTCAAGCGCACTGCCCGGTTTGCCGAACCGGGCAATTGGCGCCTTTTCGGACGATTGGAGATCAGCGCTATCTTCGTTGCGGTTTGTGTCAGGCAACGGTCATGGCCCCGGAGTGTCGTTTGGCTGAGGACCGGGAGCGGGCCGTTTACGAGTTGCACGAGAATAGCGAGTCTGACCCGGGTTACCGGCGGTTTCTCACCAAACTCGCGGAGCCCTTACTGGCACGTATGGAAGCTGGCGCCTGTGGCCTGGATTTTGGCTGCGGGCCCGGTCCGGCATTAGCGAAGATGCTGGAAGAGGCCGGGTTGGCGGTGGCTCTTTACGATCCGTTCTTCTATCCCGACGACCAGCTGTTGACGCAGCGGTATGACTTTGTCACCTGCACGGAAGTCGTCGAACACCTTTACCAGCCGGCCGAGGTGTTCCAAATGCTGGATCGCCTGTTACGGCCTGGCGGCTTGCTTGGCATCATGACCTGTTTTCAGACCGACGACGACCGTTTTGACAACTGGCACTACCGGCGTGACCCGACGCATGTGGTGTTCTACCGGGAGTACACCTTTGACTGGCTGGCGCAGCACTACGGCTGGGATCTCGAGATTCCGGCGAAAGATGTTGTACTCCTGAGGAAACCGGTTTGACCGGTTGTTAATCCGTTTCTGATGGACAGGAGGGTATCGCCGGGCATCCCGCCGGATTTGCCCCTTTGGACAGGATGTCATCGCCGGCTGACTCAAACCGGTCCGGTGCCAGCGTGGCCGCACAAGCCGAGGCCTTTCGAGCCTGAGCCGGGCACCCGGCATCGTTCAGTGCTATAGCGAGGTTGTTCCAGCCTTCAGAGAACTCCGGGAATTTGTTGATGACTTCCAGGAAACCGTCAGCGGCCTTCTGATGACGCCCTAGCTGGTACTGGAGATTGGCTTTTGCCATGAGTGGTGTTGGCTGCTCTTGCCACTTTGATATTGCCGTTTCGTAGGCCTGCTGAGCTGCGAGAGTATGGCCTGTTGTTTCAAGATCGTGGGCCGCCCGGAGGTATGGAAGCATTTCACCGGTGGCGGGTATCCGATCCGGTGGCAGAATGACGGTAGCCCAGTGGTCTGCCTTGGCCCAGGTGTTGTAAAACACTTTATACGGCATTTCATAATGGCGCCGGGTGTCCGTGTTCAGAATCAAGACTTGCCTCTCGGTGTCGTAACCGACTACCACGGCGAAATGCCACTGAGGCCACCAGCCCAGGCGCAGGTTCTGCATGATCAGAACGGGATTGCCAGCTTCAACCTCGGCGAGAACTGCCTCGGGCTCTGGTGGTAAACGGTATACCAGCATATCGTGGGACCGCGCACCCGCAACCATTTCCACTTGCAGAGAGCCTTCCTTGCCCGGCAGATAGACCAGTTCTTTCAGAATATCCGGATTGGTCTCCAGCCCCTGTGCGTTCAGCATCATGGCCAGCGATGCCGGACCGCACTGGTATTTTTCTTGCGGATAGAAGGGAACACTCTCAAGCAGTGTGGCAGAGCTTGCTGATTCAGCGCTACGGGGCGTGGTATCTGGCCAGTCCGGGGTGGATGCGCACCCTGCCAGCAGAACGACGGCCGCCAGAATGACGGCCGTAGTGTGTTCAGGAAACCTGCTCGCTTTCAACATTACAAATCAGCGAATGCATTTCACGAAGGGGAACAGATCCGTCGCGCAGAGCATATCGGTTATGATGAACACCACCAGGAACAGAACAATGATGCCGACGACCCCCTCGCCGGTTGGTGCTTCGGCCAGTTGTTGCTCGAACTCGGCCAGTTCGGCCGGCGTCAGATTCTGGATGCGCTCCGCAACCTGGGCTTCTGTCACGCCCAGTTGCTGCAGTTTTGCCTTCACTTCCTGATCTTCAAGCATTTCCAGCAGTTGTTGCCGGTCCAGATCGACCTGCTGTTGCTGGATCAACTCACCGGTACCCACCATGCCTGCGTTGGCGGACATGGAGAAGGTGGTCGTAAACGTGAGGAGTACGGCCATGGTCAGTGAGAACTTTCTCAAGTGCTTTCTGATACCGTTCATGTGAGGCTCCTTTCTCTGTTGTATTCCAGTACAGTAGATAGCGATCTGTACTCATTCAACATACAAAACGTTCACACAGCCGCTCGGGTTCCATGACTATTTGGTCATTGCGCGGGCGTTCAGGTACTCAGCGAAAAGCTTCAGCAAGTGATTGGCATCAGGGGCAGGGCGTACACCCTGCAGCAGGCTCTGGGCGTCCAGGCCTTCGGCGACGATGTCCGGAAATTGGACTTCGAGGTAGGCTTTCATGATGGCTTCGGTGAATTCCGGATGAAACTGCACGCCCCAGGCATGTTCGCCAACCCGGAACGCCTGGTGTGGCTCGAAGGCTGAATTGGCAAGCAGTACAGCGCCCGGAGGGAGCTCAAGTGCTGATTGCTTGTGGGTCAGGTGGGCGGGGAATTCTGCCGGCAACTGACTGAACAGGGGGTCTGAACTGGCGCTGTCGAGCAATCGCACGGTGTGCGTGCCGGTCTCGCGGCCTTTAGGATGGTAGTCTGCCTTGCCACCCATAGCGTGGGCCAGCAACTGGTGGCCATAACAGACTCCGAGAAGTGGAACCCTGGCCTCGACTGCCTGTTTTATCCAGCGGGCGGTTTCTTCGCTCCAGTGCGCTTTGTCGCTGACCATTGCCGGCGAGCCGGTAATGACGATACCAGCCCAGTCGCTGGGAGCAGACGCGGGTGGTGTTTGCACGGCATCCAGCACGGTAAGGTCAAGATCACCGTTGAGGTTGCGGAGGAACCAGGCGTCGAAATCACCAAACTGATCCCGTATCTCCGGGTAGGTTGAGCCTGTTTTCAGGATAATAACCTTTGGCTTTTCCACGCCTGCTACCTCCGCGATGTCGCGCCCCTGTGACTACTTTTTGCCAGCAGAGGTTATTCCTGCGGCAGTTCTGCGTTGTGGAATACGTTCTGTACGTCGTCCAGATCGTTCAGCATGTCGAGGAATTTCTCGAACATCGGGATGTCGTCGCCTTCTACCACGGTGGTGGTTTTTGGCAGGAACTGGATCTCGTCCACATCGAACTCAATGCCTTCAAACGCGGCTTCCAGAGCCTGTTTGGCTTTGGCGTATTCGGTGTTCGGGGTGAATGCCGTGATTTTGCCGTCTTCGCTTTCGATGTCGGTAACGTCCACGTCGGCTTCCATCAGGGCTTCCAGTACGGCCTCTTCATCCTGGCCGGCGAATGCAAAGATGGCGCAGTGATCAAACATGTGGGCCACGGCGCCCGGGGTGCCGATCTTGCACTTGGTTTTGGTGAACGCCAGGCGAACATCGCCAAAGGTTCGGTTCGGGTTGTCAGTCAGGCAGTCCACGATGACCATGCAGTTTCCGGGGCCATAGCCTTCGTAGCGGGCCGGCGCATAGTCTTCGCCTGCACCACCCTTGGCTTTGTCGATGGCTTTTTCAATAACGTGGGTGGGCACCTGGTCTTTCTTGGCCCGCTCAATCAGCCCGCGCAGGGAAAGGTTGGCTTGCGGGTCGATGCCACCAGCCTTGGCGGCCATGTAGATCTCGCGGCCGTACTTGCTGTAAACCTTGGTTTTCGCGGCGGCCGTTTTGGCCATGGATTCTTTGCGGTTTTGGTAGGCTCTGCCCATATTCGCTGCCTCTAGGGTTCAGTGAAAAGGCGGATTTTACTGAACCTGAGCGGATTGCAACAGGCCTGATTTCGCAGCTTTTGCCAGGAGGTGGTTCCGCGTCCCTGCGGAACCGGGTTGTTACACGTATTCCACCGGCTGGCGATAGTTGTCCTGGGATACCAGATCAATGCCACAATCCATATCGCTGACCCAGTTAAGGAAGCGATCAATCATCACCGGGCCTTCAAAGCGTTTGCCATGCTGGGGCACGATCATCGACACGTCCATGTCTCGAACCATGTTGGCCCAAAGACGACAGACTTTCTTGGAAGCAATGTAACGGCGGTGGAAGCCGATCATGTTCGGGATGTGTTTGTCGAAATCTTTCACCGGCTCGTGGTCGTCTTCGCCGCCCATGGACGCGCCGAGGTCACCTGAGAACAGGATTTTTGAGACCGGATCGTAGAATTGAAGGTTACCGACCGAGTGCATGAAATGCGCCGGCAGGCACTGCAGATAAGTCTCCCCGAACCTCACATTGGCGCCGCCGTCAGGAATACTGACGATGCGGTCGTAGACGCTGCCGCTGAGCTGGTTGGTGACGTAGCTGGACACCAGGTGCGGCAAGAAGCGCGCCCACAGCTTTGAGGTAACGATTTTTGCCCGGGTGTGGACAATCCAGCGGTCGATGGCGCCGATGATGTCCGGGTCCTGGTGGGACGCGAAGACATAGTCCATATCGCGGATGTTCATGTACTTGGACGCGGCGACGGAGAGTGGGGTGTAGGTCAGATCTCCGCCGGGGTCGATCAGGGCTTCGTGTTTGCCATCAACAATCAGGAACTGGTTGGACTGAACGCCTTCGCCAGTGACCAGGGAATCGAACATCAGGCACTTGTGGTGTCCGTTGTCGAAGAGAACAATCGGTGCTGCCGCCATTTCTGTCTCCCGCAAAGCAGTAGGGTCTTCGGCTTCAGGCACACTTATAGCCCGATGGCCGGATATTGCAAACTGCGCGGGAGAGTACAGAATTGACAAATATAAATTGTTGCCTCAGGTCAATTATCTGATATTCATCAAGTTACCGATTGTTGCCTGCGCTCCCACAGGCTTACGCCATTGACGGCAGGCGTTTGATACCACGGCGTAATCCCTTTTCCAGCGCGACCTGAACCGCTTTGCCGGTAAACGGCACAATATCCTCAAAACGGATGGAGTACTGAATACGGGTTCTTCCTTCGCCTGCATCGGAGAACAGAATACGCCCCAGGTGATTACGCAAAGGGCTGATGCTGCTGATGGTGTACTCAATCAGAGAGTCGGGTTCAAAACCGAGTACGGTTTCCTCAAGAGACAGCGGGCCAATGCCGATCTTGCGAACCGAGCCAATGCCGTTGGGGTCTGCCTGGTCGCTGTCCTTGATACGCTTGACCGGTGCCCCGACCAGTTTGCCGAAGCGGTGGTGGTCGGCAAAAACGGCAAAAGCCTTGCGCCTGGGGACATCGAAAGTTTCATCAATTTCAATGGTGTACTGTGCCATGGTGCTGCTCTTGTTGTTAGACGGTGTTCAAGGTTAACCGTTCACCGGGTTCAACAAAAGTCGCAGGCGCGGGTTTTCATCACTGAGAACTGGTTAAAACAGGCCATCGGTTTGTTGGTTGGTATTCCGGAGGCTGGTGGTTATAATCGGGACTGCTCAGGATGAGTCAGTTC